>NZ_JMCB01000008.1:0-300000 GCF_000737315.1 Hyalangium minutum
CTTCTGAACCCGCCCAGTGGCTTCGTTCTTTCGCTTCGAGGAGGGGCGCGGCTTTTACTTCGCCGCCGCCTTCTCTGTCAACCGGTTTCGGCTGACTTATTCAACTGTGTTTCCGCCTCAACTTCTTCCAGTTCCGCGATGCGGATCCGTTCGAGGGGGCGCGGCTTTTACTTCATCGCCGCGTTCTGTGTCAACACCCTGTTTCGCAGCTTCATTCCGCCGCTCAGGATCTGACACCGGCCCTGCTTCCCATGAAGCAGAATCACCCACCCACTACGCCACCGCCCGCCGAATTTCCACCCATCGACCGTGAAGTCGAACTCACGGCTTGATCGGGAAACCCGCTCAAGGCCGCGAAGTGAGGGGCTTATCTACCAACTTCCCGATCAACGCAAGTACCCAGTTAGCCACTCGCGTTATCCGGTGCCCATTCCCCTGCGGCGCCCAGGCATGTAGGAGAACCGTGCTGCCCCACCCCTACATTCCCACCCCTTCTTAGCGCCCGGGCTCAGACGCGGTCTTCTCCAGCTTCATCATCGAGAGGTCCACCCTCCCCCGCCGGCACCGCTCCGCCACCACGACCGAGCGGAGTTCCTGAAAGGCCCGTTCGATGTCGTCGTTCACGATGACGTAGTCGTAAGACGCGACCCCTCGCTCGATCTCCGAGCGAGCAGCCAGCATCCGGCGGCGGATCGTCTCGTCCGAATCTGTCTTCCGATCGCGCAGGCGGCGCTCCAGTTCCTCCATGGAAGGAGGAAGCACGAACACCAGGACCGCGTCGGGGTGCTTGCGCTTGATCGCCTGCCCGCCCTGCACATCAATGTCGAAGATGGCCGTGCCTCGGCGGGCCCGCGCCTCCTCCACCACGGACTGAGGGCTTCCATAGAAGTGGCCGTGGACTTCTGCCCACTCCACGAACTCGCCGCGCTCGATCTTCTGCTGGAAGGTCGCCACGTCCACAAAGTGGTAGTCGACGCCTTCCTGTTCCTTGCCTCTCGGCCGACGCGTGGTGACGCTGACCGAGAAGATCGTGCTCGACAGCTCCCTCATCAGTCGATGGGCCAAGGTGGTCTTCCCCGCTCCCGACGGCGCGGAGAGGACGAGCAGCAAACCGGGATGTAGTGGCGTGGACTCGGTCATTCGACGTTCTGCACCTGTTCGCGGATGCGCTCGACCTCGGCCTTCATCGAGACCACGCGCGCGGAGATCTCCGCGTGCTGGCTCTTGGAGCCTGTCGTGTTCACCTCGCGGTGCATCTCCTGGACGAGAAAATCCATTCGGCGGCCCGCTGGCTCACTGCTCGCCATGAGGGCCCGGAACTGCTCGAGGTGACTCGCCAGCCGCGTCACCTCCTCGGCGATGTCCGTCCGCTCCGCGAACAGCGCCACCTCCTGCGCCAGCCGCTGCGGATCTACCGCCACGCCCCGAGCCAGCTCGGCCACTCGCTCCGAGAGGCGCTGCCGGTAGACATCCACCGCCTTGGGCGCCAGCGCCGCCACTTCCCGGCTCCACCCCTCGATGAGCTTCAGTCGCGCGTCCAGGTCCGCGTAGATGGCCTCGCCCTCTACTTGGCGCATCTGCTCCAACGCCTTGAGCGCCTGGCCCAGCGCCTCCTGTACCGCCTGGGTGGCCGCCTCCACGTCCATCCCCTTCTCCTCAAGCTTCACCACCCCCGGCTGCGTGGCCACCTGCTCCCACGAGATGGGAACTGAAGAGCTGAGCGCCTCCGCCAGCTCGCGGAAGGCCCTCGCGTACTCGCGCGCAAGCGCCACGTCCACCACCGGCACCGTCCCCGACGCCGTGGCCGTCTGCCGCTTCACCAGCAGTTCCACCGAACCTCGGGCCAGGCGGTCCTTTATCTGCTTCGCCATGCTCGGCTCGAGCACGGACAACTCCCTCGGGAGCCGCGTCTTCACCTCGCAGAACTTATGGTTGAGCGAGCGCAGTTCGACCGAGAACTCTTCGTCCCCGACCCGCGCGCGTCCGGCTCCAAACCCCGTCATGCTCCTGAGCATTGAGCCGTTGCTAGGGGCTTTTCGCTATCAGGTCAAGCCGCCTGCTCGCTTCCGCTCTGGTAAGGTCCGCCCCCCCATGCCCTGGTACAAGCGGGTCGAGTTGTGGGCCAAGCTCACGCTGGCGCTCGTGGCCTCCGTCCTCCTCTGGAGGCCCGGACGCCGGCGTCCGCCCAGCTCCGTGCTGCCCGCTCCTCGGAAGATCCTCCTCGTCCGCCCCGATAACCGCGTCGGAGAGGCTCTCCTCACCACCCCTCTCCTACAGACTCTCAAGGCCCTGCCCAACCCCGTCCCCCAGGTCCATGTCCTCGTCCATACCAAGGTGGCTCGCGCACTCGCTGGGCACCCGGCTGCCGATGCCATTCTTGCCTTTGACCGTCGGCGACTGTGGATGGGGCCGCTCGCACCCGGCATCCGTGCCCTCCGCCGCGAGGGCTATGACACCGTCGTCGACTGCGCCAACTGGGATGCCCCCTCCGTCACCTCGGCCTTGATCTCCCGTCTCGTGGGGCCGAAGGCCGTGGTCATCGGCCCTCAGGTTTGGCCTGTGTCCTTCCTCCATTCTGTCTCTGTCCCAGCTCGCACGGACACCCGCCGCGAGGCCACACAGCGCGCTCATCTGCTTTCGCCGCTGGTACGAGGCCCCATTGTCGATGCGCTCTCCTTCCGAGAGCCGGCCCTCAGCGACAGCTTCCGCGCCTACCTGCAGCGCGAGGTGAGTGCTCCCAGTGCCATCGTGAATCCGGGAGGCCGCCTGGGGTGGCGCCGCATCCCTCCCGAGGCCTTTGCCGCCGCCGCAAGGGCCCTGATCGCCGCGGGGCGTGTCCCTATCGTTACCTGGGGCCCCGGAGAGGAGGCGCTTGCGCAGGCTGTCGTGCAGGGGGCTCCTGGTTCGCGCATGGCTCCACCCACCAACCTGGACGAGCTCGCCGCGCTCATGCGTGCCGCAGGGCTCACCGTGACCAACAACACAGGCCCCATGCACCTCTCGGTGGCAGTGGGGGCTCCGACGCTCGGGCTCTTCTTCCGCATCGACATGGAGCGCTGGGGGCACCCGTATCCGCCCCATCACATGGTCGACCTCACCGCCTTCGCCGACTCGGGCTCTGCGTTGGAGGAGCGTGTTTTCGAAGAGGTTCGAGCCTTCGCGGCCCAGCTCGCCTCGGGAGCCTCAGGTCCTCAGCGGAGTTGAGCTCCCTGGCACCAAGTCCGGAACTCCGTTCCGGATGGGCCAAGCACGCTGGCATCGGAGGCACCAGATTTCGCCCCAGTCCTCGTGGAACTCCAGCTGCCCCTTGCAGAGAGGGCATGCGAGTACCTGCCTCAGCTGATCATCGAGTGCCACAGGCTCGCTAGCCCTTCCCACCCTCGCGCCCCGTGCGCCGGGCGATCTCGGTGGTGCTGTGGTTCTTCGGATCTCCCGCGACCGCCGTGCGCCCTCCGTAGGCCCGGACTTCGTCCGCCTCGGGAATGGAGTCCGGCGTGTAGTCCGTCCCCTTCACGTGCACATCCGGCTTCAGCGCTCGGATGATTCCCCTCACGTTCGGCTCGTCGAAGAGGATGACCCGATCCGTGCAAGTCAGCGCCGCCACCAGCTCCGCCCGCTCGGACTCCGGAATGTAGGGCCGCCCCGGCCCCTTGTACGCCCGCGTCGAGGCATCCGAGTTCACCGCCACCACCAGCACGTCCGCCAGCTCCTTCGCCCCTTGCAGGTACCGCACGTGCCCCACGTGCAGCAGGTCGAAGATGCCGTTAGCCAGCGCCACCGTGCGCCCCTCCGCGCGCCACTGCTCGCGCTCCTGTGCCACCTGCGCCAACGTCCGGATTTTGTCCAAGGTGCTCATCGCGCACTCCGCAGCTCGCCCAACAGCTCATCCCGCGACACCGTGGCCGTCCCCTGCTTCTGCACCACCAGCGCTCCCGCCACGTTCGCCAGTCTCGCCGCCTCTCCGAGCGAGGCTCCCGCCGCCAGCGCCAGCGAGAGCGTCGCGATCACTGTGTCCCCCGCTCCCGTCACGTCCACCGCCTCCTTCGCACCGTGCACGGGAATGAGGTCCACTCCGCCTCCCGCCTCGAAGAGCGCCATGCCGTGCCGCCCTCGCGTCACCAGGAGCGCCCGGCACCCGAGCCGCTTCACCGCCGCGTGCCCCGCCTCCATGAGATCCGCCTCCGTGCGCAGCGGACGCCCCGTGAGCTGTTCCAGTTCCGGCTCGTTGGGCTTGCACACCGTGACTCCCGAGAAGGACGACAGCGCGTACCGACTGTCCACGCAGACCGGGAGCCCGTCTCCCGCCAGCTCTCGGAGCACCTGGCGCACCTCGTCCCCCACCACTCCCGCGCCGTAGTCCGAGACCACCACCGCATCCACGGTCCGCGCCGCCTCCTGAATGAGCCGAGCCAGCGCCGACCTCACGCGCACAGGAAGCGGAGCTCGCTGCCCTCGATCCAGCCGCAGCATCTGCTGGCGCGTGGTGTTCATCCCTCCCGCGAGGATGCGCGTCTTGGTCTCCGTCTCCAGGCCTCGAGCACTCGCCGCGCTCAGGCGGATTCCGGCCTCCTTGAAGAGCTGCCGCAGCGCACGCCCCATCTCGTCCGCCCCGAGCACCCCCACCGCTGTCACCTGCCCCGAGAGCGCTCGGACGTTCGCCGCGACGTTCGCCCCCCCTCCGAGCTTCACCTCCGAGGACTCGTAGCGGACGATCAGCACCGGAGCCTCGCGGCTGACCCGGTCCGTCTGGCCGTAGATGTAGTGGTCGGCGACCAGGTCTCCGACCAGCAGAACTCTCCTTCGAGCAAAGGTCAGCGGAAGTTGGGTGAGCGCTGGGAGCGCCTGAGCGGTCGAACCTGCGGCCATGGCGGGCGCGTTGTCCCACAGCCTCCCGCTCCTCTCAAGTCGGCCGGAGGGTTCACCCCCTTCAGCTCAGCCCCAGCGCCCGGCGGAGCAGGTCCTCGCCTTCCAGCACCTCCACGCCCAAACGCACCGTCCAAGCCTCGAAGCCTCGAGGCAAGCGCACCGCGTCCTTCTCCGTCGTGACGACCTTCGCACCGTGCTTTGCCGCTCGCTGCGCGACGTCCCGAAGCTCGGAGGCCGTGAACGCATGGTGATCCGGGAAGAGGGATACATCCTGGAGGGTGACGCCAAGCTCCCTCAGCGTCCGCAGGAAGCTCCCCGGCCGGGCGAGCCCTGCCAGCGCGAAGACGGGCTCTCCAGACAGCGCATCTGGCGCGTGCTCCCTCCCGGTGGGGTCTACCCACGCCGTAGGCTTGTAGCGCGTTCGCACCTGGGGGCCTGGAAGGGGTGGCAAGGATGGCGCAGCGGTGGCAGCGCTTCGGATCCAGAAGAGCGTGGCCCTGCTCAATGCTGACAGCGGCTCTCTCAGAGGACCTCTTGGCAGGAGCTGTCCGTTCCCGAATCCCGCAGCCTCGTCCACAACCACCACGTCCTCGTCCCTCGCCAGCTTCCGGTGCTGGAAGCCATCATCCAGGAGCACCACCTCTAGCCCGAACTCATCCCGGGCCCGCCGCGCGAGGAACCGGCGATCCGCTCCGACCAACACCCGCGCTTCCGGACAACGGCGCGCGAGCAGCAAGGGCTCGTCCCCTGCTTCCTCCGCAGAGGGAAGAGAGTCTGTTCCTGTGAAGGTGAGGGGCTCCTTCGACTGGCGCCCGTAGCCTCGCGTCAGAATGCCGACCTTGCGCCCTGCTCGAGCCAGCATCCCCGCCAAGTGCAGCACCGCTGGCGTCTTTCCCGTACCCCCCACGTTCAGGTTGCCTACCGAGATGATCCGGAGCCCCTCCACCCGTTCTCCGTGCAGGAGATCCTTGTCGTAGAGCGCGCCCCGCAGCCGGACGCCCAGCCCGTAGCCCCAGGAGAGCGCAGTGACAGGAGCCAGCAGCACTCGCCGCTCCCAAGACTCGGGGGCCGGTGGGTAGAAGAGCCTCTCGACCACCGTGGGCGCGTCCGACGCCTGTGTACGGGCCAGCTCGGAACTCACCCCGCACTCCGTACCTGCTGGTAGAGGGCTAGCACTTCCTCGGCGATCTTCTGGTTGGAGGGATGCTCCACGCGCGCCCGATCCTGCGACAAGGAGGCGGCGACCACCGCTTCGGGCGTCGGCTGCTCTACCTGCACGTCCGCCAGCGCTGGCAAGGCCCCCTCTCGCACCGCGACCACTCGCACTCCACAGGCTCGGGCCTGGGCTGCGGCCCTCCCGCTCCAGTCGTTCCCCAACCCGAGGATCCACACCTCGTCGAGGGCCTGAAGCCACCTCACGAACGACTCCCCTTGCTGATAGCCCGCAAAGGTCACCTGCTCCTGCACGTTTCGTTCGCGCACCTGCTGCCGAACCTGCTCCAGCAGGGCCCCGTCGCCCACCAGCACCAGCCTCGCGTCCGAGCGCGTGCGTCGAAGCTGCTCGAAGGCCGCGACTCCCAGCGCGTGTCTCCGCGACGCTTGGAAGGTCGACACCATCCCGATCAGCGGGGCGCCTTTCAGCCCCAGCTCTGACCGGAGCTTCTCGCGGCTCTCTGCAGGCTTGAACCGGGGATCCACCAGGGGCGGCAGCACGCGCACCTTCTTCCCCTCCAGCCGAGACACCTCCGTGGCGGCTGGCACTGTGTAGGCGTCCGCCTTGGGCAGTGACGACCGGAGTGAGCGAGGCGCATGGATGGAGCGGACCAACACCGCCCCCCGGGGTCTTGCCCACCTCGCGATGAGGTGGTCGTGGGTGAAGTGTGCATGCACGACGTCGAGCGTGCGGCTCCGCAGCCGGCGCATGTCCCCCAGCACTGTCCACGGCGGCGACTTCACCGAGAGTTCCAGCCCCCCTGAGTCCAGCAGCCCCAGCGCCTCGAACCTGGGCACCGCAGGCTCCTCCGCGTCCACTTTCGTCCGCCGCCGATCGAGCGCCACCGCCACCTCGTGCCCCGCTTGCCGCTGCGCGAGCGCCAGCAGCGCCACGTTCTCCGCAGGCCCACTCCAAAAGGGACTCGCCAGCAGGTGCAGGATCCTCATCGGCGCTCCCGTGGCCATCCCTTCAGCTCCGCAGCAACGAGCGGTAAAGGTCTCTCAGCGCTTGCGCCTCGTGCTCGATGCCACAGTGACGTCGCGCGTGCTCGGCCGCGTTGCGCCCCACCTCCCGCGCCCGCTCCGGCTCCCGCATCAGCATGTCGAGCAGTTCCCGCATCCCCTTCACATCCCCAGGCTCGAAGAAGAAGCCCGTCCGGCCATGCTCGATCAGCGTGTCCAGGTACTTCAACCGGCTCGCCACCACGCAACAGCCCGACGCCATCGCCTCCACATGCACCAGCGAGTACCCCTCCACATAAGAGGGGTGAACCAGGATGCTGAGCCCCTGGTACCAAGGCTGAATCACTGACTGCTCTCCCGCCAGCACCAGCCGATCTCCCAGTCCCTGGCTCAGCGACTCCACCCACTGCTGTTCGGCCTCCTTCGCCAGCCCTACCAGCACCGCCCTCCACTCCGGATACGTGGGCAACAGTGGCCGGATGGCTTCGATGAAGTCCCCCTGGCCCTTGTCCTTGCGGATCCTGCCCACCACCCCGACCCCGTAGCGCCCTCCCAGCCCCAGCTTCCGCCAGGCGTCGTCACGATCCTCGGGCGGCTGAAACCGTCCCAGATCAATGCCATGCGAGACGATCGTCGAGGGCAGCGCCATGACCTCCGCGACCTCGCTCGTGAGCGACACCAGCGAGTCCGCGCGCCGGGCCAGCCAGCGCGTGAAGGCGCTCGGCGGCTTCGCGGTGTGCCGCGTGAAGACCAGCCTCACCTTCCTCCCGAACAGCCGCAGCACCATGCCCACCAACAGCTCGTTGTTGCGGTGCGCGTGCCAAACCACCGGCTCCCGGCGGATCCGGCCCAGCAGTTCTCCCCAATCAATCTCCGGAAGTGAAGCCCGGAAATGGGAGCCGATCGCGCGGGTCTCCTGTTCCCTCGCCAGCTCCGGCAGCACGTTCTCCACGTGGCGCGTGATCCCCGTGTACCTCCGGTGGAAATGCGGGTGGACGACGAGTCCTTGGGAAGATTCAGGGCTCTTATCCATGGAAGAGCCTCGCCATGTGCTCCACGTTGCGCCGGCTCGCTCCGGAGATCTGTCCCACCACCGCTCGCGCTTGCGCTCCCAGCTGTGCCATCCGCTCCGGATGCGACAGCAGCTCCGAGACCTGCTGGAAGAGTTCCTCCGCGTCCTTCACCTGGATTCCACCTTGCCCCGCCAGCACCTGCACGCTGTCCCGGAAGTTGTCCATGTGCGGACCGAAGAGCACCGGCTTCCCCTGCCCTGCAGGCTCCAGGATGTTCTGCCCACCCCGCTTCGTAAACGAGCCTCCCACGAATACCAGCGTCGCCAGCCGGTACGCTCGCGCCAGCTCGCCGATCGTGTCGAGCACCACCACCTGCCCGCCCTCCCGGTTCTCCTGCGAGCGCAGCCCGACCGTCAGCCCCGCCTCCCGCGCCAGCGCCGCGATACGCCCCGCTCTATCGGTGTACCGGGGCGCAATCACCAACCGCAGATCCGGGTGTGCCGGGAGCAGCCGCCGGAACACCGAGAGCAGGTGCTCCTCCTCGCCCTCGTGGGTGCTGCCCGCCATCCACACCCGCTCGCCCGCCTCGAGCCCCAGGGCCCGCCGCAGCCCCTCATCCTCCTGGGCCGGTGCCGCCGCGAGGGAGTCGAACTTCGTGTTGCCCGTCACCCACACCCGCTCCACTGGCGCGCCCAGGCCCTTCGCCCTTTCCGCCTCCTCTTCCTGACGCATCAGGAAGAGATCCAAGTCTCGCAGTGGGTTCCCAATCAGCGAAAAGAACAGCCGGTACTTGCTCACGTTCTTCGGAGAGAAGCGCCCGTTCGTCATCGCCACCCGGGCCCCTCTCCGCTTCGCCGCACGGATGAGGTTCGGCCAGATCTCCGTGTACTCCAGCACCAGCAGCGCCGGCTTGATTGCCCGAACCGCCCTGCGCGTGGCGCCCCACAAGTCGTATGGCGCGTACACCACACCGTCGATCTGCTTCGCCAGCCGGTCCCTCGCCATCAGGTAGCCGGTGTTCGTCGTCGTGGAGAGCAGGATCCGGCAGCCCGGGAAGCGCTCGCGCAGTGGGCCGAACATGGGCGACAGGGCCAGCAGGTCGCCCGCGCTCGCACCGTGGAGCCAGAGCAGCGGCCCCGAGCCCTCCGGCAGCGTCCCCGGCGCGTAGAAGCCAAGCCGCTGCCCCAGGCCATGCCGCGTCTTCCGGTACACCGAGAGCACCGGGAACAGCACCGCGAAGAGCACATAGCTGGCGAGGACGTACAGGAAGCGCATGGGCGCGCCGCGTCCTCTATCAGATTTCCCGGAGTAGAGTGGGGCGACGCGGGCCCAGACTGCAGCCCGCGCCGTCCACGGTCCGCCGTCTTACGGCTGGATGGCGCAGGTGGTGGAGCGCACCTGCACGTCGTTGAGGATCTCCGTCAGCGACGCCTCGAGAGCGCTCGCATCGCTGGCCGTGAAGTACAGCCCGCCGCCCACCTGCGCCGTGTTCTTCAGCAGGTTGTTCGGTGCGCCATAGCCCACGGTGTGGATCCTCAGGCTCTGGCGGCCACTGGTGTCGAAGTCCCCCACCACCGCGGGCGAGGACTGCTGCAGATCCTGGGTGGCCAGCAGCTTCGCCACGTCATCCAGGTAGTACTGGGCGTTGTCGTCGGCGTAGCTGACCGGGTCGACGCCCTTGTCCCGCGCGTTGTACGCGCCACAGGGCTCCGAGTCCGGGCAGTACACCGGCCCGCCATTGACGGTGCGCAGCTGGCTCACGATGCCCGACGCCAGGGTGTCCGCGGAGGGATCTCCATCCGCAATCACGATGACGGCGGAGTGCTGGCAGCCCCAGCACCAGCTGCGGCTCTGATAGGTGAGCGGGGAGTTCTTGAACGAAGTGGGGTAGGAGTAGTTCGTGCCGAAGCCGAACGTGTCCCGGTACACGTCATCCCCCGAGGTGAAGTAGTAGCCCACGTTGAGCAGCGAGCGGGCCAGCGTCGAGGAGGTGGTGAAGGTCAGTCCGTTGATGGCGTTGATGTAGCTGGCGCGATTGTTGTCAAAGGAGCTGGCGTCGTTGAGGATCTGCGAGCAAGCAGGGTTCTGCCCGCGCCCCAGCACGGTGGAGGGCGTGGAGTTGGAGAAGTAGCTCATCCCAGCGCGCAGGCCGCTCAACTGGGAGACAACCTTCTTCAGCACCGCATTGACCGTCACGTACTTGGGTGGGTTGAAGTTGAGGAACCGGCCCCGGAAGATGAAGTTCGGGTTGGTCAGCGGCGGCGTGTTCCGGCCGACGGTCCCGGGCAACTTGTAGTAGCCCTTGAGGTCCAGGCAGCTCAGGCACCGCGAGTACTCCGTGGCCCCCGTGCCCGTCCAATCCGGAACCTGCCCCTGACAGGCCGCCGCCGCCGAGTTCCACTGCGGCGACGGGTTGTTCAGGTCCGCCCAGTACATGTAGCCGTAGTACTTGGTGTCCTGGAACAGGTTGGGGAAGCCCATGTCCGAGCCCAGCTGCGTGCCCTGATCCGGCACCGCGTAGGCCGTGTCCGGGTTCCAGCCGTGGCTGAGCTGGAACTCGTCCAGCTTCGGGTTGAAGCACCCGCTCACGGTGCTGTTGAAGAACTCCGCGTGGTCACTCCCCACGACCTGCGGCAGCTCCCTCATGGAGCCAGAGGTATCCATGAGGAAGTGGATGTTGGGAGGCGTACCTCCTGTCTGCGCGGACGCGTTACCTGCAGCGCCACTCAGCACCAAACCGAGACAGAGACGCGCGGCGAAGGAACTCCAGACGGGCATGAGGGCTTCTCCTTGGGCAGGTACTCGGGGGTCAGCGAGGAGCCAAGCGCTCCCCGCGTCGCAACCCCTCTGCAAAGGCGCGGCCCGAGCCCTACGTCACACCAACCCCCTGAAAAGACACAGCCGCGGCACAGCCAGGAGCAGGCTTCGCTCAAGGGTGCACCTCGCAACGGATGCACCTCGCAAAGTTTGCTGCTCCCGGCCGCCTTCAGTTCTTCAGCCGGTAGCCGGTCTTGAAGATCCACGCGACCACGCCCAGGCAGACGAAGAAGAAGACCAGCGTCGCCCCCAGGCTGATCCCCACATCCACGTCCGCCTGGCCGTAGAAGCTCCAGCGGAAGCCGCTGATCAGGTACACCACCGGGTTGAACAGGGTGACTGTCCGCCAGAGCGGCGGCAGCATATTGATGGAGTAGAAGGCTCCGCCCAGGAACGTCAGCGGCGTGAGGATCAGCGTCGGGATGATCTGCAGCTGCTCGAAGCCGTTGGCCCAGACGCCGATGATGAAGCCGAACAGGCTGAAGGTGACCGACGTCAGCACCAGGAAGGCCACCATCCACACCGGGTGCTGGATCTCCACCGGTACGAACAGCGCCGAGGTGGCCAGGATGATCAACCCCAGCAGGAGCGACTTGCTGGCCGCCGCTCCCACGTAGGCGATGACGATCTCCACAAAGGAGACCGGCGCCGACAGCACCTCGTAGATGGTGCCGGTAAACCTCGGGAAGTAGATACCGAACGAGCCGTTCGAGACGCTCTGCGTGAACAGCGACAGCATGATGAGCCCCGGCACGATGAAGGCGCCGTAGGTCACCCCATCCACCTGCGTCATCCGTGAGCCGATCGCCGAGCCGAAAACCACGAAGTACAGCGAAGTCGAGATCACCGGCGAGACGATGCTCTGCCACAGCGTGCGGAAGGCCCGGGCCATCTCGAACCGGTAGATGGCGCGGATCGCGTGAACGTTGAAGCTCGGGGGCTGGCTCATGTCCGCTCCTTCACCAGGCTGACGAAGATGTCCTCGAGCGAGCTCTGGCGGGTGTGGAGATCCTTGTAGGTGATGCCGTGGTCCGTCAGCCGCTTCAGCAGGCTGGGAATGTCCGTACGCTCGTCATGCGAGTCGAACGTGTAGATGAGCTCGGTCCCCGCCGCTGACAGGGTCAGCCTCGGGTCGGCCAGATCCGGCGGGATGCCGCCGAGCTTGTCGTGCAGGTTCAGCGTCAGCTGCTTCTTGCCCAGCTTGGTCATCAGCGCCGTCTTCTCCTCGACCAGGATGAGCTCCCCCTTGGAGATGACGCCGATGCGGTCCGCCATCTCCTCGGCCTCTTCGATGTAGTGGGTGGTCAGGATGATCGTCACGCCGCTGGCTCGCAGCTTCCGGACCATCTCCCACATGTCGCGCCGCAGCGCGACGTCCACACCCGCGGTGGGCTCATCGAGGAACAGGATCAGCGGCTCGTGGGACAGGGCCTTGGCGATCATCACCCGCCGCTTCATGCCGCCGGACAAGGTCATGATCTTCGAGTCCCGCTTGTCCCAGAGCGACAGGTCCTTGAGCACCTTCTCCACGTACGCCGGGTTGGGCGCCTTGCCGAACAGGCCCCGGCTGAAGGAGACCGTGGCCCAGACCGTCTCGAAGGCGTCCGTGGTCAGTTCCTGCGGCACCAGCCCGATCTCCGTCCTCGCCGACCGATAGTCGCGCTGGATGTCGTGCCCGTTCGCCAGCACTTTGCCGCTGGTCGGCGTCACGATGCCGCAGATGATGCTGATCAGGGTCGTCTTGCCCGCCCCATTGGGCCCCAGCAGCGCGAAGATCTCGCCGCGGCGGATCTCCAGGTTGATGTTCTTGAGCGCGTGAAGGCCCGAGGCATAGGTCTTCATCAGCCCTTGAACCGAGATGATCGATTCCATGGGGCGCACATATAGCCCGAGACGGCTCGACGCCAAGGAAGGAACATGGTTCCACTGAGGGAAAGCCCCCGGTTTCCTGGAGCCACTCTCTGTCTACACTGCGAACTCCGGGAGGAGTGCAATCGTGAAGAAGCTCTCGTGGCTGATGGCCATCCTGCTGTTCGTGGGTACACCAAAGACATGGGCCGCCGAAGAGAATCCAGCTCCGCCAGCGCCCAAGGCCAAGCGTAAGGCTTCCGCCAAGACGGCGGCGCCCGCGCCCGCGCCCGCTCCAGCCCCCGAACCTCCCGCGAAGCCCGCAAGCCCTCCCCCCGCACCTGCCCCTGCTCCGGCGCCTGCCGCTCCCGCTCCTGTTGCCCCCGCAGAGGCTCCGGAGCCTGCTCCCAGCTGGTTGCAGGGCGTCGGGGATCTCGACATGCGGGTGCACCTGGACGGAGACATCCTGCTGGCATTCGTCGAGCTCGGCGTGGCAGCGGACCTCGGTCTGATTCCAGCGGGCCCCGGTACGGTGGCCGTGGGAGCGGAGCTGAGCGGAGGCATCTGCCTCACGGCCTGTGGGCTCATCGGACTGCTGACAGGCATCAGCGTCAGCGATCGCTTCATCAGCCCGCACGCGCGCCTGACCTACCACTTCCTCCCGCCCAACCAGAAGCTGGAGGGGGTCGACCTCTACGGCCTGGTGCTCGCTGGCGTCACCGTGTCCAACCAGAAGGTGTCCGGACGCATCGAGAACGTCGACTTCAGCTTCACGGGCACGGGCGTGGGCCCGTCCCTGGGCCTCGGCCTGGGCGCCAAGAAGTTCGTCAAGGAGCGCCTCTTCATCGGCGGCGAGGTCCGGCTGAGGTATGCACGCGGCGACTACCACTACTCGGAGCAGGTCGAGAACATCACCCTCCTCGGGGTGGATCCGGACTGGAGCCAGACGGGCTTGAGCCTCCTCGTCTTCGGCGGCATTCGCATCTGAGCGCGCGCCGTCAGCCGCCCGAGCCTCTTGGCAGCACGCGGATGGGGCTCGGGACGATCCAGGGCCTCCACTCCGAGCCGAAGAAGCGCCCCGGCGCTTGCACCCAGGCCTCGATCTGCACCGCGCCCTCGGTCACCAGCTCGACCGTCGTTCCGTCCGGCCCCAGCCGGCCCGCACCTGAGACTTCCAGCCGAACCTGGCCGGGCTCGTGCGGTGGCAGGCGGACTGTCAGCGTGTCCCCTACCCACGCCTCCCGCTGGCCCGAGAGCGGCCCCTCGAGCGCGAATCCCATGGGCTCTCCCAGCCCTCGGAAGGCGCAGAGGGACTGCCCGCCCGATAGCGCCCGCACCACCTGGGCCGCCGCCGTCCGTGGCTCCGTCGAGAGCGGCTCCGGAAGCGCCGTGGGCGGCAGGTACATGGCCAGCGCGCGGAAGACGTCCCTGTAGGGGGGCCAGCCGTGTGCGTCATGCGAGCAGAACGCCAGCCGGGGCTGCTCCCGGGTGAGCTCGAGCAGCCACTCCGTGCTCGCGGGCTGCGGCGTCACCAGCACCATCACCCCATGCACGGGGTTGGAGAACCAAGCCCCCACCGCCGGAATCAGCCGCGAGAACGGGTTGCGAACCGCGTCCCGGAAGAACGTGTCCGCCGAGTACAGCTCGAAGCCTCTCGCTCGGCGTGCTGCCTCGCGATCTGTCCACGGGTTCTTCTTCTGGACGGGATGGGCGAGCACCGCGACACCGCCCGCTGCCTCCACCGCGCTCACGCCCTCCTGCCGTGCCCGCGCGCCATCCAGCGGCTTCTGCATCCCGAACGCCACCACATGTCCGGTCGACGTGGAGATCTCCACCGCCGGAATCACCAGCACGCCGTTCACAAAGGAGGGATCGCGCGGGCCAAAGTCGTTGTGGTCCGTGAGCACCACGAACTGGAGCCCTGCCTCTCGCGCCGCCGCCGCGACCTCCTCCACCGTTCCTTTCCCGTCCGAGCGCGTGGTGTGCACGTGGAAGGCGCCTCGAGGCCAGGCCTGCACGCCCTCCTGAGGCGCCACCACCGGGTAGTCGACCGTCGTCGCCGCACAGGTGAAGAAGCCCGCGAACCCCACCAGCAAGAGCACCAGCCCCAGGAGGGCTCGGAGCAGCTTGCCCACCACGGCGGCTGGCTTCATGCCGCGCCTCGCTCGGCCCCCGAGGTCTGCAGGGCCCACAGCGCAGCGTAGCGCCCGCTCGCCTGGAGCAGCTCCGCATGGGTTCCGCTCTCGACGACCCGGCCCGCCTCCATCACGTGGATGATGTCCGCTCCCGTTACCGTCGAGAGCCGGTGGGCGATCACCAGCGCCGTCCGCCCCGGGAGCACCGCCGCCAGCGCCGCCTGCACCTCGCGCTCACTCTCCGGGTCCAGGCTGCTGGTGGCCTCGTCCAGCACCAGCACCGGCGCCCGAGAGAGCACCGCCCGAGCGATGCACAGCCGCTGGCGCTGCCCTCCGCTCAGGATGACTCCGCGCTCCCCGATGCGCGTCTCGTACCCCTGCGGCAGGTTCCGGATGAATCCGTCCGCCTGGGCCACTCGCGCCGCCGCCTCGACTTCTTCGAGCGTCGCGTCCGGCCGGGAGAAGCGCAGGTTGTCCAGCACCGTGCCCGAGAACAGCAGTGGCTCCTGGGTCACCAGCGCGAATTGGGAGCGAACACTCGCTGCCGCGTAGCGATCCGCGTCTACCCCTTCGAGGAGCAGGTGCCCCGACTGAGGCTTCTCGAAGCGCAGCAGCAACGAGGTCACCGTGCTCTTGCCTCCGCCGCTCGGGCCCACCAGCGCTGTCACCTTGCCTACCGGCAGCTCCAGCGTCAGCCCCTCCAGCGCTCGGCGCTGCCCATAGGAGAAGTGCACGTCCTGGAAGCGGAGCCCCTGTCGCAGCGTCGGCGCGGGCAGTGCCTCCGGCGGGTCTTCCACCGGGTGGCGCAGATCCAGCAGCGCGAAGAGCCGCTCGCCCGAGATGGCTGCCTGCATCGCGAACTGGGTGACTCGGCCGAGATCCTTCACCGGCTGGTACACCAGGATGACCGCCGTGATCAGCGACAGCAGCGCCGCAGGCTCCATCGCCCGTGTCGCCGCCGCATAGGCCAGCATCCCCGCGAGCGCCGCTGCCGCGAGCACCTCCATCAGCCCCGGCACGGCCCCTCGCGCCCAGGCCGCGCTGACCACCGCCTTCTCGTGCGCCTTCGTATGCGCCGAGAACCGCTCCAGTTCCGCTGCCTGCCCGTTGAAGGCCTGGATGGTCCGCAGCCCGCCCAGGCCCTCGTGCAGCTGCCCCGCCAGCTGGCCCAGCTGCGACTGCCCCTCCCGCGTCCGCTTCAGCGCCTTGCGCGTGAGCCGCGAGGCCGGCAGCGCCGCCAGCGGGATGACCGCCAGCATCACCCCTCCCAGCAGCGGGCTCATCGACAGCGCCACGCCCGCGAGCACCAGCACCTGCAGCGAGTCGCGCAGGTACGAGCCCACCGTATACATCGCCGCCCACTCCACCGCCGTCATGTCCGTGGAGAAGCGGCTGAGCAAATCCCCCACCCGCTCCTTCGAGAGCTGCGAGGGCGACAGCGCCGTGAGCTTCAGAAACACCTCGCGCCGCAGGTCCTTCACCACCCGCTGCGCGAACAGCCCCATGAAGTAGAACTGCCCCAGGTACCCCACGCCCTTGATGAGGCCGATCAGCACCACCACCACCGGGAAGCCCCACAGCGCGGTCTCGCGCGGCAGCTTCGACAGCCAGGGCACCGCATGCTCGCCCCCGAAGCCCTCCGTGCCTCCCGAGAGCAGGAACCGGAGCGCCGGGCCCATCAGGTACGCGTACGCGCCCGTGCCCAGCCCCAGCACCGCCATGCACCCGAACGCCGCCACGAGCACGCTCACGTGGGGCCGCCCGTAGCGCAGCAGCCGCCACAGCACCGCTGGCACGCTCATCAGCGGCCCACCTTGCGCAGCGCGGCCTTCGCCAGCTTCGAGTTCGGGTTGAGCTCCAGCACCTTCAAGAGCTTCTTGCGCGCCGAGGTCGCGTCCTCCAGCTCATTGTCGATGATGGCCGAGATAATCTGCGCCCGCTCCAGGGACGCGTTCAGCGAGAGCGCCCGCTTGAGCACCTTCTGCGCCTCCTTCGCTCGATCCTTCACCGTCCCCAGCGCCGAGTGGTACGTGGCCCACGCCAGATAGGAGTAGTACTCGGGCTCGCGCGGGTTGAGCGCCACCGCCTCCTCGAAGAGCTGGAGCGCCATCCGGTAGTCCTTCTTCCGCAGGTACGACTCGCCCCGGCGGATGAGGATCTCCGCGTCCACGTTGATGGCGTTCACCCGCCCGCCCACTTCCAGCTTGCTCAGCAGGTATTGGAGATACGCCTTGCGCTTCTCCTCCACCGACAGCACCCGGTACGACGCCGACAGCTTCTCCTGCACCGAGTCCAGCAAGTCCATCAGGTCCGACAGGTCGTACTCAGCGAAGTTGTCCGGGTGAAACTTCATCGCCGTCTCGTGGTAGGCGCGCTCCACCGCCTCCATGTCCGCCGCGATGTCCAAGCCCAGGCTGTGGAAGTAGCTGCTGGTGATGATCTTCACCGCGCCCTCGCGCAGCGTGGCCCCCAGCTCCGGAGGGATGGCCTTGCGCTTGCGCGGGGCAATCACGTCCGGCACCGCCGCGAACGCCGCGCCCTCCGCCGCCACCGGCGTCGCCGAGAACGTCACCCCGCCCGTGAGCCGCAGGAACCACAGCAACGAGTACCCACGCCGCAGATCGCCCCGGCCGTGCGCCAGCAAGTCGCGCAGCAGCAGCCGGCCGTTGATCTGCATGGCGATCTTCAGATCGTCCGTGTCCAGTCCCAGCGCCGGCAGATCCTTGCTGAACTCCGGCGAGCGCACCGGGTACTCCCCGAGGTGCCTGCGCAGCGGCCCCGCCAGCACCTTGAGCGGAATCGCCCGCCGCGCCCCCTCCAGCACTGGCGCCAGAGAGGGGATCTCCACCGTGGCCACTTCCTGCTGGAACTCGTCGCCCGCGTAGAAGGCAAAGCGCCCCTCGCGCATGCCCACCACCTGGGCCAGCCGATCCCGCGTGTAGGTCCGAAGGATCTCCAGCAGCTCCTCGCCCGCCGCCTCTACCCCGGCATCCGCCAGCGCCGCGCCAATGCGCAGCCCCGAGGCCAGCGCCTGCAGCACGATCTCCGCCTGGGCCTCGGTGGCGATCTTCCGCTCCAGCAGGAAGCTGGGCAGCGCGTCCTGGCGCGCCGTCGAGTCGTAGTTCACCGCCCCGCCCCGAGCGAAGAAGACCCGGCGGGTGAGCTCCCGGTAGGCGACCACCAACACCCCATCCTTGCGCTGGCGATAGAGCAGGTGCACCAGCTCCGGCAGCGGGTGGCCCTTGAGGTCCCCCGCCGTCATCGCCGGCCGGTCGAGCATCGCTTCGATGCCCTTGGTGGGCGCCTGAGCCGCCGCCGCCTTCACCAGCTCGTCCAGCTTGGGGACCAGCTCGCCCGGCTTGAGGGGGTCCTGGATGTAGGCGTTCACCTTGAGGCCCAGGACCGACTGCACGCCCTTCGCCTTGCCCAGGTGCCCCTTGTCGATGGCGACGATGGGCACCCGCGCTCCCTGCTTGTGGTTGCGGATGAGCTGGCCCACATGGCCGCCCTCCAGCCGAGGCAGATCCACCCCCAGCACCACCACGTCCGGGTTGTCCGCCGCGAAGTGCTCAAGGGCCGACACTGGGTCGGACACCGCGCGCACGGTGTAGCCGGCCTGGGCCAGCAACCCGGTGAGGTGCTCGAGCGTGGGGGGGTGGCTCTCAGCGAGCAGAAGCGTCTTCAAGGGCGCTCGGAGTGTACACATTTGCCCGCCCCGCTTCAGTTACGATGCGCGCCCCCGATGAACTCCGCCCCGCAGATTCTCGTTGTCACGGGTGAGGCCTCCGGCGACGCCCACGCCGCCGAGCTCGTTGCCGCCCTCCAAGCCCGCCGCCCAGACCTCCGGTTCTTCGGGATGGGGGGCTCCAAGCTCGCCGCCCGAGGGGTAGAGATTCTCTATGGCGCCCACGAGGTCTCCGTCATGGGCATCACCGAGGTGCTGCCCAAGATTCCCCGCATTCTCCAGGTGCTCAAAGGAATTGCCGCCGCCGCCGCCGAGCGCCGCCCCACCTGCGCCATCCTGGTGGACATCCCCGACTTCAACCTGCGCCTGGCCGCGAAGCTGAAAGCACTGGGTGTTCCAGTCGCCTACTACGTGTCCCCCATGATCTGGGCCTGGCGCCGGGGCCGGGTGAAGACCATCCGCAAGCTCGTGGACCGGATGCTCTGCATCCTCCCCTTCGAGGAGGCTTTCTACCGGGACTCGGGGGTGGACGCCCGGTATGTGGGCAGCCCCGTGGTGGAGCAGGTCCCCGCCCCCTCCAGCGCCGCGGACTTCCGCCAGCGGCTCGGGCTCTCCGTCGAGGCCCCCACCCTCGCCCTGCTGCCAGGCAGCCGCATGAGTGAGATCCGCCGCCTGCTGCCCGACATGGTGCGCGCGGCGAAGCAGCTCTCGGCCGAGCGCCCCGGCCTGCAGATCGTCGTCCCTGTTGCGCCCACCATTGCCCGTGAGGAAATCACCTCCCGCTTCGAGGGCAGCGGCCTCTCTCCCCAGCTCATCGACGGACGGGCGCCCGAGGTGGTGGGTGCCAGCGATGCGGCCATCGTCGCCTCGGGGACGGCGGTGCTGGAGTCGGGGCTCATGCAGCGCCCGCTCGTGGTCGTCTACCGGGTCTCATTCATCACGTACCTCGTCGGCCGCCTCATGCTGAAGGTGGCCCATGTGTCCCTGGTGAACTTGCTCGCGAACCGCCGGCTCGTCCCCGAGCTGCTCCAGGGCGACATGACGCCCGAGCGCATCGCCTCCGAGGTCCGCCGCGTGTGGGAACCGGGCCCACCTCGTGAGGAGATGCTCCGGGGCCTAGAGGAAGTGCGCGGACGGCTCGGAGGTCCCGGCGCCGCCGAGCGGGCCGCAGAGGCGGTGCTCGAGTTGCTCCCCCCGGCCACCAAATTTTGAGGTCGCCGTGGCCACCAAAGTTTGAAGTGGCCGCGCCTGGGCTCTGCTATGTCCCGCCGCGACATGAATCGCGCGTTGGTCTGCATCCCCACTTACAACGAGGCGGATAACCTCGGTCCCATTACCCAGGCTGTGCTCAAGGCCGAGCCTCGGGTGGACATCCTCGTCGTCGATGACAACTCGCCGGATGGCACCGGGAAGCTCGCTGACGAGCTCGCTGCCAAAGAGCCGCGCATCCGCGTGCTTCACCGCGAGAAGAAGGAGGGCCTGGGCCGCGCGTACCTCGCCGCCTTCCGCTGGGCGCTCGCCGAGGGCTACACGTACATCATCGAGATGGACGCGGACTTCAGCCACGATCCGCGCTACCTGCCCGGCCTGCTGGATACAGCCGAGGCCGGTGCGGACCTGGTGCTGGGCTCGCGCTACGTCCATGGCGGCGGCACGGTGAACTGGGGCGTGGGGCGGAAGGTCATCAGCCGGGGAGGTTCGCTCTACGCACGCACCATCCTCGGGGTGGACGTGAGGGATCTGACGGGCGGCTTCAAGTGCTTCAACCGCCGCGTCCTGGAGAGCATCGAGCTCGACCAGGTGAAGAGCACCGGCTACGCCTTCCAGATCGAGCTCACCTACCGCACGCTCAAGAAGGGCTTCACCGTGCGCGAGCTGCCCATCGTCTTCGAGGATCGCCGCGTCGGGCAGTCGAAGATGAGCCGGAAGATCTTCCTCGAGGCGCTCACCATGGTGTGGAAGCTCCGGCTGACGGTGTGACGTGAGCGCCTACCTCACCCACTTCCTCGTCTCGCTGTCCGCGGTCTTCTTCGTGGTGGACCCCATCGGCGTGGTGCCCATCTTCCTGGCCATCACCGCGGGGGACTCGCAGACGAAGATGCGCCGCACGGCCCTGCGGGCCTGCATCGTGGCCGGGGGCCTGCTGTGCTTCTTCGCCGTGTTCGGCGGCGTCATCTTCCAGGTGTTCGGCGTCTCGCTGGCCGCCTTCCGCGTGGCCGGCGGCATCCTGCTGCTCATCACCTCGCTGGACATGCTCCGCGCCCGCCCTTCCGAGACGCGCACCACCCCCTCCGAGGAACAGGAGGGCGTCGCCAAGGAGGACGTGGCCCTGGTGCCGCTGGCCATGCCGCTGCTGGCCGGGCCCGGCGCCATCGCCAGTGCCATGGTGCTGATGTCCAAGGGGGAGAGCCCGCTGATGGGCGTCCCAGTGCTCGCCGCCATCGTCCTCACGTTCGTGGCGGCCTACTTCATCCTCCGCGCTTCCCACCTGGTGCAGCGCGTGCTCAAGCAGTCCGGCGTCGCCATCCTCGAGCGCGTAATGGGGCTCATCCTCGCCGCCATCGCCGTGCAGTTCATGGCCGACGGCGCCAAGGACCTGCTCGCGCGCTGAGTCAGTCGGACGCGGACGCCCAGCCGCCCTCGGGGTTGCGGCGGACCACACCCTGGGTCACCTCGCTCATCGACAGCCCCTCCGGACCGGACCGGCGCGCGTCGTACGCATAGCCGTTCGGCGTCTCCTGCAGGTAGACCACCAGCCCCTGCCGCCCGAGCTGCCGCACCACGCGGAACTGGGTGTCTCCGCACTCGGGCGAGTCGCCCACGAAGAAGCGCTCCAGAAGCCCCTCCTCGGGCTTGCGCACGAAGACCGTCACCGGCACGGGCGGCTCCGTCCCATCGCCGGCGAACGCCGCCAGTTCCTGGGCCGGCAGCGGCTCGCTCAGGACCATCCGCACCAGCGCGCACTTCTCCTCCTCTTGATGGAGGCTCTGCGCAACCGGAACGGCGGAATGTGCGCAGCCCACAAGGGCAAGGCCGAGCGTGGTGGAGAGGGCAAGGCGATTCATCCGTCGGTTCCTCCAAGAGGGTGTCACAGCGGTCTCCACTGCGGAGAGAAGGGAGCGTTGATCAGCGAGGGATCGTCCACGGAGATGATGTACTCGGCACGGCGGTTGGCCGACTCGGCGGTCTCGTCCGGCGTCGGCTTGTGGGGCGCCTGCTCGCCAAAGCCCTCGAAGTAGATGGGCAATCGCGCGCCGTGCGAGCGGAAGTACGCGGCGATGCTGCGCGCCCGCTGCAGGGACAGCTCGCGGTTGGCCTGCGTAGGGCCCACCGTGTCCGTGTGCCCCAGGATGTAGAGCCGGAGCGCCGCGAACTCCCCGTAGCGCTTCACCGCCTCCGCGATCTTCTGCACGCTCTTGTCGAGCTTCGAGCGCTCCGCCGCAGGAATCTCCGCGCTGCCCGAGGCGAAGATCACCTCCTCGTGCGGGATGTCCACCTGCCACGGGAAGAACTCCACGCTCTGGTAGAAGTCCGCCGTGTCGTAGGCCTTGAGGGAGATCTTCAGCACCTTGCCGGCCGGCTTGGGCCACGTGACTTCGAGCGGCGTGCCCGCAGGCTCGCCCTTGAACTTGATCTCGCCATCGAAGGCGTTCCAGCCGGAGTCCGACACCACCGTCAGCTTCGCCTTGCCCGCGGGCCGCGAGAGCTTGAAGCGCAGCTTGCGCTCCGCCAAGTCCAGGTCCTCCTTGGACACCGTGAGCGTCAGCGGCCCCAGCAGCTCCGTGTCGAAGGACAGCGGCATCTTCCCGGGCTGTGCGCCCTTGAAGCGCACCGTCAGCTCGCCCTCGTAGTGGAAGCGGCCCTCGGGCTGCTCCAGTTCCAGGGTGCGCGTCATTCCAGGCTTCCCGCCGTCCTTGAACTCGAACTCCTTGCCGTCCGAGCGCTTCAGCTTCACGTCGAAGCCGAGGATGGGCTCGAGAATCTCCACCTTCAGCGCTGGCAGGCCCTGGCCCAGCGGTACGCGCGAGTCGAGGGACACATGAATGGCATCCCCTGCCAAAGCAGGCGAGGAGGCAAGAGCAAGGCAGAGCAGGAGGACGCGAACGTTCATGGGAGCGGCAACCTCGGGCATGCCGGGCGGGGGGCAACAGGGCCCCCGCAAAAATGATTCCCCGAAGCCGACGGTAGGACGGCGCCTGAATTCAGGGAATGGGTCCCGAGAGGCGCTTGGCACGCCCGAAAGAGGACACGCCGCGCTCAGCTCACGCCTACCACCGTAATCCCTTGGGATTCCGCCGCTTTGAAGAGCTGAGGAGCGTCCAGCAGCACCGTCCTCCCGGCCTCCAGGGCTAGCACCGCGGCCCCCACCTCGCGCATGACCTCCAAGGTGCGAGGCCCGGCCGCCGGTAAATCGAAGCGCAGGTCCTGCCCCGGCTTGCAGCGCTTCACCACCACCGCGCCCTTGCCTCCCAGCTTGCCCCCTCGGCGGATGGTCTCGTCCGTGCCCTCCACGGCCTCCAGCGCAAGCACATGCCCGTTGCGCACCACCACCGTCTGCCCCACATCCGCCTTCCCCAGAAGCCCCGCCACCTCTACCCCGAGCGCCACATCCTGCTCCTGCGCCGTGTGCAGCTTCGGGCCCGCCAGGTGTCCCACCGGGCAGAGCACCTCGGAGAGGTAGTCCGTGGGCGCGACGATCGTCACGCCGTGGGACTCGAAGTAGTCCGCGATGGCTCGCAGCAGCGTGTCGTCCCGGAAGCTGCGGATGCGCGAGATGATGCGCACCGCGCCCAGATCCGGCCGAGCCTCCGTGAGCGCCTTCACCCGGCCGATGCCACCCGCCATCGCCGCGCGGGCCACGCCCGCCTTCTGGAAGGTGCGGACGATCTTGTCCACCTGCCCCAGGCGGACCCACGTGAAGGAGGCCACCTGCGCCTCCAGCGCGGGATCCGTCTCGCCCCGGTGAGCCACCACCACCACCTCGAGCCCGCGAGTGCGCGCCTCGCGGGCGAAGAGGAAGGGCAGCTGTCCGTTTCCTGCGATGAGGCCGATGCGCTCCACCGGCTCAGCCTAGCGCGTCAGCCCGCGCTTGCTCTGGCTGATGAAATCGACCAGGTGGTCGATCTCCGGCTGGCCGCTGAACTCCGCCTTCAGCCGCGCCAGCGCTTCCGCCATCTGCAGCTTGGAGCGGAAGAGGATCTTGTACGCCTCTTTGATGCGGCCGATCTGCGCCTCGGTGAAGCCGTGACGCTCCAGGCCCACCGTGTTCAGCCCCACCAACTCCGCCCGGTCTCCCTGGGCCATGCAGTACGGGGGCACATCCATCACCACCATGGCGCCGCCCGCCACGAAGGCGTGCTTGCCGATGCGCGTGAACTGGTGGACCGCCGTCAGCCCCGAGAAGATGACGTGATCCTCCACCATCACGTGCCCGCCGAGCGCCGCGCTGTTGGCCAGGATGCAGCCGTTGCCCACCACGCAGTCATGCGCCACGTGGCTGTTGGCCATGAAGAGGTTGCGGTTGCCAATGCGCGTGACGCCGCCACCTCCCGCCGTGCCAATGTGCAGCGTGGTGAACTCGCGGATCTGATTCTCGTCGCCGATGATCAGCTCCGTGTCCTCGCCCCCGTACTTGAGATCCTGCGGCGCCGCACCGAGCGAGGAGAACTGGAACACGCGGTTGCGCGCGCCCAGCGTCGTCCGACCCTCGATGACGACGTGAGGACCCACGTGCGAGCCCGGACCGATCTTCACCTTCGGCCCAATCACTGAGTAGGGACCGATCTCCACCGTCTCGTGGATCTGGGCGTCCGGGTGGACAACCGCCGTGGGGTGAACCTGAGACATGCCTTCTCTCCTTCCGTCCCCGCCGCTCAGGGCGCCGGTTCCTCGGCGGACTTGGCGTCCTTGTCCACCACAGTAGCGAGGAACTCACCCTCGGCGACCTTCACTCCGTCGACCGTGGCGGTGCCCTTCGTCTTCCAGATAACGCCCTTGTGGCGCAGCACTTCGATGCCCAGCTGGAGCCGGTCCCCGGGCAGCACGGGCTTGCGGAACTTCGCGTTGTCCACGCCCATCAGGTAGGTGACCTTGCTCTCCGGGTCCATGCTCTCGCTCTTGTAGGCGAGGATGGCCGAGGCCTGCGCCAGCGCCTCCAGGATGAGCACGCCCGGCATCACCGGGTGCCCGGGGAAGTGGCCGTTGAAGAAGGGCTCGTTGATGGTGACGTTCTTGTAGGCCGTAAGCTTCTGCCCGGGGACGATCTCCACCACGCGGTCCACCAACAAGAACGGGTAGCGGTGGGGCAGCAACCGCTGGATCTCTCCAATGTCCATCATCCGCCCTTCTCCTTCTCGAGCAGCTCTACCCTGCGGCGCAGGGCTCGCACTTCCTTGAGCAGATCTCCCAGCTGGCCCAGCGCCGCCGAGTTCTTCAGCCAGTCCCGGTGCGGCACGGCTGGGCTGCCGGAGACCACCTGCCCATCCTCCACGTCATGCGCCACACCCGACTGGGCGCCCACCTTGGCCAGGTCACCCACGCGGATGTGGCCCACCACGCCCACCTGCCCCGCCAGCACCACGCCGGTGCCCAGCTCGGCCGAGCCGGACACGCCCGCCTGCGCGCAGATGAGCGACAGCGGGCCCACCTTCACGTTGTGGGCGATCTGCACCAGATTGTCGATCTTCGTCCCGCGGCCGATCACCGTCTCGCCCAGCGTCGCCCGGTCGATGCAGGTGCACGCGCCCACTTCCACATCATCCTCGATGCGGACGATGCCTGTCTGCGGGATCTTGTAGTGCTCCGGCCCGTTCTCGCCCTCGGCGTTGAACGCAAAGCCGAAGCCGTCCGCCCCCACCACGCACGAGGCGTGGAGGATGACGCGCGAGCCCACCTGGCAGCCCTCGCGCACGGCGACATTGGGATAGAGCAGGCAGTCCTCGCCTACCGTAGCTCCCTCGCCCACGTAGGCACCGGGGTAGAGGACGGAGCGAGCGCCCACGCTGGCAGCCTTCTCCACCGTGGCGCCCGCCATCACCGTGGCTTCGGGATGGACCCGAGCCTCCGGGTGAACGTGCGCCTGAGGGCTCACCCCGGGAGCGGGGCGCGGCGGCGCGTGAAACAGCGTCAGCAGCCGGGCGAAGGCCAGGTGCGGGTTGGGGACCCGGATGAGCGCCACGCCCTGGCGGGCCGGCGCGTCGGAGCCCACCAGCACGGCGGAGGCCTTCGTCGCCTCGTACTGCTTCCGGTACTTCGTATTGCCGTAGAAGGACACGTCCCCAGAGCCCGCCTCGACGAGCCCATTGAGGCCATGGATCAGCAGGCTGGCGTCTCCCAGGAGCTCACCTGCCACATGGGTGGCGAGCTCTCCCAGCCTGCGCGGCGTAGACGTGCGGTTCACGGCGTCAGCGCTCTACTTCTTGGGGGCGTCCTTGGCTACCGGCGCGTCCTTCGGAGCGGCCGGAGCCTTGGGAGCCGCGGTCTTGGGCAGGGCGTTGTAGGCGCGGATGACCTCGTTAGACAGGTCGTACTGCGTCTGCGCGTACACCAGACCGGAGTCCCGCTTCTCGAAGATGAAGGAGAAGCCATCGCGCTCGGCGATCTTCGCGATGACGCCGTCGATCTTGTCGACGATGGGCTCCATCTCCTGGCGCTCGCGGCCGGCGGCCTCTGAGCGGTAGCGGTCCCACTTCTGGGCCAGCTCCATCACCTTCCTCTGCAGCTCGGCGCCCTTCTGCATGCGCGTGTCGTCGCTCATGGCGCTGGCCTGCTTGTCCAGGGTCTCCTTCTCCTTGCGGAGGGCCTCCTGCTCCCGGTCGATCTCCTTCTGCCGGTCCTCCAGCCACTTCTGGAGGCGAGTCTTGGCGGCCTTGCCGTCCTCCACCGCCAGGAGGACCTGCTGGTAGTCCACGTAGCCGAACTTCACGGACTGCGCGGAGGCAGCGACCGGGAGGGCAAACGACAGAGCGGCGGTCAGGACCGCCAGGGTGCTTCGAAGCGACATGTCAACGGCTCCTAAGGGGGTGTACTGGCTCCGACGTCCGTCCCCAGCGGTTCTTCAACACCCCCTGGGTAGGGGGGCCCGGAGCACCGGGGAGGACGCCTTATCAGAAATCAGAAGAAGTTGCCGATGGTGAACTCGAAGAGGTAGGGCTCATCTTCCGGACGCTTGGTCAGGGGGAAGCCCCACTCGAAGCGCAGCGGGCCTACCGGGGAGAACCAGCGGAACCCGAAGCCCACGGAGTGGAAGAGGCCGAGCGGCACCTTGTCCTGCCGGTCCTGGAAGAAGCGCTCGTTGCGCGCGAAGGCATTACCCGCGTCATAGAAGAGCACGCCGCGGATGCCGGCCTTCTCGAACACGGGGAACTCCAGCTCCAGGTTGAGGATGAGCTGCTTGTTGCCGCCCGTGCGGAACTCGGTGACGGTGGCGTCGGGCGACTCGGAGCGGGGCACCGTCAGCGTGGGGCTGATGCTGCGCAGGAAATAGCCGCGCACGGTGTTGATGCCGCCCAGGTAGTAGAGCTCGGAGATCGGCAGCGGGCTGTCCGACTCCAGTTGCTGGATGTAGCCCACCGTGGCGTTCGTCTTGAAGACGAAGCCCAGCGGCATGGGGAAGTACAGGCGCGAGTACGCCGTGTAGCGCGTGTAGAGGAACGTGCCGCCCAGGAGCTTCGGGGCGAACTCCACCGAGCCGTAGTGGATGAAGCCGCGCGACGGGAACAGGCGGTTGTCGCGGCGATCGAACGAGAGCGACAGGCGCGCGGCGCTGGTGACACCGCTGAGGAACTGGTTGGCCAGCAGCACCGAGCCCAGCGCCTGGCCGGCCTCCACGTCCACGTACTCGCGGGTGTAGCCCACGGTGCCCAGCAGGTCGTCCACGAACTGGTAGCCCAGCGAGAGGCTGCCGCCCGTGGAGCGACGCACGAAGCCGTCATAGTCCGCGTCCACCCGGAAGAAGTCCGCGGACAGCAGGTACTGCGTGTCCAGGAAGTACGGATCGTAGAAGGACAGCTGGATGAGCGACTTGAGGCCGGAGATCTGCGCCGAGGCCGAGACGCTCTGCCCCCACCCCAGGAAGTTGTTCTGGGACACCTGCGCCGTGAAGATGAAGTTCTCCACGTTGGAGAAGCCCAGGCCCACCTGGAAGGTACCGGTGGCCTTCTCCTTCACCTCCACCTGGAGGACGATCCTGTCGTCCGCGCTGCCCGGCTTCTGGGTGATGTCCACCGTCTCGAAGAAGCCCAGCGCCGTGACGCGCTCCTTGCTGCGGCGCACACCCGTGCCGTTGTAGAGCTCGCCCTCGTAGACGCGCAGCTCGCGGCGGATGACCTTGTCGCGCGTCTTCGTGTTGCCGATGACGTCGATGCGCTCGATCGTGACTTGCGGGCCCTTCTGGATGTCGAACGTCAGGTCCACCGTCTTCGTGTCCGCGTTCACCGCGGTGACGGGGTTGATGTTCGCGTAGGCATAGCCCTGGTCGTAGTAGACGTCCGTGATCGTCAGGATGTCCTGCGACAGCTTGGAGCGGTTGAAGCGCTCGCCCTTCGCGGACGTCATCTTCGCCGCCAGGCCCTCCTCGGCGACGATCAGGTCTCCTCCGAAGCCCAGCTTGCCGATGTCGTACGGCTCGCCCTCGGTCACCTTGAGGGTGATGTAGATGTAGCGCTTGTCCGCCGACAGCGAGATGACCGGCTTTTCGATGCGGACGTTGATGAAGCCGTAGTCGTAATAAGTGGCCTGGATGACGGCCAGGTCACGCTGGAAGGCCTCCTCGCGGTAGGTGCCCTCGCTGGTGAGGAAGGAGAAGTAGCCGCCCTCGCGGGTCACCATCACCGCCTTGAGCGTCTCCGGCGTCACCTGGTGCGCGCCAATGAAGGTGATCTCCTTCACCATCACCTTGGCGTGCTCGTTGATGACGATCACCACGTCGACGTTGGCGCCGCCCTCCACGGGGTCCAGCCGGTAGGAGACCTCCGCCAGGAAGTAGCCCTTCTCCACGTACTTCTCCTGGACCTTCTTCACCGTGGAGCGCACGGCGTCCATGTCCAGGATGGTGGCGGGCTTCACGTCGATCTGTTCCTTCAGATCGTCGTTGCTCAGCTCATCGTTGCCGCTCAGCTTCACGGAGCGAACAGCGGGGCGCTCCTGCACGCGCACCACGTAGGCGATGCCCTTGGGCAGGTGCTGCACCAGCAGCTGAACATCCGTGAAGTAGCCCAGGCCCCAGACGGCCCGGAGATCGTCGGCCGTGCGGAGCGGATCGTAGACAGAGCCCTCCTTCGTCACGAGGGCGCGGCGGATGGCCTCGGCCTCGACGCGGCGGTTGCCTTCGATGCGGACCTCGACGACGCGCTCGCTCAGCTCCTCGGCGGTCGTCGCGTCCTCGTCCACCGGAGCATCCGCGGGAGGCGTGGCGGTATTAGGGGCCTGGGTCTGCCGCGCAGGGGACGCCGGGGGCGCACCCGTCTCCGCCTGTGCGAGCGCACGGCCGGGTACGAGCGCCCACAGGGTCAGCGCGAACAGAGGCAGGAGCGTCTTCAGAGACAGAACGGGAGACCTCAAGGGACAGTCGGCCTGTAAAGGGCGGGGCAATCTAAGGGATAGGTTCGGCGTCCCTCAATCCAAAAGCGCGGAGGGTTCACGCGTCCGTCACCTGCCCGCCTGCAAGGCGCAGGCGCCGAGGCATGGACCGGGCCAGCGTCTCGTTGTGGGTGACGACCACCGCCGTGATGCCCAGGTCCCGGTTCACATCCCTCAAGAGCTGGTGGATGCCCTCGCCGGTGGCCGGGTCCAGGTTGCCGGTCGGCTCGTCGGCCAGCAAGACGGCAGGCTGGAGCACCAGGGCGCGGGCCAGGGCAACGCGCTGGGCCTCGCCGCCGGAGAGCTCGCCGGGCTTGTGGTCCACACGGGAGCCCAGCCCCACCCGCTCCAGCAGCTCGCGGGCCGTGGCGTACGTCTTGGCCCGGTCCGCCCGCTGCACGAGCGCCGGCATGGCCACGTTCTCCAGGGCGGTGAACTCCGGCAGCAGGTAGTGGCTCTGGAAGACGAAGCCGATGGTGCGGTTGCGGAACTCGGCGATCTCCGCGTCGCTCATGGCGAACACGGAGCGGCCCTCGAAGAACACCTCGCCAGCGGCCGGGGCGTCCAGGGTGCCCAGCACGTGGAGGAAGGTGCTCTTGCCTGCGCCGGAGGGCCCCACGAGGCTCACCAGCTCGCCGCGCTCGATGTCCAGCGAGACGGCGCGCAGCACGTCGATGCGCTTGCCGTGCAGGAAGTAGCTCTTGAAGACGTTGCGGATGGAGAGGAATGCCATGGCCTACTCCGCCTTGAGCCCTTCGACCGGCTCCACACTGCTGGCCTTGAGCGCCGGATAGATGGAGGCCAGGTACGTGACGAGCACCGCGATGACCACGGCCAGGATCGTCTGCACGGGCTCGATCTTCACCGGCAGCGCGGGGATGTAATAGACCTGCGGGTCCAGCTTGATGCCCACTTTCTCGATGAAGAGGCACCAGGCCAGGCCGGACAACAGCCCCAGCAGGCCTCCGGCCACGCCAATCTGCAGGCCCTCCGCGAGGAAGATCTTCACGATGCCGCCGTCGGGCACGCCCAGCGCCTTGAGGACGGAGATCTCCTTGCGCTTCTCCAGCACCAGCATGATGACCGTGGCGACGATGAGCCCCGCGGCCACGATGATGATGATGGAGAGGATGATGCCCATCACCAGCTTCTCCAGGCGCAGCGCGGAGAAGAGGTTGCGGTTGGTCTCGCTCCAGTCGCGAGCCCGGTAGGGGTAGCTGCCCAGCTTGCGGACCACCTCGGCGGCGATGTGCCGCGCGTCGTCGATGTCCGCCACCTTGAGATCGATGCCGTTGGCGCCCTTCACGTCGAAGAACTTCGCGGCCTCGTCCAGCAAGATGTAGACGAACTTGGCGTCATACTCGTACATGCCCGAGTAGAAGACGCCAGCCACGCGGAATACGCGGCTCTTCGGCATGGGCCCCTGCGGCCCCAGCTCCGTGCCCAGCGGCGAGACGATGTTCACCTTGTCGCCCACCACCACGCGCAGGGCTGCGGCCAGCTCGCGCCCGAGGACGATGCCCGCCAGCACCTGCTCCTGTGCCGGCTTCGTCCTCTTGCCGATGATGGGGTCCTCCTCCTCTTCCTCCTCGGGAGCGCTCTGCGTGCCGGAGCCCTGCCCGCCCGCGGGCTTGTCGTCCAGCATGGGCCCGCCCGCGCCTCGGCGCACGCGGTCAGAGAGGATGAGCTCCGGCTTCTTGAGGTACTCCAGCGAGCCGCCCGGCAGCATGTACCCCGGCAGGTCCGTCACCGAGCCCACCGTGTCCGGATCGATGCCCTTGATGACCACGCCGTCCACGTTGCCGTCCGAGACGATCATCACCTGGTTGGTGATGAACGGCGACTGGCCGATGACGCCGGGCACCTTGGCGATCTGCTCCATCAGCTTGGGGTACTCGGGCAGGTCTCCCGCGTACTTGGACACCACCGCGTGCGCGTGCGTGCCGAGGATCTTCTGCTGCAGATCGATCTCGAAGCCGCTCATCACCGACAGCACGACGATGAGCGCCATCACGCCCACGCCGACGCCGCCCACGGACAGCGCCGTCATCATCATCGTGGGCGACTGCTCGCGCAGCTTGAGCTTGTGGAGCGCCTCGGCGGCGGCGAGCGGATCGGCCAGGCCCAGGGCGCGGATACGGGTGCGCTCGACCGCGGCCTCCACTGCCCGGACGATGCCGTAGATGAGCAGCGGCGGGACGATGCCCAGCATCAGCACCGCCATGGTGCCCAGCAGCAGCGAGGGGCGGAACACCGCCACATGCCGGCGGGCCACGAACAGCTCGAAGCCCGCGCGCAGATCCAACCGGCCGCTGCCCGCTGCGACGAAGCCGGAGTTGATGCCGAGCACCAGCATCAGCACGAGCAGCCCGAACACCAGCCAGTAGGACAGCTCGGGGCGGCCGATGAGACCCGCGACGTAGGTGACTTCACGCAGCAGGGGCCCCAGGCGAGCCTGGAGGATGCTCACCCGATCCAGCAGCGTGAGCAGGATGGGGATGGGCAGGCCCAGGTAGAAGACACCGATGGTGGCCTCGGGCAGCGACAGCCGCTTGGCCCGCGCCGCGCCGATAGCTCCCGAGATGAACGCCACGCCGCACGCCACCAGGAGCGCCACCGCGAAGGCCCAAGGAGGCGCCAGCTTCCACGAGCTGGAGGCCGCTGTCGCCTCGTCCAGTTGCACGCCGCTGGAGAGCAGCGTCTGCAGCAGGATGAGGACCATCTCCGCCAGCAGGACACCGCCGCCGTAGGCCCCCAACGTGCTCCAGTAGAAGTCCCGATAGCCCGCGAGCCGGGGGTACAGCGTGGCTCCCGCGGCGGGGCTCGGGCCCTCGGTGGTAGCCGGAGCCCGGCGAATGCCCGCAGCCAGGATGCCCCAGCCGGCCAGCCAGGCGAGCGTGCCCGCCACGAGGAACTGCGTGCCCCCGAGCGCCAGCGGCTGCTTCAGCCCGAGCTCGACCGGGATGATGGACAGGGCGTTGAGGGTGGACAGGAGACTGCCCCACCCCATGAGCGACACACCGAGCGAGCTGGCCACCTCGGCCCAGGCCTGAGAACGGGAAACAGCCACCCCGAGCAGCACGAAGCCCACGAGGGCCACGAGCGAGCCGGCCCAGATGAGGCCCCAGCGATAGACGGTCTGCCGTTCAGCGGTTTGCACAGGCACCTTGGCTACTTAGCGAGCGGCTTGAGAAGCGGGAACAGGATGACGTCGCGGATGGAGGCTGCATCCGTGAACAGCATCGCGAGCCGATCAATCCCGATGCCCTCACCGGCCGTGGGCGGCATGCCGTGCTCCAGGGCGCGGATGTAGTCCTCGTCGTAGTCCATCGTCTCCTGCTGGCCGCGCTGCTTCGCCTCGAGCTGGCCCATGAAACGGTCCTTCTGGTCGAGCGGATCGTTCAGCTCGGAGAAGGCGTTGGCGATCTCGCGGCCGGCAACGAACAGCTCGAACCGGTCGGTGATTTCCGGGTTCTGGTCGTTGCGCCGGGCCAGCGGGCTCACCGAGGTGGGGTATTGGGTGATGAAGGTGGGATGAACCAGCTTGCCCTCGACGTGGTGCTCGAAGAGTGCGCCCACCAGCTCGCCGTGGTTCATGGTCTCGACGGCGCGGCGCTCGGCCTCGGCATGGGTCGTCTTGAGCAGCTCGTGGCGGAGCTTGTCCGGGTCGGCCATGTCCTTGTCGGACAGGGCGCTGCCCACGGCCTCGCGGATGGCCTCGGTCATGGGGATGCGCTTCCAGCCCTTGCCGAAGTCCAGCGTGTGGCCCTGGTAGGCGACCTTGGAGTCTCCGGTGACGGCCTTGGCGGCCTCGGAGATCATCTCCTCGGTGAGGTCCATCAGGTCCTCGTACGTGGCGTACGCCTGATAGAACTCGAGCATCGTGAACTCGGGGTTGTGCCGAGTGCTGAAGCCCTCGTTGCGGAAGTTGCGGTTGATCTCGTAGACGCGCTCGAGGCCGCCCACCACCAGGCGCTTGAGGTACAGCTCGGGGGCGATCCGCATGTACAGATCGATGTCGAGCGTGTTGTGGTGGGTGATGAAGGGCCGGGCCGCCGCGCCGGAGACGAGCGGGTGCATCATCGGCGTTTCCACTTCGACGAAGTCACGGCCGTCGAGGAACTCGCGGATGAAGCGCACCAGCTTGTTGCGCTTGAGGAAGGTCTGCTTCACGTCCGGGTTGGAGACCAGGTCCAGGTAGCGCTGGCGGTAGCGGATCTCCACGTCCGTGAGGCCGTGCCACTTCTCGGGCAGGGGGCGCAGGGACTTGGTGAGCGGGGTGAACTTCGTCACGGAGAGCGAGAGCTCGCCGGTCTTGGTGCGGAACACGGGCCCGGTGGCGCCGATGAAGTCGCCGAGGTCGCACAGCTTGAAGGCCTCGTAGGCGTCTCCGAGGGCATCCTTCTTCATGTGGACCTGGATCTCGCCGGAGCGGTCCCGGAGCTTCACGAAGGCGGCCTTGCCGAAGGTGCGCATGGCGATGATACGGCCGGCCACGGTGTAGACGGTGGGGGTGGCCTTCTCGAGGTCCTCGATGGACTGGGAGCCGTGCTTGGCGTGGATCTCGGCGGCCTGGTGCTCGGGGCGGTAGCCGTTGCCGTACGGGTTGAAGCCGGCCTCGCGCCACTTGCCCGCCTTGTCCAGGCGCTGCTGGTAGAGCTCCTGCTCCTTGGATCCAACGTCTGCGTCAGCCGGCTTGTCGCTCTTGTTCTCGGTCTCTGCCATGGCGCGTCCCTTCAAGGGCGCGGCACCGTAGCCAAGCGCTCCCCGGGACGCAACGCATCATGTCCTGTTTATGAGAGCCGGAAGGTTCGCTCGGAGTCTCTCCCCGGCAGGGAGGTCACGAAGCGGACAGCATCAGGAAGGCGGCCACCGCCGCGGCTAGCAGCAGCGGAATCAGCACCTCCACGGGCACCCGGTGGTAATTGTGCGCCAGGTGCAGCTTGCGCAGCCCGAACCGCCGCTCGCGCTTCACCCGGTTCAGCACCATCGACGTCATCACCGGCGGCGCCTTCTCCCGCTCCACCGTGCGAACCCGCTGGACCGTCTTCTCGTACCGCACCCACCCCGCACGGCACTCATCGCAGCCGTCCAGGTGCGAACGCACCGCCGTCGCCTGCGGCTCCGGCAGTTCCTCGTCAGCCAGCGCGAAGAACAGCGCCTTCGCTTCCCGGTGGTTCAGTTGCGGTTCCACGTCCCTCAGTCTCCGCTGAATCCCACTCATTCCTCAAGCCGCCCCAGCAGGTCCGCCAGTTTCTCACGCGCCCGGTGCAACCTGCTCTTCACCGTCCCCTCCGCCAACTCCGTGATCTCGATAATTTCCTCGTAACTCAGCCCTTCAATATCTCGCAGCGCCACCAACATCCGCGCGTCCGGCTCCAGCTGCGAGATCGCCCACTGCACCCGCGCCCGCTCCCGCGCCGACTCCAATGCCGCGTCAGGCCCTGGCGGTGCGCCCATGGCATTCATCAGCGCATCTTCGCCCACTTCTCCATACTCCTCGGAGCGGCCCCGGCCTCGGCGCTTCAGGTACTTGAGGCGGTTGATGCACTGGTTCTTGCTGATGCGGAAGATCCACGTGGACAGCTTGGAGTCCTCGCGGAACTTGCCCACGTTCTGGTGGATGCTCACGAAGATCTCCTGGACGAGATCACTCGCCTCCTCGCGGTCCCCCAGCATCCGGACGCAGAAGTCGTAGACCCGGTCCTGGTGCTCGCGCACGAGCACCTCGAAGGCCTCGGGCTCGCCCCGGCGCAGCCTCGCCAGGAGCAGACGGTCACCCTCCCCGTCCACCGCCCCAGCCTCCTGTCCTATGCCGAGCACTTCGCTCGAAGACACCGGCACCCTCCGTGGCCCCACTCCCAGGCATCCCTGCAGCCTACTACATCGGCTCCGGCTGCCCGCGGACCCTTGGACACCGGGCCCGCGAAGAGGTTCCCGGAGGCGCGATTAGTCGACGGCGGCGTTGCGGTTGGGGTTCTTCACCCCGAGCAGCTGCGCGGTGATGAAGTCGTCCAGGCTGCCGTCCAGCACCGAGTCCACGTTGCCCGTCTCCACGCCCGTGCGCAGGTCCTTCACCATGCGGTACGGCGCCAGAACGTAGCTGCGGATCTGCGAGCCGAAGGAGATGTCCTTCTTCTGCGCCTCGGCCGCGTCGCGCTCGGCCTCGCGCCTCTTCAGCTCCATCTCGTACAGGCGCGCCCGGAGGATCTTGAACGCCATGTCCTTGTTGGCCGACTGCGAGCGCTCCGTCTGGCAGGTGATCAGGATGCCCGTGGGCAGGTGCCGCAGCTGCGCCGTGGACGAAGTCTTGTTCACCTTCTGGCCGCCCGCGCCGCCGCCCCGGATGAACTTCAGCTCGTAGTCCTTCTCCGGGATGTCGATCTTGATGGAGTCATCCACCTCTGGGTAGACGTCCACCGAGGCAAAGGCCGTCTGCCGCCGCGCGTTCGCATCGAACGGGCTGATGCGCACCAGCCGGTGCACGCCGATCTCCGCCTTGAGGTAGCCGTAGGCGTACTCGCCCTTGATGTGGAGCGAGACGTTCTTGAAGCCCGCCTCCTCGCCCGCGACCATGTCGTTGACTTCCACTTCCCAGCCGCGCTGCTCGCAGAAGCGCGTGTACATGCGCATCAGCATGGCCGCCCAGTCCATGCTGTCCGTGCCGCCCGCGCCCGCGTTGATGTCCATGAAGCAGTTGCTGCGGTCGTTCTCACCCGACAGCATCCGCGCCAGTTCCAGCTTGGCGACCTCCGCCTCCAGCGCCGGCAGCGTGCTCTCCGCCTCTTGGGCGCTGGCCTCGTCATGGGCCTCCTGCGCCAGCTCCATCAGCGTCTGCGCGTCGTCCAGGCCCCGGAGCGTCTTGTCAAAGGAGCCGACGCTGGCTTCCAGGTTGGACTTCTCCTTCAGCAGCGACTGGGCCTTGGTGTTGTCGTCCCAGAAGGTGGGCTGCGTGGAGTCACGCTCGATCAGCGAGATGCGGGACCGCTTGCGGTCGAGGTCAAAGATGCCCCCGGAGCGCGAGCAGGCGCTCCCGAAGGCTGCCGATCTTCTCCATCGTGTCGTTCGCCATGGTGCTTTCCTCGTTGAACGCGCGGCGTGCGCGCTAGGGAGTCTTCAGGGTGGAAGAGAGGGGCTGACGCTCGGACTTGCGGCTTCCTGAGGCCACCTGCGCCAGCAGCCGGTCCAGATCGAAGGCGCCCGAGAAGCCCAGCGAGATGGGCAGGATGAAGGCGATCAGCCGCCAGTTATCCTGGTTGAACGCCGGGAGGAGCTTGAGTGCCAGCCCGAGCGTCCCGGTGGCCGCCAGCGTCCGCCACAGGAAGCGCAGCCCCGAGCGCGCCCGCGCCGAGCCCCACGTCAGCATGAGCCCCAGCGGCGCCACCAGCAGCGTGAGCGGGTTGGCCAGGAAGAGGTTCTCGTTGCGGTACGTCACCGTGTGGTCCGTGAAGAGCCACATGATCATCAGCACGGTGCCCGGCAAGCCCAGCACCAGTCCCAGCACCACCTGCTCCAGCCCCAGCAGCACACGCGGCAGCCGAGCCCCTCGCCGTCCCCAGTACGCCAGCCCCACCGCACTGCCACCGATGGCCAGGCCCAGCAGGAGCATCCATGGGCCGTAGTTCGGCGGCTCCTCGGGAGGCGGCTTCCGGTCGGACTTGTAGAACTCCCAGCTGCGCGCGACAAGCGGCGCCTTCTGCCCGTCTGGCCCCGTCACCTGGAGCGAGCCCACCTGCCGCTCCAGCTCGTCCGGGAGGAAGGCCTCCTCCCAACGGGTGACGGGCCGGTCGATCTCGTCGTTCATCAGGAAGTCGAGAAGCACGCTCATGGGCGCGCTGACCGCGGTGTAGCGCCGCGTGTGCTCGCGCAGCGTCATCCGCCCCGGGGCCTTGTCCGCCTCCCGGAGCTGTCCACCAATGGCTCGGTCCACCATGTCCCGGAGCCGGGTGACGCAGTTGTCGTTGTAGTGGTGGTAGAGATACTCGCGGTTCTCCGGCAGGACGTTCGTCGCGAGCAGGCGGCCAATCTCCTCACGCTGCACGGGCGTCAGGTTCAGCTCCTGGACGCGCACGTCCCGGTTGTACGCCCGGTAGGCCCGGTAGGTCCCCGCCACGCTCGCCTCGGCCACCCAGAACTCCAGCCGCCCCATCGCGTAGCGGCCGAGCATGGTCGAGTCGAAGGAGAACATCCCGTAGTTGTAGAGGCGCGCCGCACCCAGCCGCTTGTCCTCCACCACCAGCGAGCCATGCCCCCACCACGAGGCCACGTCATCCCCAGGGCTGAACGTCACCAGCGAGATGACCAGATCCTCGCCCTTGCTCTCCCCAGTCCCCCAGGGAGGCGGTGAGGCCGCGAGGGCCGGTGCCGCGAAGAGCAGCAGGCCGAGCAGGCAGGCAATCCATGGCGCAGATCGGGGCATGTTCTGTCCAACAGCGAGAGCCCTACCTACCTATCATGCGCGCCGCGCGACACAACGGAGAGGTTCGCCCGACTGTCAGACAAGCCGCCGGGCCCGGCTGGCCCGCACCGCGTCGGCCACCATGCCCCCCTGCCCGAGGAGCTTCTCCTCCAGGGTCGCCATCTTCCGGGCGTCCTGGGGGCGCTCGTGGTCGTGCCCGAGCAGGTGCAGCAGGCCGTGAGCAAGGTAGCGGGACACCTCCTGCTCCAGCGTCCGGCTGTACTCCTTGGCCTGCCGCTTGGCCGTGTCCAGGGAGATGACCACGTCCCCCAGCTGCCGCGGCCCCGGCGTGCCCTTGGGCAGATCGCCCGCCGGGAAGCTCAGCACGTCCGTGGCCTTGTCCTTCTTGCGCCACGTCCGGTTGAGCCGGCGGATCGCCCGGTCCCCCACCAGCGAGAGGGACAGCTCACAGCCGTGCAGGTCCAGCCGGTCCATGTACGTGCGCCCCAGCGAGGCGAGCCACTTCTCCATCGCCTCGCCCTGGGCGTGCGCCACCTGCACGGTGACGTGGTTGGCCTCGGGGGTCTCCTCCACGGTCTCTGCGTGCGCCAGCTCGGGCCGGAACGCCGGGGCGCAGATGGACCAATAGTCACATGCCCCCTGCCCGTCGTTGCTGTACGTGACGCGCCGGCCCCGGGGCACCCAGCCCACCTCTCCCGCGGCGATGCGCTCGCGCTTGCCGTCGATGACCAGCGTCAGCTCGCCGCGCAGCACCAGCACGGCCTCGTCGAACTCGGGCTTCTGCGCGGGCTCGGACCAGCCCGGCGGCGCCAGCATCCGCGCCACGGACACGGAGGGATTCCCCGTGGTCGCCGCGCCAATGAACTCCTCGATGCGCTTCCCATCCTCGCGGGGGATGAGCTTTCCCTTGCGCAGTCTCACGATGTGCGGCTCCTCGGGGGGACAGCCTCAGGCGCTGCGGATCTTGCCATCCTGCTTGGACGAGGACGCCACCACCAGCGGGCCCGTCTTCGAGCCTCCCGCCAGCGCTCCAGCCGGGTACTGCGGACGGGCGTGGTAGATGCCCTCGAGCGTGTGGAGAAACGAGCCGGCGATCCGGTTCAGGTCCTTCAGCGTCAGATCGCACTCGTCCAGCTGGCCCTCGGAGAAGATGAGGTTGATCATCTTCTGCACCTGCGCCTGGAGCTTCGGCGAGCTCGGCTCGGGCATGGCGCGCGTGGAGGCCTCCACCGCGTCCGCGATCATCACCAGCGCCGCCTCGCGGAACTGGGGCTTGGGGCCCGGGTAGCGGAAGATGCTCTCGTCGATGGGCTGAGGGTTCTCCTTGCCCTCCTGCTCCTTCACCGCCTTGTGGAAGAAGTAGCCCACCAGCCGCGTGCCGTGGTGCTGAGGGATTGCGTCCGCCACCAGCTTGGGCAGCCGGTAGTGCCGCGCCATCTCCAGGCCCTCCGTCACATGGCGCTTGATGATGACCGCGCTCATGGCCGGCGCCAGCGTGTCGTGCCGGTTATCGCCCTTCTGGTTCTCGCCGAAGTAGAGCGGGTTCCGGCCCTTTCCAATGTCGTGGTAGTACGCGCACGAGCGCGCCAGCAGCGGGTTGGCCCCAATGGCCTCCGCCGCGTTCTCCACCAGCGTCCCGATGATGATCGAGTGGTGGTAGGTGCCCGGCGCCTGGACGATGAGCTCCTTGAGCGCCGGGTGGTTCAGGTTGGCCAGCTCCAGCAGCTTGATGTCCGAGGCGTAGCCGAACGTGGCCTCGATGAGCGGCGTGAGCGCCATCACCATCACCGGCACCGCGAACGCCGTGCCCAGGAAGGCGAACAGCGCCGTGAGCGCCGTGTCTCCCGTGAGCCCCTTGCCCTCCACCATGAAGAGGCACAGCACCGCCACCAGGTTCACGATCCCGGTGATGAGGCCCGCCTTGAAGATGCCCACCCTGTCTCTCGCCCGCGTGATCCGGTCGGCAGCCACCAGCGCGCCCACCAGGGAGTAGACGCCGAACGACAGCGAGTTGCCCAGCATCACCCCCGCCAGGCACGCCAGCACGACGGCGAAGAAGAGCGACAGCTCCTCGGACAGGACGAAGCGCACCAGCATTGCGCCAGCCGCCACTGGGAAGGCGTAGTACAGCGCCTCGATGGGCAGCGCCGTGTAGCGATCCTGCACCGCGTCAGCGATGGACACCCAGAGCTGCAGCAGCCCCAGCATCACCACCAGCCAGAGCCCCAGCAGCACCCCATCCTTGCGCGTAGGCCGGAACCGCCGGAACGCCGTGCGGCAGAACACGAACGAGGCCGAGATCAGCAGCGCCACCAGCCCCGTGCCCCCCACCTGGAGCTGCAGCAGATCCAGTTGGTCCGTCTGCGCGCGCATCCCCTTGAGGATGATGAGGTGCGTCTCGTTCACCAGCTCGCCGTCGCCGATGACGCGCTGCCCCTTCTTCAAGGAGATGATGGAATCCTTCACCGCCCCGGCCGCCTTCAGGCGCCGCGCGTTCGTCTCCGCGATGTTGATGGTGAGATCCGGCCGCACCAGCCGCTTGGCCAGCCGCAGCACCGCCCGGCGCTGAATACCCGGCGCGTCCGGCAGCAGGTTGCCCGGGATGGACGCGAACCGATCCATCTCCGTGTAGGCCTCGCGCGTGTCCATCACGTTCGCCGCGTTGCCCGGCAGCATCTGCTCCCCGCTGTGGCGCACATCCCGGACCGTGATGCCCTGAGGCCCCTCGCGCAGCAGTTCCTCGCGCGAGCCGGCGATGTAGAGCGGCCCCCGCTCCGAGCCATACGCGCGCTCCAGGAGCACCAGCGTGGCCGCCTCGGCTTCCTCGGAGAACCCGTTGGACAGCAGCGCCAGGAAGTCCTCCGCCTCCACCGCCGTGTCCCGCTGGCGGAAGAGCAGTTCCTGGAAGTCGCCCTGCATCACCTCGCGCTCTTTGCGCTGGCGCTCCAGCTCCTCGGGCGTGGGCGGAACGGGCTTCTTCGGCTTGGGCGCCGGCGCCCCCTTCCGCGCATCGCCGTCCTTGCGTACCTCTGGCTCCCCTTCCCCACCTGGGCCACTCGTCTCGGCGGTCCGGGTGGCCAGATGGACGCGCATCGCCGCGAAGGCCCGCTTCACCGAGCCGCGGACCTGATCCACGACGGCGGGGTTCAAGTCATACACGGGCAGCACGGAGTTGCGGGCCTCCTGGCGCCGCTGATCCGTCATTGCACTGTGAGTGACTTCGTAGTCACGGCCCGCCTTGAAGCCCGCGGGCGAGTTGGCCCGGAAGGGCTTGCCCAGCGAGGCCTCCGTGAGTGCGGGGATCTGCTGGCTGTAGAGCCCGGGGGAGATGACGAAGCCAGCGGCCACGGACACCCCGAGCAACAGCACGGCGAGGCTCAGGCGGCGGCCCCAGGCTTTGTCTTCCACCCCCAGACGCCGCATCAGCGCGTCCAGGGGGCTCGGCCTGGGGGTAGAGGGTTCCGTTTCGGCCATGGAACCCCGACCCTATGCAACCCGGGACCGCCCTATCAAGGACGCAGGGCCTCTCCAGGCCCCTGCGCCGGTCGCCAGGAAGCTGGCCAAACGGCCAACCCCTTGAAATCACGTGGCGATGGGCTCTTCTTCGACTTCAGGCGTCTCGGGCTCCGAGGGGTCCTGCGCCTCGACGGCAGCCGCTTCCTTGGACGCCTCGGCCTTGGCCACCTCGAACTTGTCGTAAGCCCGGATGACTTCCTGGACGAGGGGGTGGCGTACCACATCCACCTCCGAGAACTCGGAGAAGCAGATGCCTTCGATGTTCCGGAGGATGGACCGGGCGTGGTTCAGGCCGGACATCTTCCCCACGGGCAGGTCCACCTGCGTCACGTCACCCGTCACCACGGCCTTGCTGTTGTAGCCCAGGCGCGTGAGGAACATCTTCATCTGCTCGACGGTGGTGTTCTGCGCCTCGTCGAGGATGACGAACGCGTCATTGAGCGTGCGGCCGCGCATGAAGGCCAGCGGGGCCACTTCGATGACGCCCTGCTCCACGAGCGCCGAGGCACGGTCTCCCGCCATCATGTCGTGCAGCGCGTCATAGAGCGGCCGCAGGTACGGGTTCACCTTCTCCGCCAGGTCTCCGGGCAGGAAGCCGAGCTTCTCGCCCGCCTCCACCGCCGGCCGAGCCAGGATGATGCGCTTGACCTTGCGCTCCTGGAGGAAGGCGACGGCCATGGCCATGGCCAGGTAGGTTTTTCCCGTACCGGCCGGGCCAATGCCGAAGACGATGTCGTGGGAGCGGATGGCCTCCACGTAGCGCTTCTGGGCAATGCTCTTGGGAGCAATCTGGCGGTTGCCGGAGCTCTTGAGGACAGGGCCCAGCATGACTTCGCCCAGGGACTCGGCACCGCCGCGGCCCAGGACCTTGATGGCCTGCTCCACGTCCTCGCGGTACACGGTGCGTCCGGCGCGGATCATCTCCTCGAGGTTCTCCACGAGGCGCACAGCGAAGGCCACCGCATCCGAAGGGCCGGACAGGAGCAGCTCGGTGCCGCGCTGTCCCACACGCACGCCGAGGCGCCGCTCCATCAACTTCAGGTTTTCATTCTGGTTGCCGCACAGCGCCAAGGCGGTCTGATTGTCCTGAACATCGACCTTGGCAGAGGTGGGGCGGACGGCGGGCGCTTCCAACGTGGCAGGGTTTCTCAAGTAGGTCCGTTCCTCCATTCAGCTCACTATCCCGGACTCAACGTAACGTCGGCCCCTGACCCGGGAAAGGGAGGCAGGCGAGCGGGCTACTGGAGGGGAGGCAGCAACACGAACTCCCGAGCAGCCAGCCGGCGGTAATAGTACTGCTCCCGCCAGGGGTAACGCAGCTCTTCTGGCTTTAACAGCCCGGCCTCCACCAGCGCATCCAACTTCTCGGGCAGCTCTCCCCGCTCCAGGCGGAACACCTCCAGCGCGGCCTCAATCCGCTTGACTTGGGCACGGGAGATGAAGCGCTCGGCCGCTGGGTCGGAGAACGTGGAGGCAGGCGTGCTGGCCAATGAGATGGCGCCCGAGAGCTGGGCCACCACGAAGAGGATGGCACCCAGGGCGGCCATGCTGGCGCTGAGGTTGCCGAGGCCCCGGCCCACCTTCTGGATGACGCCGTTGCGCTCGGTCGTGGTCCCCGCACCATCCGCCGAGGAGGGCTTGATGTACTGCAGGTTGATCAGGTTGAGCAGGGCCTTGCAGGTCTCGAACTCGCCCAGGCAGCAGATGTCGATCAGCTTCCGGACGTCGCGGCCCGGACCGACCTTCTCGTAGACGGCGCGCTCGGAGTCGCCCACGGACGCGAAGTCACCCTTGTTCTCGTCCTTCTTCTTCTCCGCGAACGCGTCATCGAAGGCCGCGTCGAAGTCCACCTCTTGCTTGCGAGGGGGCGGCAGCGGCTTGAGCGTCTCGAAGGTCGTCTCGTACCGGTTGATCTTCTTTCGGATCACCGGCCATTCGTCGACCATCCGGAAGCCTTCCATCAGCACCGACTCGGCACGCAGGGGCGTAATGGCCTCCGAGTCGTTCTCGACGGGCTCCGCCTTGAACTCGTAGGTGCCCGCGTCCCAGCTGAAGAGGCGGTAGATGGTCTCCGTCGCCTGCAACTGCATCATCTTCTTGAAGCGGTCGGCGGTGATGGCGCCGCTGGAGACGAGCACGTCCCCGAGCCGCTTCAAGGTGCGGCGCTGTGTCTCCAGCGCCTCGTCGAGCTGAGCCTCGGTGATGATCTCGGCCCGGACGAGCATGCTGCCGATGAGGTCCTTCTTCTTACGGGTGACGCTCTCCACCCGGGCGATGTTGCCGTCCTTGAAGAAGATGTTGACCTCCTGCTCCTTGTTGGCCAGGCAGAGCTGCCCTGTCTTCTGCTGCTGGCCAATGAGCTGCAGGATGTCGGCGATTCCGAAGTCCTTGAGGGTTCCCTGAAGAGCCATGGTGTTTCGGCACTACTCCGCCTGGCGCTTGCGCAGCCCGCGCAGCGTCAAGAGATAGAGAGGAAGGATCAGCAGCGCGGCCGGGAGGATCTTCAGATACACCGGAGCCTCGCCATACGGGGGTGGGAACAAGCCGTCACGCAAGAACACGACGGACAGGGCCAGCAGGAACAAGAAGCTGTAGATGGCCCCGCGGATGGGCAGCCCGGAGAAGATGTGGCCCGCTCCGGATATCAGTGCCCCGAGCGCCAGGGCCAACCGGCCCATCCACGTCTGGTGGCGCTGGACCTCGGCCTGCTTGCGGGCCCGGAGCTGCTCGGGCACCACGCCCTTGCGGGCGAAGACGTTGGTGCACTGGCTGCACATGAACGCGCCCCGGCCCAGCTCCGGATCGCAGCGGCGGCACACCGGACGGCCGCACTTGTCGCAGGACTTCGTCGCCACCAGCCGGTCCCGGGCGTAGCCCCACGCGAAGAAGATCAGCGCGAAGACGAAGGGGTACACGCGCGCGACCATGCCCGAGGCCCCCAGCAGCACGCGATCGAGCTGGGTCTCCACACGCTCGCTGGAGGTCGAGCCATCCGCCAGGGCCAGAACCTCGCCCATGGGAAGCGTCGGAGACAGCAGGAGCAGGTTCACCAGGAGGCGGTCGTCCTTGGGGAGATCCCGCTGCAGAAGGTCGGGATCCAGCCGCTGCGCCACATCCATGGTCTGCTTGGCGCGCTCCAGCGCGGCGCCCACCTGGGCATCCGGCAGCCCACGGGCCTGGTGCCGATAGAGCAGCGCCAGATTGTAGGGAGCGGCCGCGAGCGAGCCATCCGCCTGCTGCGCCTCCTGGTAGAGCCGCGTGGCGCCCTCCATGTCCTCGGCGGCCAGCAGCACGTTGCCGTAGTTGGTGAGCAGCAGGGCGTTGCGCTGCTTCAGGGCCGCCGCCGCCTTGTAGGCCGAGGCGGCCTCCTGGAGCTGCCCCCGGCGGGCCTGGTAGCGCCCGAGCGCGAACAGCTCCGCGAAGGTGGCCTCCTTGTTGGCCTGGCGCTCGAGCACCCGCGCCGCCGCGTCATCGCCGGTGAAGCCGCCGCGCTCCAGCAGGTACACGTCCTCGGCCACCGTGCCCGCGAAAGCGGTGACACCGGCCAGCTGGCCCGCGGCCAGAGGAATGGCCCCGACCAGCGCCAGCAGCACCGCCGCCACGGCGCGCTCGGTCACCGTCAGGTAGAGCGCCGTCGCCGCGAACAGCACGAGCAGCACCGGCACCACCCCCAGCCCCAGCAGCAGCGGCGTGAGCAGCACCGCCGCCGCCACCGCGATGGACTGGATGCGGCCCAGCCCGCGCGGGAACAGGTGGTGGAAGTCATGAAGGATGTAGCGCAGCCGCTTGCCGAAGAGCACGCCCACCACCGCCACCGCCGTGGCCAGCAGCGCCAGCAGCGCCATGGCCCCCACGTTCGCCAGCGCCGGCCGCCAGAAGCGAGGATCCTTCACCATCGCGCTGACGCCCGCTTGGACTTCGCCCACGTAGTTGCCCACGGCGCCCAGGTTGTTGCGCGCATAGGCATCCGCCAGCGCGAAGTGCGCGTACGGCAGGTTCGGCGAGAGCGACACCGCGGCCTCGGCCAGCTTGATGGCCCGGCCCGTGTCCTTGGCCTTGAGCTTCTCCTGAGACTCCCTCAGCAAGCTCACGCTGAAGGCGTCGAAATCGGTCGCGGACACCTCGTCTCGCAGCTGGAGCAGGGCCATGCGCCCCTTCTCCGCCTCTGCCGCGTCTCCCTTCTGCCGGGACTCCTTCCAGCGATTCCAGACCAACAGCAGATCCGCGTCCGAGATGCGCGGCGCCAGCAGGGGCGGCGGAGGCGCCCGGGTCGGCTCGGGGGGCTTCGCGGGCGTGGCCGTGCCGGGCACTCCCGTTGGAGTCCCTTCCGGGCTTCCCGGTGCCGGGACCGGGGTGGGAGAGGCGGGCGTGCCCGGCTTCTTCAGATCCGGCGGAGGCGGAGCCTCGGCCTCAGCGTCGGGGTCGGCCTCCTCTTCCTCGTCGCGCTGGGCCTTGGCGCCCTTGCCCTTCTTCTTCTTCTTGGGCGGCGGATCCTCATCCTCGTAGGCGGAGTCGTCCGAGTCGCTGTCCGAGCTGACGTCGGGATCCACCTCCTGGAGAGGCGTGGGCGTGTCGATCTGCGCGTTCGCCCTCACGGCCGTGAGCAGCGAAAGGCAGAAGAGCACCGGGAGGAGACGAGAACAAAAGGAGTGAGGCATCCGGACTTTCGATGATAGGCGAGGCCCCCGAACGGCGAAAGCAATCGCCCCCCTCCCGCCCCCTGGCTTACCGGGTAGGCGGCCATTTCCGGGGATCGAGCAGCCAAGCCCTGGCAGAGACCAGGCCGGTTCGGAGGTTGGTCCACACATGAGCGCAAGTGGGTCGGAGCTGGAACGGTTGGTGCGGATCATGGAGCGCCTACGGGCCGATGGGGGCTGCCCCTGGGACCGGGAGCAGGACCTGCGCTCGATGCGCCCCTACCTCGTCGAGGAGACCTTCGAGGTGCTCGATGAGATGGACCGGGTGGCCTACGGCGGGCCGTGGCGCTCGCTGTGCGAGGAGCTGGGAGATCTCCTCTTCCAGATCGTCTTCCACGCCCAGCTGGCGGCCGAGAAGGGCGAGTTCACCATGGCCGACGTCTGCCGCGCCATCAGCGACAAGATCGAGAGCCGCCACCCCCACGTCTTCGGCCAGCGCGAGGTGAAGGGCTCCGAGGAGGTCCTCTTCAACTGGGCCAAGCTCAAGGCCGAGGAGAAGAAGCGCAAGACGGGCCGGGAGGGCTCGGTGCTCGACGGCGTGCCCACCGCCGCCCCCGGCCTGCTGCGCGCCGAGCGCCTCACCGAGAAGGCCAGCCGCATCGGCTTCGACTGGCCGGACGTCGCGGGCGTGCGCGCCAAGCTCGACGAGGAGCTGCGCGAGCTGGACGAGGCCATTGCCTCCGGCAACCGGGACGAGCTCGAGCACGAGCTGGGCGATGTCCTCTTCTCCCTGGCCAACCTGGGCCGCTTCCTCAAGACGCCGCCCGAGGACGCCCTGCGCATGGCCATCCGCCGCTTCATCACCCGCTTCCAGCACATTGAATCCGCGCTGAAGGCCGAGGGCGTCCCCCTAGGTGAGGCCACATTGGAGCACATGGAGCGACACTGGCAGGCAGCCAAGAAGGCGGAGAAGGCCCTGCCGCCCCCCGCTTCCCTGCCCCGGGCGCCGCTCACCTCGCTGCGGTTCTCCGTGCCGGACGTGAAGGCGCAGAAGGCGTTCTGGGACACCGTGGCGCCGCTGATCGGCTGGCGAAGCGAGCGCGGCACTCCGGGCGAGGCCCACTACGGCGATGGGGCCCTGCGCCTGGAGTTCGCTCCAGGAGCGGGCTCGGGAGCCTCCGCAGGCGCTGCGCCCACGCTGTCCCTGGGGGCACCGTCTGATCGGGCGCTGAAGCGGCTCCGGGAGGCACTGGAGGCCTCGCACCCGGGGGCAGTACAGACGGCCGAGCCCTCACGGATCCGGTTCCGGGACCCGGCCGGACTGCTCTGGGACTACACCGCGTAGAACGAGCACCTTGACGCTCGGGGGACCTCGCTGTAGGTACGCCCCCCTCTTTTCAGGTTTCAGGATTCCACAGCAGTCCGTTGGAGATTACCTTGGCGAACACCAAGTCCGCAGAGAAGCGTAACCGTCAGGCCCAGAAGCGCCGCGCTCGCAACACCACCGTGCGCACCACCGTCAAGACCGCCCTGAAGAAGGCCCGCGAGACCATCGCGACCAAGGACGCGGCGAAGACCCCGGACGCCCTGAAGGACGCCATCCGCACGCTGAACAAGGCCGCCTCCAAGGGCGTGATTCACCCGCGCAACGCCTCGCGCCGCATCGCCCGCCTGACCAAGGCCGCCCAGGCCTCCAAGGCCGCGACCAAGTAATCCTGCCGCTGTCCTGTGCTGCTCCGAAGCGCTCCTCGCGGGCGCTTCACCAGTTGCGGGCCAGCCGCTCGTAGGCCTCGCGCATCAGCGTCTCCGAGAGACGGTGGAGCGCGGCCTGGCGGTTGGCCTCGGCTTCCAGCACATCACCGCTGCCCGGGAGGTAGTCCTCCGTGCCGGACACGCTCGTGTCCGCGAGGACTTGCTCGCCCTTGAGCAGCCGGAGGCGCACCTCCGCGAAGGCCCGGTAGCTGGCCAGCTGCGCCGGCGTCTCCGGTGTGGGCTCGGTGACGATCGTCGGCGAGCTGTTCACGTTCGTCACCACCCCTTCGAGGCGGGCCTCGCAGATGCCCCCATCCCCCAGTGTCCCCACGCGCAGCAGTTCCTGGCGCATCGCCTGGGTGAAGAGCGTCTCCAGGCCCGGCTCGGGGGTCTCGTTCTGGAAGACGGGGGCGCAGACGGAGCGCACGCCCTCGGGCAGCGTCGTCTCGCGAGGCACGAAGCGGTAGCCGCACCCCAGTCCCGCCACGAGCACCGCCGCCAGCGCCACACAGAGCCGAGCCATGGCGCTCACAGTATCGGGCTGCGATCGCCGGTCAAGCGCCCGAGCCCACCTAGCGCTCTGGGCCCTGGACGGAGATACCGCGCGAGGCCAGCGCCTGCGTGGCCTCGGTCCAAGCCTTGTCCAGCGCGCGCCACCGCCGGGAGCCGGGCCACAGCGCGTCCAGAAACCACCGGAGCTCCTGGCCCTCACGCGTGCGCACCACAAGGCGGCAATTGCTCAGAACGTAGATGGGGAGCCCCAAGCACAGCACGAGCACTCCGAGCCAGAGCAAGGACGGCCGCACCCAGTACAGGACGACGAGGTTCGCCACCGCGAGGGGCAGAAAGTACATGTTCGATCGACGCTGCAGCCGCACCGTCTCGATCCGCGCGAGCTCCAGGGTCACGGGAGCCGCGCGAGGGCCCGCCTGATAGAGCAGAGCGTTCCCCACGCCCGCGATGGAGCGGCCGGCGCGGCCCTCGAGCCGAAGGAAGGCCGCATCCGGTGGGGAGCCCCCGGGCATGGGGGCATCCGGCAGCGGCTCGCCGCACACCGCACACGGGCCCCGGCGGGCCGGCTGCGGCCTCCGGCACCTCGTACACATGACGAGGACCTCGGTCGGCACCGGGGCTCCCTCCGATCAGCCGACGACGAAGTTCACCAGCCGCTTCGGGACGAAGACGAACTTGCGCAGCGTCTTGCCCGCCATGGCCGCCTTGACCCGCTCGTCCGCCTCGGCGGCGGCGCGCACCGCCGCCTCGTCCGCGTCCACGGGCACCTTGATCTCCGCGCGCAGCTTGCCGTTGACCTGCACCGCGTAGGGGATCTCGTCATCCACCACGAGCGCCGGATCAAACGCCGGCCACTCCTGGTTCACGAGGAGCACCTTGGAGCCGTAGGCCTCGGCCAGCTCGTCGGCGATGTGCGGGGCGAACGGCGTGAGCATCACCGCCAGCAGCCGGATGGCCTCGGCCATGGCTGCCTTCTCCGCCGGCGTCTCGACCGTGCCCACCCCGTAGAGCACATTGATGTACTCCATGACGCCCGCGATGGCGGTGTTGAAGGACAGGCGCTCGATGGCCTCCCCCACCCGCTTCAGCGTCTTGTGCGCGGCGCGGCGGATCTCCAGCGCCTTGCCCTCGTACGTCCCGGAGTGCGTGGAGCCCACGACGCCCTCGTGCGTGGCGGCCAGCGTCCACACGCGCTTGAGGAAGCGGAAGGCGCCCTCCACCTGGGCATCGGACCAGTCGAAGTCGCGCTCGGGCGGGCCCGCGAAGAGCACATAGGTGCGCGCCGTGTCCGCGCCGTACTTCCTCACGATGGACGCCGGTGCCACCGAGTTGCCCCAGCGCTTGGACATCTTCCGGCCGTCCGGGCCGTTCACGATGCCCTGCGTGACGAGGCGCGTGACGGGCTCGTCCACCGGCGACAAGCCCAGCTCCTTCATCACCCGCGTCCAGAAGCGGAAGTACAGCAGGTGCATCACCGCGTGCTCGGGGCCACCCACGTAGACGTCCACCGGGAGCCAGCGCTTGGCCTCGGCCGGATCGAACGGCGCCGCGTCGTAGTGCGGCGACAGGTAGCGCGCGAAGTACCAGCAGGAGTCGACGAACGTGTCCATCGTCTCCGCCTCGCGCCGGGCCGGACCACCGCACTTGGGGCACGTGGTGTTCACCCACGAGGCCACCTTGGCCAGCGGCGGCTCACCCTTACCGGTGAGCACTGCCTGGGTGTCGATCTCCGGCAGGCGCACCGGCAGCTGATCCACCGGTACGGGAATGCCGCGGCGCTCCGGATCGCACTTCTCGCAGTAGACGATGGGGATGGGCGTGCCCCAGTAGCGCTGGCGGCTGAAGCCCCAGTCCTTCTGGCGGTACGTGATGGTGAACTTGCCGCGGCCCTCGGCCTCCAGCTTCGCCGCCATCTTCCGGCGCGCCTCCTCCGAGGTGAGCCCGGTGTACTCGCCCGAGTCCACCAGCACGCCGTACTCCGTAGAGGCCGCCTCCAGCTTGTCTCCCTCGGGCAGCTTGTCGCCCTTGGCCGGCTGGATGACGACCTGGATGGGCAGGCTGTACTTGCGAGCGAACTCGAAGTCGCGCGCGTCATGGGCCGGCACACTCATGACCGCGCCCGTGCCGTAGTCGGACAGCACGAAGTTGGCGATCCAGATGGGCACCGGCTGGCCGGTGAACGGGTTGAGCGCGTACGCGCCCGTGAAGACGCCCTCCTTCGTGGCGCCCTCGGCGGTGCGGTCCGTCTTGCTGATGGCCGCCATCTTCGCCACGAAGGCATCCACCTCGGCGCGGCGCTCGGGCGTCGTCACCTTGGCCACCAGCTTGTGGTCCGGCGCCAGCACCACGTACGTGCAGCCGTAGATGGTGTCGATGCGCGTGGTGAAGACGCGGATCTTCTCCTCGCTGCCCTTCACCGTGAAGTCGGCCTCGGCGCCCTCGGAGCGGCCGATCCAGTTGCGCTGCATGCTGGTGATGCGCTCGGGCCACTCCTTCAGCTCATCCAGCCCGTCCAGCAGCGCCTGCGAGTACTTCGTGATGCGGAACGCCCACTCGGGCATCTCCTTGTCCAGCACCGGCGAGTCACAGCGCTCGCACACGCCCTCCTTCACCTGCTCGTTGGCGATGACGGTGAGGCAGCCGGTGCACCAGTTCACCTTGCTGAAGCGGCGGTACACCAGTCCGCGCCCCAGCATCTGGATGAAGAACCACTGGTTCCACCGGTAGTACTCGGGCTGGCTGGTGTTGACCTCGCGCGTCCAGTCGTAGCTGTAGCCCAGCGAGCGGATCTCCGCCTTGAACGAGTCGATGTTCTCCTGCGTCCGCACCGCCGGGTGCACGCCGTCCTTGATGGCCGCGTTCTCCGCCGGAAGCCCGAACGCGTCCCACCCCATGGGGTGCAGCACGTCGTAACCCTTCATCCGGAAGTAGCGCGCGTACACGTCCCCGATGAGGTAGTTGCGCACGTGCCCCATGTGCATCTTCCCGCTGGGGTACGGCAGCATCTCGAGGATGTACTTCTTGGGAGCTCCCGGCCGCGTGCCCGCACGGAACACGCCCTCCTGCTCCCAACGGATCTGCCACTTTCCTTCGATCGTCTGCGGCTCGTAGCGCTCGTTCATCGCCATAGGTCGGTGCGCCTCTTACGAGACGCCCGCTCGTGACGCAACAGGCTGCGCCCTCTGGAACCGAGGGAAACTCCTACATCGGTCCCTTACAGCCTTCATGAACTTTTCGCTTGCCACTGTTCATCCTGGGAGTCATGATTTCCCTGTACCCAGAGCAATCAGGACCTGTCGGGGGTCCTTGCGCACCACGGGGGAATCGATGACATCCAGGGTTAGTTGGGGAGCAGTTCTGCTGTCCGCGGCGATGACGGTGACGGGATGTGGCGAGGAGCCTTCCGAACTGTCCGCCGTACCAGAGGCCGAGGCCACCACGGTGGCCACTCACACGGCCATCCAGGCGCTGGCCAGCACCGACAAGGTGCTCATCCTGGGCAGCAGCGTGAGCGGCGGAGCGCAGAGCCGCGAGGCGCAGGCGGTGGCGGCGCTGTCGCCCAGCACGCAGGTTGACGTGGTGTCGGCGGAGCAGTGGCGGGCGATGACGGCCCAGCAGTTCATGTCGTATCGGGCGATCATCATCGGCGATGCGGCCTGCCAGAGCGGCACGGCGGCGTTCCAGGCGGCGGTGGACACCCGCAACGTCTGGGGCCCGATGATCGACGGCACCGTGGCGCTGGCCAGCACCAACCTGTCCAGCAACGGCACGCCGCACATGCTGGAGAACGCCATCGCGTTCGCGCTGGACTCGCCGCAGCAGCGCACGGGCATGTACGTCTCGCTGGGCTGCGCCTACCAGAGCGCCGCACCCAACACGGCGGTGCAGCTGCTCGAGCCGCTCGGCGTCTTCAAGGTGTCGGGCCTGCAGGCCTGCGCCAACGCCGGCCACATCTTCGAGATGAACACCGGCATCATGACCCGGAACCTCTCGGACTCGCAGCTGTCGTCCAGCGGGTGCGTGGCGCGCTCGGTGTTCACCCAGTACCCCGACCGCAACTTCTCCTTCGTGGCGGTGGCGCGGAACACCTCCGGCGCTTCGCTGCCGGGCCAGCAGTCCTACACGGACTACATGGAGAACCCGGAGCAGGAGACGAGCTACAACGGCACGCCGTACCTGCTCGTGCGCGGGGCGTCGACCCTGAGCGCCGGCTGCGGCCTGTCGGACTACTCGCCTGCCGGTGAGGAGTGCGACATGGGCGACGGGTGGAACGGGCAGGCCGCGGTGCAGGGCCAGAACCCGCTCGATACCTGCTCGTACACGTGCCGCAACAACTGGTGCGGCGATGGCGTGGTGGACGCGAACTTCGGTGAGGAGTGCGACAACGGCAACCAGAACGGCCGCTTGCTCAGCTCCGCCGGCGCCCTGGGCAACTGCTCTTCGGCCTGCAAGCTGATTGGCCCTTCCTCGCCGCCACCGAGCAACCCGCCCGTGGCGCGCTGCAAGGACGCGGTGGTGTCGGCCGGGTACACCTGCGGCGTGTACGCGAGCGTCGACAACGGCTCCTACGACCCGGACAATGACCTGGTGTCGTGCACGCAGAGCCCGGACAGCGTGTACGGCCTGGGCACCACGGCGGTGACGCTGACCTGCCGCGATGCCCAGAGCCACGTGTCCACGTGCAACGCCACGGTGACGGTGGTGGACAACACGCCGCCGGTGGTGACGCTCAACGGCTCCGCCAGCCACACGCTGGAGTGCAACCGGAACCTCGTGTACCCGGATCAGGGTGCCACCGGTCAGGACGCCTGCTCGGGCGCCCTGCCGACGGTGCGCTCGGGTGTGGTGAACATGGCCCAGGCCAGCACCTACAGCCTGACCTATACCGCGACGGACGGGTCTGGCAACCAGGGCTCGGCCACGCGCAGCGTCACCGTGGCGGACACGCTGGCGCCGACCCTGACGCTGCTGGGCGCGGCTTCGGTGACCGCGGAGTGCGGCACTGCGTTCAATGACCCCGGGGCCGCGGTCTCGGATCAGTGCGTGAACAGCATCTCGGCCACGCGGTCCGGCGCGCTGAACCTCTCGGCGCCTGGCGCCTACACGCTGCGCTACGACGCGCGGGACCCGTCGAACAACGCGGCGGCGTTCAAGACCCGCACCGTGACCGTGAGGGACACGCTCAAGCCCACGGTGACCGTGCAGGGTGCCCTGAACCAGGCGGTGGAGTGCGGCAGCGCCTACACGGACCCGGGTGCCACGGTGCAGGACCAGTGCGCGACCTCCCTGGCGGCGACGGCGACGGGCTCGGTCAATGCCTCGCAGCCGGGCACCTACACCCTGAGCTACCGGGCGGTGGATCCGTCCGGCAACGTGGGCACGGCCACCTCTTCTCGCACGGTGACGGTGAGCGACACGCTGGCGCCCGCCCTGACGCTCAACGGCCCGGCCTCGCTGCAGCTCGAGTGCGCCACCCCCTACACGGATCTGGGCGCCACGGCGCAGGACCTGTGCGCGGGTTCGGTGGCCGTCACGTCGACCGGCTCGGTGAACAACCGGCAGCTGGGTCCCCAGACGATCAGCTACAGCGCGAACGACGGCCGCGGCCACACCGCCTCGGCGACGCGCACGGTCACCGTCGCCGACACCCGGGCGCCGGCCATCACCGTGCAGGGCTCGCTCAACACCACGTATGAGTGCGGCTCCACGTATGTGGATCTGGGCGCCACGGCCTCGGACGCCTGCGCGGGCTCGGTGCCGGTCACCGCGACGCAGACGAGCAACCCGAACCAGCCGGGCAGCTTCACCATCACCTACTCGGCGGTGGACCCGTCCGGAAACTCGGCCACCTCGACCGCCACCCGCACGGTGTCGGTGAACGACAGCGCTCCGCCCACCCTGGTGCTCAACGGCCCGGCCACCCAGTCTCTGGAGTGCGGCTCCTCCTACGAGGACCCCGGCGCCCTGGCTCAGGATGCGTGCTTCGGCGATGTCACGGCCCGCATCACGCGGAGCGGCTCGGTGAACGCCAGCGCCCCGGGCACCTACGCGCTCACCTACAACGTGACGGATCCCGCGGGCCAGGCCGCTCCGTCGGTCAGCCGCACGGTGAACGTCAGCGACACGCTGGCGCCGACCCTGACGGTGCAGGGCTCGCTCAACGCGCAGGTCGAGTGTGGCACGGCGTACAACGATGCGGGCGCCACGGCCTCGGACGTCTGCGCCGGGAACCTGAACTCCGCCATCCGCACCACCAGCAACGTCAACACCTCCGCTCCGGGCGGCTACACCGTGAGCTACGCGGTGACGGATGCCTCCGGCAACTCCGCCTCGGGCGGCCGGGCGGTGACGGTGCGTGACACCCAGGCGCCGGTCATCACGCCGCGCCCCGGTCCCTCCACCCTGGAGTGCAACGGCACGCCCTACGTGGAGCTGGGCGCCACGGCCAACGACGCCTGCCGTGGGGATCTGAGCTCGGCCATCACCACCACCAGCAACCTCGACCAGACGCGCTCGGGTACGTACAACGTCACCTACCGCGTGGCGGACGCCTCCGGGAACGTGGGCACCGCGGTGCGCATGCTCACCGTCGGCCCCTGCTCCACCAACTCGTGCACGAACATCCGCCTGGGTGACTACAACCTGTTCCTGCAGGAGAACTACACCGGTGGCCACGACGTGGTGGGCAAGGTGGCGGCGGGCGGCAACATCTCCATGACGGACTTCTCCGTCGGCATGGGCCTGCCGTCCTCCAACCTCTCCAACACGCTGGTGGCGGGCGGCAACCTGTCGCTGTCTCGCGGCTCCATCGGCGGCGACGCCTGGTACGGTGGCACGCTCACCGCGGACCAGAGCGTGTCGCAGTCGCGCGGCGTCCGCCGCCAGGGCACGCCGATCGACTTCGCGGCCAAGTTCAGCGAGCTGCGCGGCCTGACGGGTCAGCTGGCCAACATGACGGCCACGGGCACCACCCGCCGCGAGAGCTGGGGTGGCATCTCGATGACGGGCAACCGCTCCACGGTGAACGTGTTCGACATCAGCGCCAGCGCCTTCACCGGTGCGGTGTACTGGCAGATCAACGCGCCGGCCGGCTCGCTGGTGGTGGTCAACATCCGCGGCTCTGCGGCCCGGTTCACCAACTTCGGCATCCAGTTCAGCGGCGGCATCGACCAGCACGGCGTCCTGTTCAACTTCGTGGACACCACGAGCATCACCGCCTCGGGCTTCGGCTTCTGGGGCACGGTCCTGGCGCCCTACGCGGACGTGAACTTCAACAACGGCAGCTGGGATGGCGGCATCTACGCGAAGTCCTTCACGGGCAACGCCGAGGGCCACATCAACCCGCTCAACGACCGCGACATCTGCCCGTGAGGGATGAGGCGGGAGCTCCACTGAGAGCTCCCGCTTCGGCCTCCCGAAGCTGAATGCTGAGCACAGCCCTCGCCCCACCGGAGCCCGCTCCGGACCGGGGCGGGGGCTTCAGCTTTTCTGGCGGCGCGAGCGCAGCGCCCACGCCCCCAGCATCAGCGCCACGGCGCCCAGCCCCGCGCCCGAGGCGCTCTCGCAGCCACAGCCCACCTCGAGCGCTCCGGGCATTACCACCGTGAACGTCGTGGGCGCGGAGGAGAAGCCAGTGCTGCCTCCCGTCTCCAGCGCCTGAGCCGTGACGGTGTGCTCACCGGGTGCCAGCGCCTGACCGGGCGTGAGCGTGTAATAGAAGCGCCCGGCCTGATCCAACGGCACCTGGGCCACCTCGGCTCCGTCCACCTGAAGGCGAACCGAGACGCCCAAGGGACTCGTCCCCGTGAGGAGGGGCGTGGGATCCACCTGCTCGCCCTGCGCGGGAGACACGAGGATGGGGTTCATCGCCGGCTCGGCGACGTCGAAGCGGGTCACCGCGGAGAGCGGGCTGTACAGCCCCAGGGACTCCGCGGATGCGCGAAGCTCGTGTGCTCCAGGCGTCAGCTCCATGGGGGCCGTGTAGACGAAGCCGCCATCGGGGCTGCTCGCCTGCACCTGCACGTAGGGCGTCCCATCCAGGAAGAGGTGAACCTGGACGCCCTGCTCGGCCGCCCCTTCGAAGCGGGGACGCGGCGCCACGCCGACCGCTCCATTCACTGGCTGCGACACCGTGGGCGTTACGAGCGTTCGCACCCCGGTGACTGTTTGCTGCGCCGAGCCGTACGCGCTTCCACCATCCAAGCTGGCCGGCCCCGCGCCCCGGCTGTCGCCCGTCGCCGACGATCGCCCCGCCGCCCCGGCGAGCACCACCGCGGGACACGTGAGGGGCTGTCCCTGCAGGAAGACGACGCCTCCAGCGCCGCCACCGCCCGGGCCAATCGGGTACGCGGGATGAACGGTGTCTCCGCCCGCGCCCCCCGAGGCGTCCGCAGCGCCGCAGGCCAGTCCCGCGGCGGATCTCAAGGAGATGGCTCCGCCTGCACCGCCGCCGCCCGCACCGTCATCTCCCGTCCCGGACGTAGGAGGCACCGACGCGCCCTTCGCGCTGAAGCGCCCCGTCCCCACCACCGCCCCCGCGCGCAGGAGCATCAGCCCACCTCCCGCGCCTCCGCTGGTTCCTAAATTGTTGTTGCCCTCGCCCGCGCCGCCGCCCCCGCCAAACACGAGGCGCTCGTAGGGCAGGTACACCACGGCCGCTCCGCCCAGGCCACCCACGTCCCGGTCCCCGTCAGAAGAACGAGCCCCCGTGCCGCCCATGCCGGCATGGCCTCCACCGCCCCCCCCGGAGTTGTGGCAGTTACCGCCGCCCCCGCCGTTGGCCACGTTGCCTCGTCCCGAGGCCGTCCCGTACCGCCCGGCCACCAGCCCCTCTCCTTTATAGGAGCCACCGCTGGCCGAGGGCTCGTCGAGCCCCGCGCAGCCGTCACGGTCCGCGTGGTTGAGGTACACCCCACCCCGGAAGCCGGCGCCGTCCACCGACACGAGCCCGTTGTTGCTCAGCGTGCCGGTGGCCAACAGCGCGAGGATGCCGCCCACGCTCCCGTCCCACGGCGCCGCCCGGAGCGAGCCGTTGGCGAGCACCTGGACGTCCGTGTACTCGGGCACACTCACCACCTGCGTCACCCTGGCGGGGAAGCCGTTCGTCAGCGGCGCGGTCAGCCGCAGCACGCCCGGAGACACGGCCTCGACGCGCCCGTACTCGAACTGGCCCACCGGGTTCGCCGCATCGAGGCGGATCTGCGATGGATCTCCCGAGGCAGGCGCCGGCGTCAGGTCCGTGGATTGATGGAGGAGGACCAGGTCGCCCGCCGAGAAGGCGCTGGCATCCGAGAGCGTCAGGACCTGCGTCCCCGCCGGCGCGCTGGCGGTGAGCTGGGCGTAGCGGTTGACCACGGTGTCCTGCGCCGTGACCCGCAGAAGGCCTCTGCGCCCCGTGCCCAGTCCGAAGGTATCCGGCTCGGCCCCCGCACCACCGGCCCAGAGAAGTCCCGCCACCCAAAGAGTGTTCCGCATGGGGGCATGCTGCCCCACCCCCTCACAAGGGTCGAGGAAGGTGCGGGCGGCGGCGCAGCCCCCTCAACGTCCGCAGGAGCACCCCAGCCCACAGCCCCGTGACGGCGACCACCTCGAACGACGTGCGCGGCAAGCGCGCCACCGTGTGGCTCAGGCCGCGCGGACCAGCTCGGCGACGGTCGCCTTGGGCGCAACCACGGCCTTCGGGCGGTTCTTGCGGATCTGCCGCGCGAGGATGAAGGTGTAGATGACGATTGGCAGGAGGAACAGGTCCGCCACGCCGCCCAGCTGGGCGAAGCGCCCCTGCACGTAGCCGTCGATCAGCAGGCCCACGTAGACGCCCACCACCACGAGCGAGCAGTGCGTGGAGGCCCAGAACACCACGTTGTTGGCCGTGCGCGGATCCTTGTGGGCACCGCGATAGAGCCGGGCCACGTGCCACACGGCCACCGGCGAGCTGGCCATCACGCCCAGCCCCACCCAGATGGGGACGCCCATCCAGAGCACGCCGGGGATGACCATCAGATACGCCACCGCCTGCACCACCGCGTGCATGTGGACGATCGTGCGGGGGCCCAGGCGCACCGGCAGCGTGCGCTTGCCCACGAGGATGTCACCCTCGTAGTCCTGCAGGTTCATGATCGTCATGCGCACGAACTGGATCAGAAAGGCCGGCAGCAGCAGCAGGAAGGGGAAGAAGCTGAACTCGCCCGAGGCCAGCGTGTAGCCGATCACCGGCACGCACCCGTTGAGCCCCGTCGTCACTGTCAGCTCACCCAGGCCCCGATAATTGAACTGGAACGGAGGCGCCGTGTAGAACCACCCCAGCGGCACCGCGATCAGCGCCGCGTACTGCGCCTCCGCCGGCATCGCCAGGATCAGCAGCAGCGCGGTACACAACAGGACACAGCTCGCCGTGAGGCTCACCCACGGCTTGAGCAGGCCCTCCACCAGCACCCGGCTGCCCCCCGTCCACGCGGTGGGCGCGGGGTTGGCCAGGTCCGCCTGCAGATCAAAGTACTCGTTGCAGTAGTGCGTCATCAGGTGGACGCACCAGACGAACAGCTGCCCGTGCACGTACGAAGCCAGAGAGGGCGTGTGCCCCAGGTAGACCGCCGCAGCCACACCCAGCGTGTAAAGAACCCAGCTGTACAGGAGGTATTTCGGCCGCCCCAGGCGAACCAGCAGCATGAAGCTGCGCTTGAGTGAAGCCGCGGGTGGAACAGCCACCACCTCGCCACCATGGATGGGCATCGGGAGATGATTCACTGTGAGGGCCTCCTGACGACGGCAATTCTCTGAATCAGAGAATTAGCGATTAAAATGGTGAAATAGAATTCTTCTATTGTCAAAGAACTCCTGAAATACCGGTTCAGAATTCTTTTCCGAAGGTGAACAGATCACCGCCCTCTTCGCGCGGAGGTGAGTCCGCAACGGAGCGCTACCCACCTGTGCTTTTGTTTACGGTGCGCCCACGCCTTCGCTCGACACGTCCATCCGATCGAACGCGCGGCCGAGGGCCATGACACCCAGGCCTACTTCGAGCGACACCCCCGCCGCAGCGACGAGCCCCGCGCACGGCAGCGCCCAAACACCCAGCACGCCATAGAGCGCGAAGCCCACCAGCGCGGCGACGATGGCTGCAGGCAACAGCCCGCCCATCACCACCACGAGGGCACCTGCGAGCGTCAACAGCCGCTGGCCCAGTGCCTCGATGCCGCGGGCCCGCTCGCCATCAGCGGGGAGCCACGCGGGGAAGAGCACCACGGCGGCGTTCTGGACGAACACACCGCCAATGGCGAGCGCGGGCAGCAACGGCGCCAACCCCAGTGCCCCGGCCACCCACAGCTCGGCCCCCCACGGGCCGGGAGCCCCCACGGCCATGGCCACGGCCAGCAGGAGCAGCACGAGCTGCATGATGGCCAGCAGCACCCCCGGGGCCAGCATCTCGGCGGCGACCACCTGCCTTCCCGTCAACGGGAGCGCCCGGAGCAGATCCAGCTTGGGCAGATCCAGGCGGAGATCCGAGCGCATGGAGACGGGGCCGAACACGGTGAGCATGCCCGCGAACGTCAGGTAGACGCCCGCCATCACCTGCCGCGTCTGGGAGAGCGCGGCGGGAGCGAACACGGCGACGCCCAGGGGCACGGCGAGCCCCAGCAGCGCCAGCACGAGCAGCACCTCGGGCCCGGCGATGCGACGCGCGGCGATGAGGTTCTTCCACAGCAGCGCCACCTCGGGCCGTCCGGAGGCGCTCAGGCGGAAGAAGGGCTTGCGCAGGACGATGTGCCCCACCCGGGCCACCCGCTGGCTGCGCCGCCGCGCCGTCTCCTCGGCCCGCACCACCACCGCCTCCTCGAAGGGGACGATGAGCACGGTGATCCAGAGGTAGTGGACCGCGAGCAGCCCCAGCACGATCGGCATCGAGCGGAGGAAGGCCCCCACCCCCTCCGCCAGAGCGGGCGCCACCAGGACGCGCCCCGGCCACAGGGCCACCTGGAGCGCCGGGTGCGAGACGAGCGCGAAGAGCCACTCCCGGGAAGGCGCCTGGCCCTCGGGGCCCACCGGGAAGGGGTTCTCCTGGAACGCCGAGTACCCGGCCCACCCCAGGGCCGCGAACAGCACGAGGAGCACGGCCCACCGCAGCACCGTGCCCCACCCTCCGAGCCGGGCCAGCCGCGTGCGAACGAACGAGGCCGCGGTGACGTGCAGGTTCACGGTGACGAACGCGAGCACGGAGCCCAGGAAGAACAGCACCAGGTGCGGGGTGACGGCCCGCCCGATGAAGATCGTGGTGAAGACAGAGCTGACCCCGGCGCCCATCACCCCGCGGGCCAGCTTGTAGTGCAGCAGCCCGCGCCGGCTGATGGGTGCGGCGAACAGCTGCTGCACCTCCGTCTCCGTGAACGCGAGCGACGGCCGGTCCTGCCCGAGGATCCAAGCGGCGGCCAGCGACACCATCACCATGGTGCCCAGCGACAGCTCGGCCAGGGCGCGCGCGCTGGGGGGCAGCGACTCCACGGAGCGCGAGTAGCTCAGCCGCCGGACCACCATCATATAAAGGTAGGCACCGCCGACGATGAGCCCCGCCAGGTACTTCGGCTGGCGCATGCGCTCCAGCTGCTTGCGCACGCGGTTGCGCAGCGAGGCCCACCACAGGAACGCCACCGCGCGCGGGAAGCTCATGAGGCGGGAGGCTCCGGCCTCTCCTCGCTCCCGGCGCTGGTGATGCGCACGAAGATCTCCTCCAGCGAGGCGTTGCCGCCCTCCAGCCCGCTCAGCTGCGCGCGGATCTCCGCCAGGGTGCCGAGCGCCACCGCGCGGCCTCCGGAGATGACGAGGATGCGGTGGCACAGCTCCTCCACCAACGGCAGCAGGTGCGAGGAGAGCACCAGCGCCGCCCCCTGCTCCGCCCGCTTCCGCAGCGAGGCCTTCATCCTCCGGATGCCGATGGGGTCCAAGCCCGTGAGGGGCTCGTCCAGGAGAATGAGCCGCGGGTCATGCAGGAAGCCGCAGGCGATGGAGAGCTTCTGCTTCATGCCGCGCGACAGCTCTCCCGGCAGCGCCTTCTCCTTGTTCCCCAGCTCCATCTCCGCGAGCAGCGCGCGCGCCTTGTCCTCCCACTGCTCCACGCCATAGAGGCGGGCCACGAAGTTCAGGTGCTCCCAGACGGTGAGGTACTCGAAGAGGCGCGGCTCGTCCGGCAGGAACGCCAGCGCTTGCTTCGCCTTCACGGGCTCGTGCGCCACGTCATGGCCCACCACGGCGACCTTCCCCGAGGACACGGGGAGGATGCCCGCGAGGCACCTCAGGGTGGACGTCTTTCCCGCACCGTTGGGGCCCACCAGCCCCAGCACCTCGCCGGGCGCCACCTGGAAGGTCAGCCCCTGCACGGCCTTCACCGCGCCGTAGGTCTTCTCCAGGGACACCACCTCCAGCACGGGCGTCCCGGTTCCAGGTTCCACTGTCGTCTCGGGAGGAAGCACCTCGGCTCCGGCTCAGTGCAGGTTCAGCAGCCCCTTCACCGTATCGAGCACGACCTTGGCTTGCACGGGTTTGACGAGGTAGGCGCTTGCCCCGAGCGCCAGGGCCCGGTCGCGGTCCGCCGTGGCCCCCTCGGTGGTGATGACCACGATGGGGACGTCCTTGTGGATCGGATCCTGCCGGATGTGGCTGATCAGCTTGAGCCCATCCATCAGCGGCATGTTGATGTCGGTGAGGACCAGGTCGAACTGGCCCTGGGTGAACTTCTTCAGGCCGTCGGCACCGTCCGCGGCCTCGACGCAGACGACTCCGCCCAGCCGCTGCAGGGCATACATGATGCTGCGCCGCATGGCCTGGGAGTCGTCTACCACCAGCGCCCGGATCTGCGTCATGGCTGGGAAGATACCACCGCCGTCCAGAAAACGGCCGGATTCGCCGCCGCCTACCGCCGGCGCCGGGCCAGCGTCAGCAGCGCGGGGCCGATCTCCCCCAGCGGCAGCACCCGCTTCACCACTCCGGTGGAGATGGCCTCCTGGGGCATGCCGAAGACGACGGCCGTCTCCTCGGACTCGGCCCAGACCTCGCCGCCCACGTGGTGCACGTCCTTTGCCCCCGCCGCCCCGTCCGAGCCCATGCCCGTGAGCACCACCGCCAGGGACTTGTGCCCCAGCGCCTTGGACACGCTGGTGAAGAGCCGGTCCACCGACGGCACGTACCGGTCCTTCGCGGCGACCTCGGGCGTCTTCAGCACCAGGTGACCGGCCTGCTCCACCAGCAGCATGTGGCGCCCGCCCGGAGCGATGAAGACGTGGCCAGGGGCCAGACGGTCTCCCTCCTTCGCCTCCGAGACGTGGAACGGGCCAATGCTGTCCAGCCGGTCCGCGAACGCCTTGGTGAACTGGGAGGGCATGTGCTGGCAGACCAGCACGCAGAAGGTGGGCTCGGCCGCGAGCGCCTCCAGGAGCCGCTGCACCGCCGGAGGCCCACCCGTGGACGCGCCCACGGCCACGATGAAGGGGGGCGCCTCGATGGGCTCGCGCTCCCGAGGCAGCCGCGTGGGAAGCCGCCTCGCCCCACCCCCCCGGCGCACCAGCCGCGCCGCGCGGACCTTCTCCAGCAGCTCCGTGCGCAGTTCCTCGAGCGCCTGCGGCGTCGGCTTGGCCGGCCGGGCGATGAAGTCGAAGGCCCCCAGTTCCAGCGCCTTGAAGACGTCCGCCTTGTGGGTATGGCTGGAGATGACGATGGCCGGCGTGGGAGCGGCGCTCCGCAGCAGCCGCAGGAAGGTGTACCCGCCCATGCGGGGCATCTCCAGGTCCACCGTCACCACGTCGGGGCGCAGGTCCACCACCTTGCGCAGCCCCTCCTCACCGTCCAGCGCCCAGTCCAGCACCTGGACATCCGGCTCGGACTCCAGCAGCTGCTTGATGGTCCTCCGGTTGTGCGCCGAATCGTCGATGACGAGCACCGTGGTGGGAGGGCGCGTCGTCATAGCGTGCCCCTCGGGAGCAGCGGGGGCTTGCGGTACGCCAGGTCGCCTTGCAGGTGCACCAGCTCGAAGTCCGCGCCCAGGTTGAGCAGGTTCTCCGAGTGGCCCAGCAGCAGATAGCCCCCAGGCACGAGCCGGTCATGGAAGACCTGAAGCACGCGGCGCCGTGCCGGAAGATCGAAGTAGATCATCACGTTGCGGCAGAACACGGCGTCCACCTTCGGCATCTGGCGGCAGGCCTCCTCGTCCAGCAAGTTGAGCTGCTCGAAGGTCACCCAGGAGCGCACGTCGTCCTTCACCCGGACCTTGTTGGCCCCGAGCGGGAGGAAGAAGCGCGCCACGTGCTCGGGCGAGGTGGCTCGCAGCGAGGACGGGCCGTACTCGCCCCGGCGGGCCGTGGTCAGCACCCGGCGGGAGATGTCCGTGCCGTAGACGAGGACATCCCAGCCCTCGAAGCGGCGGCTCTGCTGCAGGAGCATCGCGATGGTGAAGGCCTCCTCTCCCGTGGAGCAGCCGGCGGACCAGATGCGCAGCCGCTTGAGGGCGCCGTTGCGCTGCTGGAGCGCGGGCAGCAGCTCATCGGTGAAGGCCTGGAGCTGGCCGGGCTCGCGGAAGAAGTAGGTCTCATGGGTCGTCAGCGCCTCGACGGCGGCCTCCAGCTCCACGCGGCGCTGGGCGTCATAGCGCAGGTAGCGGTGGTAGCCGGCGAAGTCCCGCAAGCCCAGCGCCTCCAGCCGGGGCCACAGGCGCCGCTCCATGACGAACTTCATGTCCTCGCGCACGAGGATGCCGCAATGGGAGTAGACATGGTCGCGGAGGAGTCTGAACTCCTCTGCGCTCATCTCCGGCCGGCCTTCTTCGTCGAAGCGTGACCCCACCTGAGCCCCCATCTCTCATCGCCTCGAGAGGCGCTCCACCGCATCCGTGAGCGCCCGCCGTGCCAGCGCGTCCTGCTCCACCGCCAACGCCGATCGCACAGCCTCTAGACTGTCGCGTCCTCCCGAATCTCCCAGCACCCGAGCCGCCGTGGCGCGCACGTCCCAGCCGGGGTGCTGCAACAGCTCCACCGCCAGCGCCACACCCTCGGCCGACACCGCTCCGGCCTGGAGCGCGGCCTTCACCACCTCCGCGTCCGCGTGGCGCGTGGCCTCTCGGAGCACCTGCGGCCGCACGGAGCCAATGCGCCCCAGCGCGCGCACCGCCCGTCCCGCCAGCGCACCGTCTGGGTGGCTCACCAGCGCCTCGAGCTCGGGCATCCGGTCAGAGGCGCCACACTCGCCCAGCGCCTCCACGGCGGCGAGCTGCACGGCGATGTCCTCGTCCTGCAGCGCAGGCTTGAGCAGCGCGCCCGCGGAGGGATCTCCTACCCTCCCCACCGCCCGGGCCCCTGCCGCACGCACCGGCGCCGCCTCGTCCTGCAGCGCCGAGCGGGCCAGCTCCAGCCCCACCGCGGGATCCACGTCCATCGCGGCTCCCAGGGCCGCCGCGCGCAGCAGCGGATCCGAGGCCCGCGCCAGCTTGCGGAACGTCGGCAGCGCGGCAGTGCCTCCCGCGTGGGCGTACGCGGCCAGTGCGGCCGGAGAGGGCCGCTTCTCGACCACTTCCTCCAGCGCCGCGAGCACGGCCTCCCGGCAGCCACCGGAGAGAACCCCCAGCGCCCGGACCGCCGCGCCTGCCAGGGCCGGCTCTTCGAGCAACGCCACCAGAGGCGCCACCGCATCCGGCGACTGGGTCCGCCCCAGCGCCTTCACGGCCACGGCGCGAAGATCGTCCTCGGCCCACTCCAGCAGCGCGCTCAGCGCCGGGACATAGGACGGATCCACCATCTCCAGCATCGCCTGGGCGGCGGCTGCACGCGCGGGCAGGGACAGCTCCGCCATGCGCCCGAGCAGCTCACGCCCCGCCTCGGAGCCGAGCCGGGACAGCGTGCGAATCACTTCGCGCAGCAGCCGATCTTCCCGTGCCGCCTCCGCCACCGCGATGGCGAGCGAAGGCTCCCGCAGGGCCCCGGCCGCCACGAGCGCTCCGGCCCGAACAGGCATGTCCTCGTTCTCGAAGGCGCGGGTGACGAACTCCACGGCCTCGGGCACGCGCTTGAGGGCGGCACGCGTCTGGGCGTCAATCTCCGCGCGCAGGGTGCCGTCCGCCACGCTGGCCTGGCTGCCCAGGGCGCCCAGCGCGGCCTCGCGGATGGAGCGGACCTCCGAGCCCAGCCCCCGGCTGATGAGCTCCGTGGCGGCCACCTGGGGAATGAGCCCCATGACGCGGTAGGCGCTGCGGCGCAGCAGCGGATCACTCAGCAGGGGAACCACCACGGGCAGCGGCGGCGGCCACTGAAGCTGCGAGAGCGCCTCCAGCACGGCCAGCCGCAGCAGCGTCTCGGGCTCCTTGAGCAAGCCCTCCAGGGCGCGCGCCCCGGCATCCGAGCCCAGCCGCCCCAGCGCCTCCACGGCGGAGACGCGGACGTTGAGATCCGAGTCCGCCAGCGCGCCAATCAGCGCGCTCTCCGACGCGCGCCGCCCCAGCTGCCCGAGGATGTCCGCGGCGAACTTCCGCTGATCGGGATCCTCATGGGTCAGCAGCCGGATGAGCGGCGCCACCGACACATCCCCGAGCCCCACGAGGGCCTCGGCGGCGGCGTTGCGAGCCCCCGTCTCACCGCGCTCGCCCAGGACGGCGACGAGCCGCTGAGCCACCTGCGTGAGGGAGGGCAGCCGCCGCAGGGCCTCGGACGCAGCCCGGCGCACGCGCCAGCTCTCGTCGTGGAGGCCCTGAATGAGCGCATCGAGCGCGGTAGGGCTCGCGGGGTCCACCGCGAGCACCGCCTGGTAACGCTCCTCCTCGGGCTGGGGAGCGAGCACGTGGGTCACGCCTCGCCTCCCATCCGCTTCGCCTCCCGCTCCACCTCCGAGCGCAGCAGCACCTTGATGTCCAGCAGCAGCCGCGGGCGCTCCACCGTCCCGCACACGCCCACCACGAACGGCGTACGGCCCGGCGACAGCAGCGCCGGCGCAGGCTTGATCTCACTGCGGCGCACCCGCATGACCTCCGTGACCCGATCCACCCTGAGCGCCAACCTCCTCCGGCCTACCAGGCATACCAGCAACCGGGTCTTCTGGGAGGCCGGAGCCTCCACGGTGTTCAACCGCTGGCGCAGATCCACCACCGGCAGCAGGGCCCCGCGCAGGTGCAGCATGCCCTCGACGAACGAGGGCGCTCGCGGCACGGGGATGACACGCTGAGGTGGGAGGATCTCTTCCACGCGCATGATGTCGACAACGTACTCCTCACGGCCCACGGAGAAGCAGCACAGCTGCACGAGCGGGTCACGGGGCGCCGAGTCCTCGGGGCGGGGGCGGCGCGTGGTCAGGGTCACCGGCTCTCTCATGCGAGCGCCTGCTGAATGTCGAGGAGAATGTAGAGCTGCGAGTTGCGGCGGCCGATGCCCACCACACAGTCGCGCTCGCCGCCGAGCCCCTGCGGGGCCGGCTCCAGCATGGAGGGCTTGAGGCGGACCACGTCCCGGACCGAGTCCACCCACACACCCGCGGGGCCCTCCTCCGTATGGGCCACGAGGATGCGGGCCTGGCGCGGAGGCGGCGGCGCATCGGGGCCCGCCACCACGGAGGCCGTGTCGGTCAACCTCAGCCGCATCTTCAAGTCATACACGGGGATGACATCCCCCCGCAGGTTCATCACGCCCAGCAGCCCGGCCTCCGCTCGAGGAATCTCCGTCAACGGGGGCACCTTGCCGATCTCCCGGATGGAGGTGATGGGGACAGCGTAGCACTCGTCCTCCAGGACGAAGGCCAGGTACTCCTCGGGCGTCTCCTCGGGGATGAGGGGCTGAAGCTCGTCGCTGCCCGCAGCGAACTCCAACAGGCCCCCGACGTCCTCGTCCGGCCGGTAGAAGAAGTCATCGAGCAGTGCGGAGAAGCGCGACACGGGCAGAGAAGAATAGCAGCCCCGGGGCCCCTTGCGTCACGCCCAGCGACGCTCGGGCCCCATTCCATCTTCAAGCAGTGCCGCGACATCCAGAACGAGCACGGTTCTCCGGTTTCCCAGATCCGTCGCGCCTGAGATGCCTCGCACGGACTGGAGCCGGCCGCCCAGCGGCTTGGTGACGATGTCCTGCTGGCCGAAGAGCTCGTCCACGGCGATGCCCATGCGCTCCTGCGCCAAGCCCACCACCACCACGAAGTGGCGGCCGGTGTTGCGCTCGGGGAGCTTGAAGAGACGGGCCAGCCGGGTGAACGGCAGCGTCTGTCCGCGCAAGTCCAGCACCTCGCGCCGCTCCACGGTGCGGATGTCCTTGGGCTGCACGGAGAGGATCTCCAGCACGCTGTTGAGCGGCACCGCGTAGGTCCGCCCACTCACCCCCACCACCAGGGCGCGGATGATGGCCAGCGTAAGCGGGAGGGTGAGCTGGAAGGCCGTCCCCCGCCCGCGCTCGCTCCACACGTCGATGAGGCCCGACAGGTTGCTGATGTTGTTCTTCACCACGTCCAGGCCCACACCGCGGCCGGACAGCTCGGACACGTTGCGAGCGGTGGAGAAGCCCGGCAGGAAGATGAGGTTGAGCAGCTCCCGCCGGGTCATCTCGTGGGCCTGGGCCTCGGTGATGAGCCCCTTCTGAATGGCCACCTCGCGGACGCGCAGCTCGTCGATGCCGGAGCCGTCGTCGCTCACCTCGATGACGACGTGGTTGCCCTTCTGCTCGGCCCTCAGCGACACGGTGGCGCGGCGCGACTTGCCCGCGGCCACCCGGGCCTCCGGGGGCTCCACGCCGTGATCGATGGCGTTGCGGATGATGTGCATCAGCGGATCGCTCAGCTCCTCGACGATGAGCTTGTCCAGCTCCACCTCACCGCCGCTGCTCAGGAAGTCGATCTCCTTGCCGGCCTCGCGGGCGATGCGGCGCACCAGCCGGGCCAGCTTGTCGAAGACCTGGCCCACCGGGACCATGCGCGCCTCGAGCAACCCGCCCTGGAGCGCGTCCAGCTTGCGCTCGAGCTGCCGCGTCTCGCGCGCCAGCTCCGTCACCCAGGCCTTGGAGAGCACCAGCGTGCCCTCCTGCCGCGCCGTCTCCGCCATGCGCTGGAGGTTGGCCTTGATGAGCAGCAGCTCGCCCACCGTGTTCATCAGCCCGTCCAGGCGGCGGATGTCCACGCGCACCGTCTGAGTCAGCGAGCGCAGCGAGGTGTCCGGGTCGATCTTCGGCCCCCGGGAGATCGGTTCACCCGTAGCGCCATCGACGACCTCGGTGATGCCCAGGTCGGCCACCGGGGGCGGCGTCATCAACGGCGGAGGGAGCTCGTCATCCGGCACCGGGGGCGGAGGCAGCACAGCACCCGCCCCCTTGGCCGGCTTCGCGCCCGAGCGTCCCTTGGCCAGGGCCTTGGACTCCTCGGCGGGAGTCGGCGCGGGGGTGACCACCTTCGCCGGAGCAGTGGGAGTCGGCGGCGGAGTCGCAACGCTCTTGGTGGGAAGCGGAGCTTCGGGGGAGCGGGCCACCACTGTCGTCCGGGGAGGCTCGCGGGGGGCCGGAGGCGCCGAGCGTCCCGGAACCGGGGCACGCACCCCGAGCTGGGAGAGCTGCGCAGGGGTGCCATCGAGCGCCTCGGACAGCTCGGGGCCGGACACCTTCGAGCCGAAGATGAGATCGAACGCGATGCCACTGGCGCTGCTGGGCTGGGCCGAGGGCAGCGTGCTGATGATCTCGCCCACGGGCTTGAGGCGGGAGTTCAGCTCGGCCAGGCCCTTGTCGAAGTCGGACAAGTCAAAGTCGGCGCGCACGCGCCACAGCGCCACGCCCCGGCGGACGTTCTCCCGCAGCCGGTGCTCCTCGTACTCGGTGAAGACGGCGCGCACCTGGGAGTCCAGGTCCAGGCGGTCGAGCGGATCCTCCTCGCCCGGAGCCGAGGGCTCGCCCAGGTGGGAGAAGCGCTCGATGAGCCCCTCCACCCGCGAGGACTGCGAGGACGAGGTCTCCCCGCGCGAAGCATCCACGAGCAGGGACTGGAGCACGTCCAGGGCCTCGACGAGCGAGTCCAGGGTGGTGTCGTCCAGGACGAGCTTGCCCAGCCGGAGCCGGTCCAGCAGGTCCTCCATGCCGTGGGCGAGCCGGGCGATGCGGTCCTGGCCGAACAGCCCCGCGAGCCCCTTGAGCGAGTGGGCGGCGCGGAAGATGCCGTTGATGAGATCGGGGTCGACCTCCTGCCCCCGGCGCTCGTCGAGCGTGAGCAGGTCCTTGTTGAGCGTGTCGAGGATCTCCGTCGCCTCGGCGACGAACTCGGCCAGCGCTTTGCCTCCCTGGTTCACGGCGGCGGGGCTCTCCGGCTCAGGCCAGCTTCAGGTAGCGCCGCAGCAGCGCGGTCAGATCATCCGGCTTGAACGGCTTGACCAGGTACTCGGCGGCCCCGAGCGCCATGCCGCGATCCCGATCCTGCTCACGCCCCTCGGTGGTGATGATGAACAGGGGGGTGTCGCGGTAGTTCGGGTTCTTCTTGACGAAGTTGATCAGCTCCAGCCCGTTGATGTCGGGCATGTTGATGTCGGTGATGATCAGATCGAAGCGGTGACGCGGCAGCAGCTTGAGGGCCTCGAAGCCGCTGGCGGTGGTGAAGGCCTCGACTCCGGAGACGGACTCTACCGTGGCGGCGATGAACTCGCGCGACGCCTTGGAGTCCTCCACGATCAAGACCTTGAGTCCCATGTGGCCGGAAATGTTAGCAGAACCTCGACAGTGAGGTGATTCTTTGGCCGGACCTACCCGTCAGGACTTCTTCACGGGAAGGAGCTTCGCCAGAGACTTATCGGCCAGCACGGTAACGCGCTTCCCCTTGAAGCCCGGGAGGAAGTGCTGCTGGAGGGCCTCGGCCTGGGCGGCCTCGTCCACCTTGCCCCCGAAGGGAAGCTCCAGGGCCACGGACTCGACATTTGCCTTGGCGAGCACCTGGGCTGCATTGGCCAGGACCCGGCGCAGGGTGGCGGTGTCCAGGTTCTTCCGGGTGCCCAGGCCCACCGCGAAGATGCGGCCCATGGGCATCCGCCCGTCCGTGGGCAGCAGGAGCCAGTCTTCCTTCACGCCAGTGAAGAAGCCGCCCTTGAGCACCCGGGACAGGGAGCCGCACAGCCGCCAATCCACGTAGCCGGCGGTGCCGGGCAGGGGCCGGTCATCCTCGGCCACGAAGAGGCAGAGGGCGTCCACCCCGGTCAGGGCATCCAGGCCTTCGAGGCCGATCTCGTAGGTGGAGACGCTCACGGCTTTCCGAGGGACACCGCGACGCGGTCGAGCAGGCCGTTGACGAAGGCGCTGGACTCCTCCGTGCCGAAGTTCTTGCCCAGCTCCACGGCCTCGTTGATGGAGACCTTCTTGGGAATGTCCGGGCGGTACTTCAGCTCGAAGACGCCCAGGCGCAGCACGTTCCGGTCGATGCGGGACATGCGGTCCAGCCGCCAGTTGTGGCTGTGCTTCTCGATGAGCTCGTCAATCTCCTTCTGGTTCGCCCGGACGCCCTCGACGAGCTCCTGGGCGAACTTGACGGCGTCGGGGTCCGGCTTGCCCTCCTCGGTGGAGGCGGACCACGCGGACGCGAGCGCCTCGTAGGAGGAGAGGTTGTCGGCCATGTCCAACTGGTAGAGCGCCTGCAGCGCGCGCTCGCGGCCGGTTCTGCGAGCCCCCATGAGCTAGCCCCTCTTTCCTTCCGCCATCTTCGCGTAGAGGTTCACCATCTCCAGGCAGGCCATGGCGGCCTCGGCGCCCTTGTTGCCCGCCTTCACGCCAGCCCGATCGATGGCCTGCTCCACTGTGTCCGTCGTCAGCACGCCGAAGGTGACGGAGACCGGCTTCTGCAGGGCCGCGCCGGAGAAGGCCACCGAGCCGATACCCTTGGAGCACTCGCCCGCCACATAGTCGAAGTGGGGGGTGCCGCCGCGGATGACGGCGCCCAGGGTGACGACGCCCACGTAGCTCTGAGTCTCCGTAACACGGCGCGTCAAACCGGGCAGCTCATAGGTACCGGGGCAGCGGTAGACGTCGATGTCCGAGTCCGCCACGCCATGGCGCACGAGCGAGTCCACGGCGCCCTTCACCAGCTCCTCGGTGATGAACGCGTTGAAGCGGGCCACGCAGATGGCAAAGCGGCCCTTGGGAGGCAGGAAATCACCTTCGATGTAGCGAGGCATGGAGTGCTTCCTACACCAGCGCCGGGCTCACGTCTTCACGACTTGTCACGGCGGAGGCGGGGTGTCCGGGCGGCCACCTTCTGCGAGGCCTGGCTGTTGGACAGGGGGATCTGCTCCACCACCGCCAGGGAGTAGCTCTCCAGACCCACGATCTTCTTGGGGTTGTTGGTGAGCAGACGCAGCCGGGCGAGGCCGAGATCCTTGAGGATCTGCGCCCCGACGCCGAACTCGCGCAGGCGGGTCTGGTCCGGCTTGCCCTTCACCACTTCCTCATTGGAGATGTGGGTGCACTGGAGCCGGGCCTTCGCCGGGACATCCTTCTGAAGGTAGATGATGACGCCGCGGCCTGCGGCCTGGATGTGCTGGATGGCCTGTTCGAGCTGGCTGCCGCACTCGCACTGGCTGCTGCCCAACAGATCGCCCACCAGACAACCCCGGTGGACGCGGGTGAGCACAGGCTCCTTGCCGCGGATGTCGCCCTTCACCAGGGCCACGTGCACGGCCGAGTCCACGTCGCTGCCGTAGGTGTAGGCCTGGAAGGTGCCCGCGCCCCGGCGCTCCAGGGTGGAGGAGCCGATGCGCTTCACCAGCCGCTCGCGCTCCAAGCGGTAGCGGATGATGTCCGCCACCGAGAGCAGCACCAGCTTGTGCTTCCGGGCGAACTTCACCAGGTCCGGCCTGCGGGCCATGGAGCCGTCGGCGTTCATGATCTCGCAGATGACGCCGAACGGAGACAGCCCCGCCATGCGCGCGAGGTCCACGCTGCCCTCGGTCTGCCCGGTGCGCACGAGCACGCCGCCATCGCGGGCGCGCAGGGGGAAGATGTGGCCGGGGCGCACGAGGTCTCCCGGCTTGGCGTTGGGAGCCACGGCGGCCTGGATGGTGCGGGCGCGGTCGGCGGCGGAGATGCCAGTGGTGACGCCTCGGGCGGCCTCGATGGAGACGGTGAAGGCCGTCTGGAAGGGCGAGGTGTTGTCCTGCACCATCAGCGGCAGGTTCAGCTTGCGGATGCGGTCCTCGGTGAGGGACAGGCAGATGAGCCCGCGCCCATAGGTGGCCATGAAGTTGATGGCCTCGGGAGTGGCCTTCTCGGCGGCCATGACGAGGTCGCCCTCGTTCTCGCGGTCCTCGTCATCCGTGAGGATGACCATGCGGCCCTTGCGGATCTCCGCGAGCGCCTTCTCCACCAGCTCGATGACGTTCGACTCCTTCGTCCCGCGCGCCATGCTTGTGCTCCCTACCCTTTCGTCCCGAAGCCAGCGGCCTTGAGGGCCGCTTCGGTGAGCCCACTGGTGGGGCTCTGGCGCAGCGAGAACAGCCGCGCCACGTACTTGCCGATCATGTCCGCTTCCAGGTTCACGCGCGAGCCCACGCTCTTGCCCTGCAGGGTGGTGCGCGCCTGGGTCTCGGGGATGAGCTGCACGGTGAAGCGGTCCGCGAGCACCGCGTTGACGGTGAGGCTGATGCCATCCACGGCCACCGAGCCCTTCTCGATGAAGAAGGGCGCCAGCTCGGTGGGCAGCCGGAAGGCCATGACCCACGAGCCGCCCTCGGGGCGCGTCTCGAGCACCTCGCTCACGGCGTCCACGTGGCCGGAGACCAGGTGCCCGCCCAGCCGATCTCCCAGCGCCAGCGCGCGCTCCAGGTTCACCTTGGAGCCGGGGCGCAGCGCGTCCATGGTGGTGCGCCGCAGTGTCTCGGGGGCGGCCTGGACCTTGAAGGTATCCCCACCCCGCTCCACCACCGTGAGGCATGCGCCATCCACGGAGATGGACTCGCCCAGAGCGAAGCTGCCGGCCCCGAGCGCCGTGCGGATCCACAGGTCGGTCATCCCACCTGGGACGACACGCTCAACCACACCCACATCCTGAACGAGACCGGTGAACATCGGCGGGGCTTATAACGAATTCTTCAGAACCGCGCCTGAAGGAGCAGATCCTCTCCGAGCTGCTCGAAGGTGACGTCCTTCAACTGAAGGGCCTGGGACATGAGCTTCACGCCCAGCTCGCCCGACCAGGAGATGCCCTGGCTGCCAATCAGCTTGGGGGCCAGAAACAGGGCCAGCTCGTCCGCCAGCTTGTCGCGGAGGAAGGAGCCGTACATCTCCGCCCCACCCTCCACGAGCACGTGGTTGAGCCCTTGGCTGGAGATGTGGGCCAGCAAGGCCTTCAGGTCCACGCGACCGCGCTTCTCGCGCACCTGCCACACCTCCACGCCCTGCTCGATGAAGCGGCGGGCGTTGCGGCCGGTGGGATCCTCCAGCGTGGCCACCACGGTCTTCGCGGACGAGCGCTGGGTGAAGACGGTGTGCGAGGGCTTCAGGCTCAGCCGCGAGTCCACCACCACGCGCACCGGGTCCTTGCCACGGCCACTCGGCAGCCGGGTGGTGAGCTGCGGATCATCCTTCCGCACGGTATTGGCGCCCACGAGGATGACGTCCACGCGATCGCGCAGGCGGTGGACCCATTCGCGCGCCACCGCGCCCGTCACCCAGCGCGAGTCGCCAGTAGCGGTCGCCAGCTTGCCATCGAGCGTCACCGCGGCCTTGAGCGTGACATAGGGCTTCCGGGTGCGGATGGCCTTGAAGAAGGGCCGGTTGAGGCGATCGGCTTCGGCCTTGAGGACGCCGGTGCGGACCTCGACCCCGGCGCGCCGCAGCCGGGCCACGCCCTTGCCGCTCACCAGCGGGTTGGGATCCGAGGACGCGCTGATGACCCGGCGCACACCGGCCTCGAGGATGGCCAAGGTGCACGGAGGAGTACGCCCATAGTGGTTGCACGGCTCGAGCGTCGTGTAGAGGTCCGCGCCTCGGGCCCGAGGCCCTGCCGCAGCCAGTGCCATGACCTCGGCGTGCGCCTGGCCCGCGGGCTGGGTGTAGCCCTTCGCGATAATCCGTCCACCCTTCACCAGCACGGCGCCCACGGAGGGATTCGGGCTGGTACGGCCCAAGCCTTTGACGGCCTCTTCCAGGGCGATGCGCATGAAGAACTCGGCCACGGCCTGATCGAAGTCCGCGGCGCGCTTCGCCCGAGGGGCCCTGCTGGCCTTCAGCCGTGCCCGCGTCAGGAGCCTCATAACGGCTGGCCCCCCTTGCCGGTCTGGGGCTTGTTGGGCCGGCCTTCCTTGGACTGGTCCGCGAGCTCTTGCAGCTCGTTCATGAACTCGGCGATGTCGCGGAAGCTCCGGTACACGGAGGCAAAGCGCACATAGGCGACCTCATCCAGGACGCGCAGCCGCCGCATCACCTCTTCACCGATGACGCTGGAGGCGACCTCCTTCTCGCCCATGCCCTGCAGCAGCCGCTCGATGTCCTCCACGGTCTGCTCGACCTGATCGGCGGACACGGGCCGCTTCTCGCAGGCCTTCTTCAGGCCGTTGACGATCTTCTCCCGATCGAACGCCTCGCGCCGGCCGTCCTTCTTCACGATGAGCGGATAGAGCTCCTCCACCCGCTCGTACGTGGTGAAGCGCCGCTTGCACTGCAAGCACTCACGGCGCCGGCGGATCACCGATCCTTCATGCGACTCGCGCGAGTCGATGACCTTGTTCTCGGTGTCCTGGCAGAAGGGGCAGCGCATCGGGGGATGAAGCGGAGCTCAGACCTTACTTCAACCGCGAGGCATACAGCGGGAAGGACTTCGTCAGCTCCTTCACCTTGCCACGGACGTGCGCCAGGTGAGCCTCGTCGGAAGCGTGATCCAGCGCCTCGCCGATGAGCTGGCCGACGATGGCCATCTCGGCCTCCTTCATGCCGCGGGTGGTAATGGCGGGGGTGCCCACGCGGACGCCGGAGGCCACCGTGGGCTTCTCCGGGTCGAAGGGGATCATGTTCTTGTTCACGGTGATGCCGGCCTTGTCCAGCACCTCCTCGGCCACCTTGCCGGTGATCTTCTTGGGGCGCAGGTCCACCAGCATGAGGTGGTTGTCCGTGCCACCCGAGCACAGGCGCAGGCCCGCCTTCTGGAGCGCCTCGGCCAGGGCCTTGGCGTTGGCGACGATCTGCCGCTGGTAGGCCTTGAACTCGGGGGTGAGCGCCTCGCGGAAGGCCACGGCCTTGGCGGCGATGACGTGCATCAGCGGACCGCCCTGGATGCCCGGGAAGATCTGGCTGTTGACCGTCTTGGCGTACTGCTCCTTGCACAAGATGAGGCCGCCACGAGGGCCGCGCAGCGTCTTGTGCGTGGTGGAGGTGACGAACTCCGCCAGGGGCACCGGCGAGGGGTGAATGCCTGCGGCCACCAGGCCGGCGATGTGGGCCATGTCCACCATCATCGCGGCGCCCACGCTGTCGGCGATCTCGCGGAACTTGGCGAAGTCGAGGGTGCGCGGGTACGCGCTGGCGCCTACGACGATGACGCGCGGCTTGTGCTCCTGGGCCAGCGAGGCCACCTGGGCGAAGTCGATCGTCTCCGTGTCGCGGGTGAGCCCGTAGTGGACCACCTTGTAGAGCTTGCCGGAGAAGTTGAAGGCAGCGCCGTGGGTGAGGTGGCCGCCGGAGTTCAGGTCCAGCGACAGCATGGTGTCACCGGGCTTCATCAGCGCCATGTAGGCGCCCATGTTGGCCTGGCTGCCGGAGTGGGGCTGGACGTTGGCGGCCTCGGCGCCGAACAGCTCCTTGACGCGGTTGATGGCCAGGTTCTCGGCCACATCCACCACCTCGCAGCCGCCGTAGTAGCGCTTGCCCGGGTAGCCCTCGGCGTACTTGTTGGTGAGCACCGAGCCCACGGCCGTCATCACCGCCGGGCTGACGAAGTTCTCCGAGGCGATGAGCTCCAGTCCCTGCTCCTGGCGCTCCGTCTCCTGACGGACGACCTGGGCGATCTCGGGATCAACCTCTGCCAGCGTACGGGTGTTCTCCATGGGGTGCCTCGACAGGTGAGAGGTTCAGATGGGCCTTAGCGCTCGGACTCAGCCTCGCGGATCTTCTGGACGCGCTGCTCGTGCCGGCCGCCCGCGAAGGGGGTGGCCAGGAAGGCCTCGAGGATGGCCTGGGCAACACCGGAGCCCACCACCCGCTGCCCCAGGCACAGCACGTTGGCGTCATTGTGAGCGCGGGCCATCCGCGCCTCATACTCGGTGGTGCACAGGGCGGCGCGCACGCCCTTGTACTTGTTGGCCACGATGCTCATGCCGATGCCCGTGCCGCACACCAGCACGCCGTGGGTGTACTGCCCGGCGGCGACTGCGCGAGCCACCCGGGTGGCGAAGTCCGGGTAGTCCACGGACTCGCGTGAGGTGGGGCCCACGTCCTCGAAGGCAACACCGCGCTCCCGGAGCCCGTCCACCAGCGCCTGGCGGAGCTCGAGCCCCGCGTGGTCGGATGCCAGGATGATCTTCACGCGGGGCTCCTCCCTGGGGAGCGGAACGCTCTACTTGAAGCGCCGGAACAGCAGCACCGCGTTGGTGCCACCGAAGCCGAACGAGTTGCTCATGGCCGCATCGACCCGGATCTCGCGCGGCTGGTTCGGCACGTAGTCCAGATCGCACTCCGGGTCAGGCGTGGTGTAGTTGATGGTCGGGGGCAGCACGCCGCGCAGCAGGGCCAGCACACTGACGACGGCCTCGGCGCCACCGGCCGCGCCGAGCATGTGCCCAGTCATCGACTTGGTGGAGGACACGGCCACCTTCTTGGCGTGCGCGCCAAAGACGGCCTTGATGGCCTTGGACTCGTTGGCGTCGTTGTACGGGGTAGAGGTGCCGTGGGCGTTGATGTAGCCCACCTCCTCCGGGTTGAGCCCCGACGAGGCCAGCGCCAGGCGCATGCAGCGGGCCGCGCCCTCGCCCTCGGGGGCCGGCGCGGTGACGTGGTTGGCGTCCGAGTTGGCGCCGTAGCCCACCAGCTCCGCGAGGATGGTGGCGCCGCGCTTCTTGGCCGACTCCAGCTCCTCCAGGATGACGATGCCGGCGCCCTCACCCATCACGAAGCCATCACGGTCCTTGTCGAACGGGCGGCTGGCGGCGGAGGGGTTGTCGTTGTGCGTGGACAGCGCCTTCATCACCGAGAAGCCACCCATGCCCAGCGGGGTGATGGCGGCCTCGGCGCCACCGGCGATCACCGCGTCACACTCGCCCAGGCGGATGGACTTCCAGGCCTCGCCAATGGCATGGGCGCTGGTGGCGCAGGCGGACACCGGGGACCAGTTGGGACCCTTGGCGCCGTACCGGATGGAGATCAGCCCGGGCGCCATGTTGATGATCATCTGAATGATGAAGAAGGGCGACAGCCGGTCAAACCCCTTCTCCAGGCCCTTCTTGTGCTGCTCCTCGAGCGAAGCGATGCCGCCAATGCCCGAACCGACGATGACGCCAACGCGCTCCTGCTGGTAGCCGTGCGGCTTGTCCGTGCCGATGGGAAGGCCGCTCTCCTTCACGGCCATCTCGGCGGCGGCCACCGCGTACTGGGCGAACAGGTCCATCCGGCGCACTTCGCGCTTGTCCATGTACTGCTCGGGGACGAAGTCCTTCACCTCACCCGCGAACCGCGTGTCGAGCTTGCCGACATCGAAGCGGGTGATGGGCGCGATGCCCGACTTACCGGCGAGCATCGCCTGCCAGTTCTTCTCGGTCCCGGTACCCAGTGCCGTGATCAACCCGGTACCCGTGACGACGACTCGACGGTTTGACACGTTCCTCTCCAACAGGGTGGCTGCAACGACAGCGCGCGCGGCCACGGGAACGCTGGAGGCCAGCGTTCCTCCGGCCCGGCCACGCAAACGCCTTACTTCTTATCGTTCTTGTGGGTGTTGATGTAGTTGACGGCGTCAGCGACGGTCTTGATGTTCTCGGCCTCCTCGTCGGGGATCTCGACCTCGAACTCCTCCTCCATCGCCATCACGAGCTCCACGATGTCGAGGCTGTCGGCGCCAAGGTCCTCAATAAAGGAGGACTCGGGCTTGATCTCCTCCTCCCCCACCCCGAGCTGGTCGGCGATGATGGACTTGACCTTGGACTCGATAGTTGCGTTCGACATAAGTGCTGAATCCTCCAGGAACCATGTGGGGGCCCGCCCTACTTCCCGGGCCCAATCAAAGGCGGGCGCGGTATATCCCACGACCGCCAGCAATCCAACCGTGGGCTACATGTACATGCCGCCATTCACCTTCAGGACTTCTCCGGTGATGTAGGCGGCCGAATCGCTGGCCAGGAATACCACAGCGTTGGCCACCTCTTCCGGGGTGCCCAGACGGGCCAGCGGAATGGTCTCCACCATCTTCTTACGCATCTCGTCATTGATGCTCGCCGTCATGTCCGTGCCAATGAAGCCCGGAGAGACAGCGTTGACGCGGATGTTGCGGCTGGCCAGTTCCTTGGCCACCGACTTGGTCAGGCCAATGAGGCCCGCCTTGGAGGCGGAGTAAGCGGCCTGTCCCCCATTGCCCGACTCGCCGACAATGGAGGTGAGGTTGATGATGGCCCCGCTGCGCTGCTTCATCATCGGCCGGCTGGCGGCGCGGATGAGCGCAAAGGCGCCCTTGAGGTTGGTGTCCAACTGCTTGTCCCAGTCCTCGTCCTTCATCCGCATGACCAGGCCGTCCACGGCCACGCCCGCGTTGTTGACGAGCACGTCCAGCCGGCCGTGCGTCTTGACGAGGGTATCCACGGCGGAGGCGCACGCGGCGGTGTCCGCCACGTCGAACTTCACGGCCTCGGCCTTGGCGCCCGCCTCCTGGACGAGCTTGACCGACTCCTGAGCCGCCGCCTCGTTGCCGGCATAGTTGACGACGACCACGGCAGCGCCCGCCTTGGCGAACGCCACCGCGCACGCCCGGCCAATGCCGCGCGAGCCACCGGTTACCAGAACCACCTTGTCCTTGAAGCTCATGCTGCCCCCAGCGCCGCCAGCGTCTTCTCGAGGCTCGCGGCGTCTTCGACGTTGAACGTCTCGATGTCCTTGCTGATGCGCTTGACGAGCCCGGCCAGCACCTTGCCCGGCCCCAGCTCCACCACGCGCGTCACTCCTGCGGCCTTGAGGGCCTCCACGCACTCGATCCAGCGGACCGGCGCGCTGACCTGCTCCAGCAGCAGCGGCACCACGCGGGCGGCGTCGCTGTTGGGCTGGGCCTCCACGTTGGTCACCACAGGAATGCGAGGCGCGGCCACCTTCACCTTGCCGAGCGCCTCGGCCAGCAGGGGTTTCACCGAATCCATCAGCGCGCAGTGGAAAGGCGCGGACACCGGCAGGGGCATCACGCGCTTGGCGCCCGCCTCCTTGAGCATGACTGAGGCGCGGGACACCGCAGAAGCATGGCCGGCGATGACCGTCTGCTCGGGCGAGTTGTAGTTGGCAGGAGCCACCACCTCGCCCTGCGCCGCCGCATCACAGGCCGCCTTCACCTTGTCCGGCTCCAGGCCCAGCACGGCCGCCATGGCGCCGACACCTGAAGGCACGGCCTCCTGCATGAAGGTGCCACGGGCACGAACGGCCCGGACGGCATCCGCCAGCGGCAGCGAGCTCGCGGCCACCAGCGCCGAGTACTCCCCGAGCGAGTGCCCGGCGACGAAGGCGGGCTCCTGCACGCGCTTGGAGAACACCGCATGCACGGCCAGAGACACGGTGAGGATCGCCGGCTGGGTGTTGGCGGTGAGCTTCAGCGCCTCCTCGGGCCCCTCGAAGCACAGGGTGGACAGCTTCTCACGCAGCGCATCGTCCACAGCCTCGAAGACAGCGCGGGCCTCGGGGAACTTCTCGAGCAGGTCCTTCCCCATGCCCACCTTCTGGCTGCCCTGGCCGGGGAAGACGAAAGCAATCTTCGACATGTGTCCTCAAACCCTCCCTGACTGCTCTGGGGTCACCAGCGCACGACGGCGCTGCCCCATGCCATCCCCGCTCCCACCGCCATGATGGCGACGAGGTCCCCGCGCTTGATCTTTCCAGCACGGACGGCCTCATCCAATGCAATGGGCACCGAGGCGGCGGACGTGTTGCCGTATTTATCGAGGTTGATCCAGCACTTCTCGATCGGGATCTCGATGCGCTGGAGCACCGCCTCGAGGATGCGCATGTTGGCCTGGTGGACGATGACGTAATCCACCTGCTGGGGCGTGTAGCCGTGAACCTTGAGCGACTCCAGCGTGATGCCTGTCAGCTCACGCACGGCGCACTTGAAGACCTCGCGGCCGTTCATGACCACCTTGTGGCGCTGCTCGCGGAGGTTGTCCTCGGTCAGCGGCTCTCGGGAGCCGCCCGCGGGGACGGTGAGGATCTCCGCCAGCGTGCCGTCCGTGCGCAGGTGGGTGGAGAGGATGCCGCGCCCCTCCTCCTGGGCAGGCGCCAGGACCATGGCCCCGGCCCCGTCGCCAAAGAGGACACAGGTGTTGCGGTCCTTCCAGTTGAGCAGGCCGGTGAACAGGTCCGCGCCGATCACGAGCGCCCGCTTCGCCTGCCCCGAGCGGACGAACTGCTCCGCCACCGACAGGGCGTACACCGAGCCCGCGCACGCGGCGGCCACATCGAAGGCAAACGCCTTCTTGGCCCCCAGCTTCGCCTGAACGAGCACCGCGCAGGACGGCATGGGCATGTCTGGCGTGATGGTCCCCACCACGATCAGATCGATGTCCTCGGGGGCGACCCCGGCCATCTCCAGCGCCTTGCGAGCGGCAGCGACGGCCATGTCGCTTGTCGCCTCGCCGGGTGCGGCTCTGCGACGCTCCTTGATGCCCGTCCGCTCGGTAATCCAAGCGTCGGACGTATCGACGACCTTCTCGAGATCGTGATTGGTAATGACCTGGGCTGGAGCGTAGGAACCCGTTCCGATGATCTGCGCGAGGGGCACGTGGTACTCCCGAAGTGTCGTCGGAACACAACGCCGAGCGCGGCGTCTCTAATCGGAAATACCGCCCACTGTCGCTCTTTTTCCTATCTGGTCAGCGGGCGGCCGAGCAGCGCCCGGCAACGTAGCGAGCCTCCCTGACACCCGGCGGCGCGCCCCAGAGTGGGCACACCCGACGGACTTCACGGGAGGACATAGCCATGCCCGGACGCCGCGAGCGTTGCGCGGCGCGGCGCGGCGCGGCGAGCAGACCTCAGGATAAACGGGCAGCGTTCCTGGGCGGGCTCGAGGCCCGCCCAGGCGAGGAGGAGCCTGGAAGGCGCCTCACCTACTCCGTGGCGATGACTTCACGGCCACCATAGTTACCGCAGGCGGCGCAGGCGCGGTGCGGCAGCACCGGCTCCTTGCACTTGGCGCACTTGATGACCTGCACGGCGGAGCGCAGGTTGTTGTTGGCCGCGCGACGGCGATCCCGGCGCATCTTCGACGTCCGCTTCTTGGGAACTCCCACGACTCACCTCTAGTTCAGCTTGATGTTCATGAGCGGCGCGAGCCGAGGGTCGATGACCTTCGTCTCGCAACCACACTGCTTCTCGTTGAGGTTCTGGCCACACTGCGCGCAGAGCCCCTTGCAGTCCTCACGGCAGACTGCGTTCATCGGGAGGGCGAGCAATACCTGCTCTCGGATGATCGGATCCAGATCGATCGTCTTGCCGTCGAACACTTCCTCGTCGGCATCCTCCAACTCAAAGGAACCGGCCGTCTCCCCCTGCCCGCGATCATCGTCCGTCGCCTTCTCGCCCCCCACGTCATCACCCCGGACGAGCGACTCAGGGACCAGGTTGATCGTGAAGGCCACGGGCAGGTCCAGCGTCACGTCCACGAGGCAGCGCTTGCACGGCGCGGCCATATGGGCCGTGAACTTCCCCTCCACCAGCACTCCGCCGCTCACCTTCCGCAAGGACGCATGAAGCGTCGAGGGACGGGTCGCCCGGAAGCCGGTGTCCCGGCCAGCCCCTGCCCCAGTGAGTACCTCCTGGAGCAGCTCGAGACCGATGGGCTCATCCAGCTTGAGCCCCGGCTCTTGAATTTGTTCAATCTTTACGAGCATCTACAAGGCGTCCAGACAAAAGGGCGCGCAACATAGAGGGGCACCCCCCAAAAGTCAACGCGCCTCCGTTGATGAAAAAACACGGTGGATTTCACCCGGCCGTGACCCGGCCCTGGGCACCTTCCGTGGATCCTCCTAATAACGCTCTGGTACCGTCCATGTAATGCACGGTTGGCGACTGCGTGTTGGGGTGAGCATCTTGGTCGGCGGGCTCCTGAGCCCTGCCCTGGTCTCGGCTCGGCCGGCCTTCCCCTCGCCCCTCCTCTTCCAGCTGGGGCCCACGAATCCGGAGATCACCCGCGCCCAGGAGCAGATCGAGCAAGGGGACTTCGAGGACGCCGTGAAGACCCTGCAGGCGGGCCTGGACAAGCCGGACGTCACGGATGACCAGCTCGTGGAGCTCTACCGCCTGCTCGGGCTGGCCTCGCTCTACCTGGGCGACGAGGCGCGGGCCCGCGAGGCCTATGAGCGCCTGCTCCAGGCCCGGCCGGACTTCGAGCTGTCTCGCAACGCGCCGCCCAAGCTGCGCAACCTCTACGCGCGCATCAAGGAGGACATCAAGAGCCGGCGCGTCCGCCCCGTGACGCTCACGGTGGACCCCATCCCGGATCCCCAGGGCGGTGAGCCGGTGACGGTGGACGCGCGCATCCAGGACATGGCCCTGGGCGCCAAGGCGAAGATCTTCTACCGGCGCGCCGGCGACCAGGCCTTCAACTCCGTGGACTTCATCCGCGACCGCTCCACCTCTAATAAGGAGAAGGAGCGCTACCGCGCCACCCTGCCCGCCTACGAGCTCCCCGCCGAGGCCACCGCCTACGAGGTGGAGTACTACTTCGAGGTGGCGGACGCGGCGCAGCGGCGGCTGGCGGGCCGGGGCGACTCCTTCCACCCGCTCGTGTTCCAGGTCCTGCCCCAGCAGGCGGGCCAACCCGCAGCGACTGCCTCCCGCCCTTGGTACAAGAGCCCCTGGCTCTGGGTCGCCGTGGGCGCAGTGGCCGTCGGAGGCACCGCCGCGGGTGTCGCCATCGCCACCTCCGAGGAGCGCGGCCGCGTCCCCGTCACCATCCGCGTCAATCCATGAGCCCGCGTCCTCTTCCGCTTGCTTTGCTGCTCCTCCCGCTCGCCGCTGGCTGTGGCGAGGACTTCCACCCTGGCACAGCCCGCTTCGGGGTAGACCTCCTCGTGGACAAGGCCGTCGCGAGCCAGCTCTCCGCCTTTCAGATCGCGGTCCTTCCCAATGGGAAGCAGCGCAACTGCACGGACCTCCAGAGGATGTGCCTGCGCTCGCAGGTGAAGATCGACGAGCTGCTGGTGCTGCACGACGGCAAGGGCGCCGAGGGCCGCGCCCTCCGCTTCCCGGTGAACCTGACCGGCACCGGCGGCACCACGCAAGACGTCAGCGTGGAGGTGCCCGTGGGCCGCGACTACGCGCTCGTCATCGAGGCGCTGTCCGTGGACAACCCTCCTCAGTTCCTGGGCAGCTCCTGCAACCGCCTACCGGAGGTCAACGCGAGCCGGAACGATCCGATCCTCGCCGAGCCCATCACCCTGACCTCCGTGGCGTGCGATCCCACCATCCCCTGAGCCGGGGCCCCGTGCCTGGCCGCCTCCCCGGGGTGCGGCGAGTCTGAACCAGACACTCTGTGTGGGTTTCACATCGCTGTCACAATGGGATCTGCTAGTGCTAGGGGCATGGCGCGCATCCTGATCATCGAGGACGAGCAGGACCTCGCTGGACTCGTCGAGTACAACCTGCGCGCGGCGGGGTTCGAGACGGAGACGGCGAACACCGGCGCGGGCGGCCTGGCCAAGGCCCGGGCGCGAATGCCGGACCTCGTGCTGCTGGACCTGATGCTCCCGGACGTGGCCGGCAGCGAGGTGCTCCGGATGCTCAAGAGCGACACGGAGCTGCGCAAGGTGCCCGTCGTCATCGTCAGCGCCAAGGGCCAGGAGTCCGACCGCATCCAGGGCCTGGAGCTGGGCGCGGATGACTACGTGGTGAAGCCCTTCTCCGTCCGCGAGCTGATGCTGCGGGTCAGGGCGGTGCTGCGGCGCTCGGACGCGGACGAGGGCCCTGCCGCCCAGCTCACCGCCGGGGACATCCAGCTGGACACCGCCCGCCACCAGGTGCGCGTGAAGGGCCAGGAGGTGATCCTCACCGCGCTGGAGTTCCGCCTGCTGCGCACGCTGATGGAGCGCGGCGAGCGGGTGCAGACGCGCGAGGTCCTCCTATCCGACGTCTGGGGCATCCAGGCGGAGATCCACACCCGCACCGTGGACACGCACATCAAGCGCCTGCGCGAGAAGCTGGGGCCCGCGGGCGATATCATCGAGACGGTCCGCGGCGTCGGCTACAAGCTCAACGTGCCGTGAGCGCCTCGCTGGGCTGACCATGCGCAACCTCCTCGTGCCGCTGCTGTTGCCCGCGATGGGCGTCATCGTGGTGCTGGTCGTCCTGGGGACCCCGGGCAGCGCCATCGCCGCGGCCATGGTGACGATGGCGGGCTTCGTCATCGCCATCGTCGCCAGCCGGGACAGCATCCAGCGCCAGCTCCAGGTGCTCTTGCGAAAGACACGGGGCCGCATCGAGGGCACTCCCTCAGGGCCCTCCGTCGCCCAGGAGGAGGACACCTTGGACGAGGTGGCCCACCTGGAAGGAGCCATCCAGTCGCTCCACTCCCGGTTGACCGCTCAGAACGCCCAGCTCTCCCAGGAGACCCGCACCCTCACCGCCGTGCTGGACAGCATGATCGAGGGCATCTGGATCACCGACGCCCAGGGCACCGTGGTGCACCACAATGACGCCCTGCGCGAGATGCTCCAGCCAGGCAGCACGGGGATTGTCGGCCAGCGCCCCCTCGCCCTCATCCGCAACGAGGAGCTGAACGACGCGGTCATTCGCGCCTGCCGCGAGGGCGCCTCCACCCGCCTGGAGCTGCAGCTGGAGGGGCTCTTTCCCCGCACGCTCGCCATCCGCGTCACCCCCCTGGGCAAGGACCTGCCGGGCAGCGCCGCCGTGTTTCACGATGTGACGGAGCTGCGGCGGCTGGAGAAGGTCCGCAAGGACTTCGTGGCCAACGTCTCGCACGAGCTGCGCACCCCCATCACCGCCATCCGCGGCTACTCGGAGACGCTCCAGAGCGGCGCGCTGAAGGACCCGGAGGTGGCTCCCAAGATGGTGGAGATCATCCACCGCCAATCCGAGCGCCTCTCCGAGCTCGTCGAGGACCTGCTGGAGCTGTCCCGGCTGGAGTCCCGCGAGGTGAAGCTGAACATCTCCCATGTCCCCATGGCCGTGGCCACGGCTCGGGCCGCGGAGACCGTCCGGCCCAAGGCGGCGGGGAAGAACATCCAGCTGGAGCTCCACGTCCCCACTGACTTGATGGCCCGAGGAGACGAGCGGGCGGTCGAGCAGGTGCTCCTCAACCTGCTGGACAACGCAGTGAAGTACACCCCGCCCGGCGGCCGGGTGGACGTCTTCGGCACATTGGAAGAAGGGCGCTGCGTGGTCCGGGTGAAGGACACCGGGGTGGGCATCGAACCCAAGCACCTGGCCCGAATCTTCGAGCGCTTCTACCGGGTGGACAAAGGTCGCAGCCGGGACATGGGCGGCACGGGCCTGGGGCTCTCCATCGTGAAGCACCTGGTCGGGGCCATGGAGGGGGAGGTCAAGGTAGAGAGCCAGCCCCAGGTCGGCAGCCTTTTTGCGATTTTTCTCCCTGTGGCTGCCCCGGAGGCGGCATCCGGGTAGGATAACGGCACGATGCGGGTCGCTATCCTCGCGGACATTCACGGCAATCTCCCCGCCTGCGAGGCTGTCCTCGAGGACATCGAGCGGATGGCGCCCGACTACATTGTCGCCGCCGGGGATCTCGCGCTGCGAGGCGCCCACCCTCGCGAGACGGTGGAGCTGCTCGCCGACAAGTGCGACGCGCTGTTGATGGGCAACACGGACTGCTACCTCGCAGGCAACTACCTGGGCGGCGCCTACCGCGACCGGGACCACTGGAAGACGGAACTGCTCCGGTGGACGCGAGACCAGCTGGGCGAGGCCCACCTCAAGATGCTCGGCGCCCTGCCCTTCTCCATCCGCTACTCGCCGCGCAAGGGCCAGGACCTGTTCGTCTGCCACGCGAACCCGAAGAACCTCGAGGAGTCGCTGGACCCCACGCTGGACGAAATGTCCGTGCGCCGCTTCTTCATGCACCTGGACGCGGCCGCCTGTGCCTTCGGGCACCTGCACTTCCCCTACCGCCGCCGCGTGGGCCGGATGATCATCGCCGACGTGGCCAGCGCGGGGATTCCTCGAGACGGAGACCTGCGTCCCGCCTACGGCATCTTCACGTACACGCCCAAGGGCTGGCGCGTGCAGATCCGCCGGGTGCGCTACCCGGTGCGCAAAGCCACCCAGGCGCTCACCGCGCGCAAGGTCCCGGGCGGCCCCATCCTCATCCACAAGCTCGTCGAGGCGCGCTACCGCCACCACCACGCGCTGCTGGAGGCCGCGCGCCGCCACTCGGGCCTGCCACCTCCGGGCCCCGTGCTGCGTCCGCCTCCGGGTGCGCCCGTTCGCAACCTGGTCACCGAGATGCCTGTCGCGGAGGAGCCGCCCGTACCGCGAGACGAGGCCGAGGCCGCCGCCCTGCGCCAGGAGGCGGTGGACCCCACGGACCTCGGCCACGCCCAGGCTGCGGCGCTGTCGAACGAGCCCGCGCTCGCCGCACAGCTCGAGAACGTCAACGACATGGACGGCTGACACACAGGCGTCGCTTGCCTGTGTCCGGAGCCAGGGATAGGGACGGCGCTCCATGTCCGTCCACATGCTTCCGTTGATGATTGTCCGCCACGCGGTGGCGGAGGATGAACACCCGCTCGGTGACGAGGCCCGCGCCCTCACCTCCGAAGGCCGCGCCGCCTTCCGCCAGCATGCACGCAAGCTCGCGCGCCTCACCCCACTGACGGGCATCGTCACGAGCCCGCTGGTGCGCGCCGTTCAGACAGCGGAGATCCTCGCCGAGGCCTTCGGCATCGGACAGGTGGAGGTGCACGGCGCGCTGCTGCCCCACGCGAACGCGCACAAGCGCATCCTGGAGCTGGCCTTGGAGCTGGGTCAGGGCTGGGCGCTGGTGGGCCACAACCCGGGGCTGGCCCGCGCCGGTGCGCGAGCGCTCGGCGAGGAGCTTCCAGACAAACTGCGCAAGGGTACCGTGCTGGCGCTGAACCCTTCCGGCAAGCGCTTCGAGCTGGCCTGGTTCGCCTCACCCGGGCGGGCCGTGCTGCGCCCCGGCGAGCGCCGCTCCTGAGCACCGGTTGTCACAGGCCTGCAACACGGCCGCGCAACCCTGCGAAATCCCAGTGCACGCTTCGTCACGCAGTTGTTTCACCTGCGTCACGATGCCGCAAACGGCGAGGACTATCTCTGCGCCGTCATGTCCCACGTCCTCATCGTCGATGACGAGCGAGATCTCGCCGAGCTCATCGACTTCAACCTGAAGTCGGCTGGCTTCTCCACCCAAGTCGCCTCGACGGGCGAGGCGGCCCTCTCCGCGGCAAGGCAGCAGCGGCCCGATCTCGTCCTGCTGGACCTGATGCTCCCGGACATGCCCGGCACGGAGGTATGCCGGCAGCTCCGAGCGGGAGCGAACACCCGGGACATCCTTATCGTCATGCTCACCGCCAAGGGCGAGGAGGCGGACCGCGTGCTCGGCTTCGAGGTAGGCGCGGACGACTACGTCACCAAGCCCTTCAGCGTCCGCGAGCTGGTGCTGCGCCTGAAGGCCATCCTGCGCCGCAGCGGGGCGCCGAAGGACAGCGTGGCGCCCGTGACGCTCGGATCCCTCAAGCTGGACGTGGGCGCCCACCGCTTCTACGTGGAGGGCAAGGAAGTCCCCCTCACCGCGCTGGAGTTCCGCCTCCTGGAGTACTTGATGACGCGCGTAGGCCGCGTGCAGTCGCGCGAGCAGCTCCTCGAGGAAGTCTGGGGCCTGTCCAGCGCACTCGAGACGCGCACCATCGACACCCACGTGATGCGCCTGCGCGACAAGCTCGGGCCCGCGCGCACCTCCCTCGAGACGGTGCGCGGTGTCGGCTACCGAATCGTCGACTCCGCTGCCTCCTGAAGAGGCGTGACCCATTTGGCACTCGCGCGCCGCGAAACAGCCACAGACACCCCATAAATCGCCCGCGCCGCTATCCACTGGAGTTGCACACCCCGATGAAAAACGTCCTTGTTGCTCTGATGACCTTGGCCTCGAGTGCCGCGCTGGCGCAGGCCGCCGAGCCGCAGCCGGCCACGGGTGCCACGCCCGCAGCCGAGACCTCCGAGGCCCCCGCCGCCCCCGCCGCCCCCTCCGTGGAGGAGCGGCTGACCACCACCGAGGGCAAGGTCGCGGCGCTCGAGGAGCAGAACATCGAGACGAAGAACGATCTCGGCATCCTCAAGAAGCTCAAGTTCTCCGGCTACATCCAGGCGCGCTACCAGTACCAGCAGACGGACTACGACGAGGCCGCGCCGGAGCTGAAGCTGACGGACGGCTTCAGCCGCTTCACCGTGCGCCGCGGCCGCATCAAGGCGGCCTACACCGGCGATACGGGCCTGGCGATGATCCAAGTCGACATCATCCCCACGGCGGTGCAGCTGCGAGACGCGGAGGCCACGCTCTTCATCCCCGGGACCAAGCAGAACCTGTCCATCACGCTGGGCCAGATGAAGGTGCCGTTCAACTTCGAGGGCCCCTTCTCCTCCAGCGAGCGCGAGTTCCCTGAGCGCTCCCGCATGACGGGCGCCTTCCTCCCGGGCGAGCGGGATCGCGGCGTCCGGCTCAACGGCAAGTACGGCGCCCTGCGCGCCGCCGCTGGCGTCTTCGATGGCAACGCCATGAACAACGTGGGCTTCGTCGGCACGGACAATGACAAGGAGAAGGACGTCATTGGCCGCCTGGGCTTTGACCTGAAGTGGATCTCCGGCGGCATGTCCGGTTGGAAGGGCCTCACCCTGGGCAAGCGCAATGGGGACACTACGCGGAAGGCCTACCCGCGCACCCGCCTCGGTGCCGACCTTCAGGTCTATCTGGATCTGGTGCCCGTGGGCGGCACGGCCTTCAAGGCGGAGTACGCCACCGGGAAGACCTACCAGCGCAACAACGTCGAGCAGCTCGGCCTCCCCGCGAGTGGCTGGTGGGCGCAGATCGCCCAGAACATCGGTGTGTCGGACGAGGCGGTCGTCCGCTACGAGTACTTCGACTACGAGAACGGCCGGCCCGCCCAGGAGAGCGGCAGCAAGCTGGGCGCCAACAACGCCATCGGCACGCTGGGCCTCGCGTACATCCACTACTTCGGCGAGACCGTGAAGCTCACTGCGGCCTACGAGCTCAACAAGACCGAGACCGTCAAGGACGGCACCGCCGAGGACCCCACCGACAACCTCTTCACCCTGCAGCTGCAGGCCCGTTACTAGTCCTCTCACCTCTCAAAAGGAGAGCCTTCACATGAAGAAATTCCTCGCGTCATTCCTCGCCGTCTTCCTGCTGGCCCTCCCGGTGGTGGCCCAGGCGGGCACCGTCACCGTCAAGGGCTCGGACACCATGGTCATCCTCGGCCAGCGCTGGGCCGAGGAGTTCATGAAGAAGAACCCCAGCACCAAGCTTCAGGTGACGGGCGGCGGCTCCGGCACGGGCATCTCCGCGCTCATCAACGGCACCACCGACATCTGCATGTCCAGCCGCCCCATCAAGGACGCGGAGTCCGAGAAGCTCCGGACCCGCTTCAACACCACCGGCACGGAGATCGCCGTCGCCAAGGACGGCGTCACCTTCTACGTGAACGAGAAGAACCCGCTCACCTCCCTGACGCAGGAGCAGCTCAAGGGCATCTACCTGGGCGACATCACCAACTGGAAGGACGTCGGCGGCCCGGACGCGCCCATCGTCGTCTACTCCCGCGAGAACTCCTCCGGCACCTACGTCTTCGTGAAGGACAACCTGCTCGGGGGGGAGGACTACACCGCCAGCGCGCAGACGCTGCCGGGCACCGCCGCGGTGGTGAACGCCGTCTCCAAGGAGAAGAACGGCATTGGCTACGGCGGCGCCGCCTACGCCAAGGGCATCAAGGAGCTGAAGATCAAGGTGGGCAGCGCCGAGGTGGCTCCCAGCGCCGAGAACATCAAGAGCGGCAAGTACCCGCTCTCGCGCGATCTGTACTTCTACCTGCGCAACAAGCCCACCGGTGAGGCGAAGGCCTTCATCGACTACGCCCTGTCGGCCGAGGGCCAGCAGCTGGTCACCAAGGTGGGCTACTTCCCTGTGAAGTAGGTCGTCACACGATTGTCACGCGAGGCGCTGAGTCAGATGGATAGAGAAGCCGCCATGCAGCAGGGTCTCGCGGAAACCATGGTCGTGCCGCGGCTGTCTCCGGCGGCGCGGCGACGGCAGCTCCGGGAGAAGGCCATCGCCGGCCTCATCACGGTGATGGCTTTCACCGGCATTGCCGCGCTGGTGCTCATCATCGTCTTCATCGCGAAGGAGGCGCTGGGGCTCTTCCTGGATGCCCACGCCCGCGAGGAGGCGAGCCTCGCCAAGATGTTCACGGCCCAGCCCACCCGGCCGGGCAAGCCGCTGGCCTACCTCTGGCAACCGGTGTCCAACGTGCCGAAGGTGAGCATGATCCCGCTCTTCGTCGGCACGCTGAAGACGACGCTCGTGTCCATGCTGGTGGCGGTGCCGGTGGGCGTGGCGGCCGCGCTGTTCGCCGCGGAGTTCGCGCCCCGGCGGCTGCGCGAGCTGCTCAAGCCCGTCATCGAGCTGCTGGCGGGCATCCCGTCCGTGGTGCTCGGCTTCTTCGCGCTGATGGTGCTGGCCTCCTTCCTCCAGGACACCTTTGGCTTCACCTACCGGCTCAACGCCGTGGTCGCGGGCCTGGGGCTGGCGCTGGCCATCGTGCCCGTCATCTTCACCGTGTCCGAGGACGCACTGACTGCGGTGCCTCGCAGCTACCGGGAGGCCTCGCTGGCGCTGGGGGCCACGCCGTGGGAGACCGCCTGGAAGGTCGTCCTTCCCGCGGCGGCCCCGGGCATCCTCGCCGCGTGCGTGCTGGGCTTCGGCCGGGCCATCGGTGAGACGATGATCGTCCTGATGGCCTCGGGTAACGCCGCCGTCGTCTCGGCCAACCTGAGTGACTCGGTGCGCTCGCTGTCGGCGACGATCGCCGCGGAGATGGGCGAGGTGGTGGTGGGCAGCCCTCACTACTCACTGCTCTTCTTCATCGGCGTGGAGCTGTTCATCTTCACCTTCATCCTGAACATGCTGGCGTCCGCCTGGACGAAGCGCGTCCTCAAGAAGCTCACGGGAGGTGCCGCGTGAAGTACGGCACACGCCGGACATTGGGCGGCGCCCTGACGTCTCTGACGGGGCTGGCCGCGCTCCTCATCGTGGGGATGCTCGCGGTCATCCTCTGGGACGTAGTCCGAGGCGGCATCGGCCACGTCACCTGGCAGTTCCTCTCCGAGCCTCCCTCGGACGGCATGATGGGCGGCGGCATCTTCCCCGCCCTCTATGGCACGGCGGCGCTGACGCTGCTGATGACGCTGGCGGTGATGCCGATGGGCGTACTCACCGCCGTCTATCTGCATGAGTACGCCCCGCCCGACTCGCAGCTGGCGCGATGGGTCCGGGTGGCCGTCGCCAACTTGGCGGGCGTCCCCTCCATCGTCTTCGGCCTCTTCGGGCTGGGATTCTTCATTCACTTCGTCGGCGGCAGCCTGGATCGAGCGCTCGGATATCAGGAGCTGCACTGGGGCCAGCCCGGCATCCTCTGGGCCTCCCTCACGCTGGCGGTGCTGACGCTGCCGGTGGTCATCGTCGCCACGGAGGAGGCCCTGCGCGCCGTTCCCTTGGATCACCGCACGGCGAGCCTCGCGCTGGGAGCCACCCAGTCCCAGACGCTGATTCGGGTGGTGCTGCCGGGCGCGCTTCCGGGCATCCTGACGGGCGCGGTGCTCGCTGTGTCCCGCGGAGCCGGCGAGGTGGCGCCCATCCTCTTTACCGGCGCGGCCTACTTCCTGCCGGAGCTTCCCTCGTCGCTGAGCTCGCAGTTCATGCACTTGGGCTACCACACGTACGTGCTCGCCACGCAGTCGCCGGACGTGGAGGCCACCCGTCCCCTCCTCTACGCCACGGTGCTGGTGCTGCTGATGCTCACCTTCGCCCTCAACCTCATCGCGGTTGTCATCCGGACTCGGACTCGCCGGAAGGCCGCGAACGCCCACTGAGACGCCGTCCATGACCTTCCAGCCGCCCAGCCCGCGCATCAAGATGGAGGCGCGGGAGCTCACCCTTCGCTACGGCACCAAGGTGGCCATCAACAAGGTGAGCATCGCCATTCCCGAGCGTCAGGTGACGGCGCTCATCGGCCCCTCCGGGTGCGGGAAGTCCACCTTCCTGCGCTCGCTCAACCGGATGAACGATCTCATCACCAGTTCGAACCACACCGGCACCATCCTGTTGGACGGCGCGAGCATCCACGACTCCCACATGGACGTGGTGGATCTGCGGCGCCGCGTGGGCATGGTGTTCCAGAAGTCCAACCCGTTCCCCAAGTCCATCTTCGAGAACGTGGCCTACGGCCTGCGGGTGGGCGGGATGAAGGACCGGGCGGAGCTCAGCACGCGCGTGGAGAAGTCCCTGCGCAGTGCGGCGCTCTGGGACGAGGTGAAGGACCGGCTGGACGAGAGTGCCCTGGGCCTGTCCGGCGGCCAGCAGCAGCGCCTGTGCATCGCCCGCGCCCTGGCGGTGGAGCCCGAGGTGCTGCTCATGGACGAGCCCGCGAGCGCCCTGGACCCGATCGCCACGGCGAAGATCGAGGAACTCATCCACGAGCTGAAGGCGACCTATACAATCGCGATCGTCACCCACAACATGCAGCAGGCGGCGCGGGTGAGCGATCGGACGGCTTTCTTCTACATGGGCGAGTTGGTGGAGTGCGGTCCCACGGAGCAGATCTTCACGAACCCCCGTGAGAAGCGCACCGAGGACTACGTCACCGGGAAGTTCGGGTAGGAGCGAGGGGCGGATGCCATCGATACATACCGACAAGGCTTTCGAGCAGGACCTGCGCGACCTGCGCGAGCGGCTGCTGGCCATGGGCGCCAAGGTGGAGACGCTCATCGCCAACAGCGTGCGCGCGCTCACGGACAGGGACTCGGCACTGGCCGAGAACGTCATCAAGTCCGACAAGGACGTGAACCGCCTGGAGGTGGAGATTGACGATCTCTGCCGCCGCATCCTGGCGCTGCGGCAGCCCGCCGCGAGCGACCTGCGGCTCATCACCACGGCGCTGAAGATCGTCACGGACCTGGAGCGCATTGGAGACCTGGCGGTGAACATCGCCGAGCGCTCCATTGACCTGAGCCAGGTGCCGCCGCTGGCGCCCTACATCGACACGCCGCGGCTGGCCGAGCAGGCGCAGCAGCAGGTGAAAAAGGCGCTGGACTCCTTCGTGTCCAATGACGTGGTGAAGGCCGAAGAGGTGCTCAAGGGAGACGATCTCCTGGATGCCCTCTTCCTGAAGATCTTCAACGAGCTCCTCGCGTACATGATGGAGGACTCGAAGAACATCCGCCGAGCCACGGCGCTGATGTTCATCGCCAAGCACCTGGAGCGCATCGGCGACCACGCGATGAACGTGGCGGAGATGGTCATCTACATGGTGCGCGGCAAGGACATCCGCCACCCGCAGAGCCGGAACATTCCGCAGGAGTAGCAAGCAGCCGGTGTCCTGGCAGGCGCTGCCGGCGGTGCTCTTCAAGGACGCCCTGCTCTTCATGGCGTGGTGCCATGGTCTGTTCAGCCGGACGGTGGACTGGCGAGGCACGCGGCTCCGGGTGCTGCCGGGCACGCGTCTGGTCCCGGTTCCCGTGGAGGCGCCAGCCTCGCTGGAGCTTGTCCCGAGCGAGGCCGAGCCGGCCGAGGAGCTGGTCGCGGGGTAACCGCGTTGTCACACAGGGCTCCCACGGCTTTCACCTGCGCGCCATGAGGGTGTCTTCTCGGAGGGCTACTGATGGAGCATGCCCTTTCGGAAGCTGGCGCACCTCTCGGATCTCCACCTGGACCTGAGCCCTGGCAGCGACGCGGCGGCCCGAGCCCTGGTGGAGAGCCTCCTCGCCGCGCAGGTGGATCATGTGGTGGTGACGGGAGACCTGACGCACCAGGGAGCGAGCGCGGAGTTCCGCCGCTTCCGGGAGATCTTCGCCCCGCTGCTCGATACGGGGCGGCTCACCTTCATCCCCGGCAACCATGACCGCCCTGGGGACGACGTGGTCGGCCGGTGGATGCAGGGCCGCAAGGTGTGCACCGTGGAGCGCGAGGGCCTTTACCTCGTGTGCATCGACTCCACCGGGCCACACAACCGCTCCTACTTCGCAAGCCATGGCGCCCTGTCGTTGGCAGAGTTGGAGGAGGTGGACGCCGCCGTGGCCGCCGCTCCGCGCGAGGCGCTCACGGTTCTCCTGCTGCACCACCACGTGCTGCCTCTGCCCGAGGAGAGCCTGCCCGAGCGGCTGGCCACTCGGATGGGCTGGCCCTACGCCTCGGAGCTGGTGCTAGGAGCCAAGCTGGTGGCTCGCGTCCGAGGGCGCTGCGACCTGATCCTGCATGGGCACCGGCACGTCCCCCGGGAGTTTGATCTGGGGCTGCACCAGGGGAGGGCTCTGCGGGTGTACAACTCGGGCAGCTCCACGGAACTGGGACAGTTCCGGATGTTCACGCATGCGGGCGGACGCCTGCTCGCTGCCCCAGCGTGGCAGCAGACGGCGATGGCTCCGGCGCCGAGGACCGCGAGCCATAACGTGCTGCCTGCGCTCCAGTACTTGGCGAACCAGCTGAGCACGTCGCTCTTCTGAGGGCCCCTCCTGGCTCCGGCCCGGTTCGCTCCCCTGCCCTCCGACCCAGCAGGCCCCAGGCCTTCCGTTGAATGCTGGGGTCACTTCTCGGGGTTGTCCTCGTGTCAGGGAGGTTCTTTGGGTCGACCAAGCACCAACGGGAATGGGGTACGCAAGGTTCTGGTCGTCGATGACGACGCGGACTGGCGAGAGTTCCTGAGGCTGTGTCTGGAGGAGCTCGGCTACGAGGCCATCGAGGCTGCGGATGGGCAGGAGGCCTTGGACTCGCTCTCCCGAGAAAAGTACGGCGTCGTGCTGCTCGACCTGAACATGCCAGGGATGAGCGGCTTAGAGGTCGCGGAGCGGATGCCGCGCAACACGAAGCCGCGCGTCGTCTTCCTCACCTCCGCCGCGGCCTCGGATGTGGGCAGCGCCTTGATGTCGGGCCCCCACTACTACCTGCCCAAGGGCGCCAGCCGCGACCAGCTGTCGCTCCTCCTACAATCGCTCGAAGCCTGAGTTCAGAGTAGCCACCAGGGTGGCTGCTCGCGCTAGAACTTCCACAGTGGGCCAGGGTGCTCTTCTGGGGAGGATCTCATCGCGTCGGAACTCGTCATCGTTTTATTGCTGGTGCTGGCGAATGGAGTCTTCGCTGGCGCGGAGCTCGCGCTGCTCACGCTGCGCAAGACCCGTCTGCGCGAGCTTGTAGATGAAGGGAGCGGCGCGGCCCGGGCCATCACCGCCCTGAGAGACAACCCCGAGCGTCTGCTCGCCACGGTGCAGATCGGCATCACGGTCGTCGGCTCGACGGCCGCGGCCTTTGGCGGCGCTTCGCTGGCGCACCCGCTCGCGGGGTTATTGGTCCAGTTGGGGGTGGGCTCGCAGACAGCGGAGAGCCTGGCCTTTGCTGGGGTGGTTGGCTTCATCTCCTACCTGTCGCTGGTGCTGGGTGAGCTGGTTCCCAAGTCGCTCGCGCTGCGCTACTCCGAGCGGTACGCGCTGTTCATTGGCCGGCCGCTCCATGGGCTGGCGTGGCTGGTCCAGCCGCTGGTGTGGCTGCTGACGGCCAGCTCCAACGTGCTGCTGCGCTTCTTCGGGGACAAGACGAACTTCGCCGAGGCGCGGCTGTCTCCCGAGGAGCTACAGCAGCTCGTGGAGGAGGCGGCGAAGATGGGCTCGCTGGATCCGCGGGCGGGGGAGATTGCCTCGCGGGCCTTTGATCTGACGGACCTGACGTTGTCGGCAGTGATGGTGCCTCGGCACCGCATCGTGGCCCTGCGCCGGCACGCGAGCGCGGAGGAGATCCGGCAGGTGCTGCTGGAGCACGGGCACTCGCGGATGCCGGTCTACGAGGGGTCGCTGGACAACGTCGTGGGCTACGTCATCGCGAAGGATCTGCTGGGGGTGGCGTGGGAGGGAACGCTCATTGTCCTGGAGGACGTGCTGCGCCCGGCCTACTTCGTCTTCGAGACGATGCGGGCGCTGGACGCGCTGAAGGAGCTGCAGAAGCGCCGCATGCAGCTGGCCATCGTGGTGGATGAGCGTGGTGGGGTGCAGGGTTTGGTGACGACGGAGGATCTGGTCGAGGAGCTGGTGGGGGACATCCTCAGCGAGACGGAGACGCCAGAGGAGCTGATCAAGCGCGAGAGCCCAACCACGGCGGTGGTGCAGGGCACGGCGAGCTTGAGGGAGATCAACCGGGAGCTGGGCCTCGAGTTGGAGGAGGGCCATGGGTACTCGACCATCGGAGGCCTGTGCTCCGCCAAGACAGGGGCCATCCCGGAGAGAGGGACGCGGCTGACGCTGGATGACGGCACGGTGCTCGAGGTGCTGGACGCCACGCCACGCCGGGTGCGCACGGTGCGCATCCACCTGCCGCCTCCGCCGTCCCCGACGGAGTCCTGAGCCAAGATGAATGAGGGGCAGCATTGAGTCCGAAACGCTGGAGAGTGTCTCCTGAGGTGGCTGGGGAGTTGGGCAAAAACACTCTCATGGATTCGTCGGTTCATCCGCCGCGTGTGTCACACCTTCACTGTCGCTTTGAGGGATGGCTCGGTGATGATCTACTCCAAACGTTCCCGTGTTTTCTGGCCTCCGCCTTCCTTGCGGAGGAGCTAAAAAAACACGGGGCTTGTAGGGATTAAGGAGGCCCTCTTCAGGAACGGATGTGGCCATGAGTTCCCGCACTTGCAGCGTTCTGCTGCTACTGCTCTCCGCCTGCGCTACGACAGAGCCTCAGCAGCGCAAGCCGAAGCAGCACAGACAGGTGGCCATTCCCTGGGCTCCCCTCGTCGCACCGAAGCCCGTTGCACCCGTTCTTCCGTCGCCCGGCTTGGCTCCGCCCATGACCGTCATGGTGGACCCTGGTGCACAGATGCAACAAGAACCGGATGCGAACCCGGCGCCGGAGAGGTCCAGATCGAACAGGGATCCGCCCGCCCCGGTGGCTCCGGAACCCCGTCCTGAGTGCATCCCCCACATCAAGCCGCACCTTGGCGGAGATCCCCTGCACAATCAGTGCGCCGACAACGTTCCGCAGAACGGTGTTCCCGGCTTTGATGCGCTCGTCAATGGTAAGCATTTCGACGCACTGCAAATCCGCGCGGGCGTTCTGTGGGAGGTCAAGACCGATAACTTCGACACGTACGCGGTCGCCCTTCAGGAGATTGTGATCGAGAAACAGGTGCTGGAATTGCAGCGCGAGCGCGATCTCGCACGCGCTTGTGGGTATGCCTTCGTAGTAGGCGTTCGTAGCGACGCGCACCGGAAAGCTCTGCGCGACGCAGACCCCTCCCTCAACATCGTCGTCATGGACTGGTGCTGAAATGGCCGCCTCGCCAGACTCCTTCCTTCTTGTCGTCTATGCGCCTGCGCTCAGCAGCGATGGCAGCCGCACCTTGGCCGTTATTCGTGGAATGGAACGCGCGCTTCCCGGCTTGCACCTGTCGTGGACGATTTCTGACGAGGGTCGGTTCATCCCAGCACCGCAGCGCGATGCGTGGGGCACGGCCAAGACGACCGATGGAAGATTTCCGCTGCTCTGCAATGGCGATGAGGGTCACTTCGTGACGATCTCTCGCAGGGAAACACCGGCGAGCCAGAATCCTGGTGGGCAGCCACAGTTTGAAGTTCATGCGAAGTGGCCCCTGGACGCTGCGGGTATCGCGGCAGCGGGGAAGGTGCTCGAAGAGGTAGCGGAGGGTGCACGCGCGCTGTGGGGGCATGCCACGCCGAAGCGCGCGGCGGGGGACATCGCGGAGCAGACGAGCCCCACGCTGGCGGGCTCGCCAAGGCCACCCCGGGGCCTGCCAGCGCTCAAGCTCCCAGAGAAAATCCGCTCGCCTGAGATTCCGCATCGCCTCGGGTGGCTCAACTACTGGTCAGCCGCCACTGCACAAGCCATCGCGTTCCCGGACCCTGCTCGCGACGCCGAGTTGCTCTCTAGGGCGCAGAGCACGGCGACAGGCGGGTGGGTTGTGAAGCTCACGGATGCGCCGCTCGATCTCGATAACCCCGCCCATCTGGACGCGCTGAAGCGGGCCTACGAGCGCTTCCCGGAGATCGGTGGACGTTCAACGCCCTGAACTGGACCGGGGCTTTTCGACGGGGGCCGCGAGCTACTCATCTGCGGCCCCGGAAAAGCGAAGGGGCTGGAACCTCCGAGGGATTTCCTCAGGGATTCCAGCCCCTTCCACCAGCGCGCGATACAGGATTCGAACCTGTGGCCTTTGGCTCCGGAGGCCAACGCTCTATCCAGCTGAGCTAATCGCGCAGGAGGCCTGCAACCGAGGGGACAACTAGCCGACTTCCCCCGCTGACGCAAGCACGCAATCCCACAACCCACGACCCGGAAACGCCCTTTCCACTTTCCAGCACTCGGCGCCCCCTCCAGTCCCCAGGGCCCTGTCCGCCATAGGGCCGGGCTGCCGGCCGAGGGCCTCGGGGAGCGGCCAAGTCATGCTCCCTCAGGAAGGCACACCGCTGGCGACGTCACCCTCCTGACGGCGCTGGGCTTCCCGGCCCTTCATCCCTTGCCATTAGGGCGAGGGATGAGTCTCCGCCGGCGGGCTCGAGGGAGCGAACCTCGGCTCCGGCGCCTGCGGAGCGCGCCCTCCCCCGCCGCCCGAGGGAAGCTGGGGCAACGGCCACCCCTCGAAGAGAGGCCAGCCTCGGTAGTAATCCGCTGCACCGGACGAGGCCTCACCTGGAGCCTGTGGAGCGGGCTGTACCTCTGCCCCTGGGACGCTCTGCCGGGGGGCCTCTCGAGTCCCCTGCGCCCCCGGTGGCCGCGTCCTGAGCAGCACCACGACCAAGACCGCGCTCAAGAGGAACATGAGCACGATGCCCGCCACGCGGGCACGGTCCTCCTCCATCCCTGTGTCCACAGTGTCCATGTCAGAAGCGCCCTTGCTTCAACACATCGCTCTTGGAAATCGTGCCGAGCAACCTCCGCTCGGTGTCGACGACAGGCAGGCGCTCGAGCGGTGTCGTGGCAAAGCGCGCCGCCACCTCGGACAGGGAGAGGTCCGGCGTCACGGGCCGGAGGTGCCGATCCATCACGTCCGCCGCGATGGTCGCTCCCAACAGCGAGTAGTCCGGCAGGTGGCCCTTGAGCTCGTCCAGCGTGATTGTCCCCAGGTACCGGCCCTCCTCGTCCGTGACGTAGAGGTCCGCCCCCGAGGGTTGCTCCAGCAGCAACACGACGATCTCCTGGAACGAAGCCGACGGCGGGACGCGGTCCCGCACCGGCATCAACATGGCCCGGGTCCCCTCCTCGCGCAGCCAGTGTGGAACGCTCTCGGGGATGCGCACGTTGCGGCGGCTGAGCACGGACGTATAGAGCGACTCGGGCTCCAGCCGTCGGCTGATCATCGTCGCCAGGAAGGCCCCCAGCATCAGCGGAAGGATGAGCCCGTAGTCCCCCGTCAGCTCGAAGATGATGAGGACCGCCGACACGGGCGCATGCGTGGTCCCCGCGAGCACCGCCCCCATCCCAAGCAAGGCATAGGCCCCACTCGGGGCTCCTCCGGGCCACACGTACTGCATGACCTGGCCAAAGGCGCCGCCCAGCAGTGCTCCATAGAAGAGCGAGGGTGTGAAGAGCCCGCCCGGAACCCCCGCCCCCGCGCAGAGCGACGTCGCCAGCAGCTTCGCCAGGGGCAGCACCACCAGCAGCACCAGCGACAGCTTCCCCAGCAGTGCCGCGTTCACCGCGTCATAGCCATTTCCCAGCAGGTGCGGCAGCCACACGGCCGCCAGCCCCACCAGTGTCATCGCTCCCAGTGGCAGGAAGGGTGTGAGCTTCCGAGGGACCCGATCGAGCAGGTCCGACAGCACGTTGATGCCGCGCACATAAAGCGCGGAGGCGCCCCCCAGGAGCACGCCCAGGAGCACGGCCAGCAGCAGCTCGCGCGGGTGCATCACATAGTGAGGGATGACGTAGCTGGGGTGATCCGCGATGAGGATCCGCGACACGAGGGTGGCCACCACGCACGCCAGGACGATGGGACCGAACAGCTCCAGCGCGAACGAGCCCAGCAGCACCTCCAGGCCAAAGAGGGCCGCGCCGATGGGCACGTTGTAGGCCGAGGCCACCCCCGCCGCCGCGCCACACGCCACCAGCAACCGGGCCTGCCCCGGCCCCAGCCTCAGCCAGTGCCCCAGGAAGGAGCCACTCGCCGCACCCGTCTGCAGCAGCGCGCCCTCGCGGCCCAGAGGCGCCCCGAGCGCTACCGCGACGATAGAGACCAGGCCCCTCAGCAGCGCCCGAGGCAGGGACAGCCGGCCCGACTTGACCCAGATGGACTCGATGATGCCGGCGGTTCCGTGCCCTCGCAGCGGCTGGCCGATGAGGAGCGTCACCAGCGAGACCAGGGCGCCGCCCAGCACCGGGACGAGGAAGCGCCTCCAGGACGGCGAGGCGATGACGCCCGAGAGGAACCCCTCCGCCTCGCTCCCCCAGAAGAGGTGCTGGGTGAAGCGCAGCACCTTGAGCAGCACCACTGCCCCCATCCCCGAGATGAGCCCCACGAGGGCGACGAGCAGCCAGAACCGGCGCTCGGCCCGGACCAGGCCACGCAAGGTGTTACGGAGTCGTGAGCGGAAGCCGCGGAACGGTTCCAGCCTGGGAGTGGGCATCGAGAGTGTCGCCACGTCCCTCAATCTAGGGAGGGCCGACAGCCCATGCGGGACGGCCGCCCGTCTGCTTACAGTGTCACCCGGCGAGACGCCGAGCCCCCCTCACTCCGCTCGGCCGAGCAGGAAGGACAGCGCCAGCAACGTGAGCACCACCGACGTCACCCAGACAAACGCGCGGTCCCGCTGCTGCCGGAAGATGAGGAGCGACAGCGCCACCCGCGCCACGGGGATCGCCATCATCACGAGCAAGATGTCCCCTCTCGCGAAGTAGACGCCTGCGCTGGCCGCCGCCGTTACCCCGATCATGAAGTTGCTGGTGGCCGTGGACACCTTCAGGGGCAGCCGCATGGCCAGGTCCATGGCTGGCACCTTCAGCGCGCCCGAGCCGATGCCCAGCAGCCCACTCACCGTCCCCGCCGCGTACATGAGCGCCAGCCCGGTGAGCGGCCGGGTGACGCGGTTGTCCACCTCGCGGCCGGTGGCCTCGTCGAAGTAGCTGCTGTGCAGCGCCAGCCGGTCCGCCAGCGCATCCGGTGGCACCGGAGCATCCGCTCGCGCCCCCAGCTTGCGCAGCATCGCCAAGGCCGAGTACCCCATCACCAAGCCGAAGACGAGGTACAGCCCACGCCCACCCACCACGCCCGCGAGGAAGGCTCCCGTGAGCGCCCCCGCTGTGGTCGCCATCTCCAGGAACATGGCCACGCGCAGGTTCGCCAGCCGGTCCCTCACATAAGCCGCGGCGGCCCCACTGGAGGTGGCGATGACGGACACGATGGAGGCCCCCACCGCATAGCGGATGTCCACCTTGAGCAGCAGCGTGAGGACGGGAACCAGGATGAGCCCACCCCCCAGCCCCAGCAGCGAGCCCAGCAGCCCCGCGGTGACGGAGATGGCGAACACCACGGTGACGAAGAGAAAGGGAGTCATCGCGCCAGGAGAAGGCGCCCTCACCTTCCCTCTTCCGCTCCCCGTCGACAACCCGCGGCGCGAGTCTGAGTCATGGAAGGTATGTGCCCGCCTGCTCGGAAACGGGGGTGGAGCCACTGTGGGGCAAGAATGCGTCCGGTGGTCATCAGGGCAGAGCGGACGATGCCCGCCTCCCTCGGGGTGCCCAGGTTGTGGCTGGACCATGCGCCTTCCCCTCCCTCGCTCCCGTCTCCCAGAGCCTCTGGACAGCACTCGCGGTCTGAGCGAGGCCGAAGTGGCCGCGCGCCGACAGCGCTATGGGCGCAACAACATCCTCGAGGCGCCTTCCTACACCTGGGCCGAGCTGTGCCGGAACACCGTGAGCGATCCCATGCTCTGGTTCCTGGTGTGCACCAGCGTGCTCTACCTCGTCCTGGGACAGCCAGTGGAGGGCTGGACGCTGCTGGCCGCGATCGTGCCGCTGGCGGGGATGGACGCCTGGCTCCACCACCGGACGCGCGCCTCGATGGAGGGCTTGAGCCACCAGTTGGCCGAACACGCCGTCGTCCTGCGAGAAGGCACGCTGCAGCGGGTGGAGGCCACGGATGTGGTGGTGGGGGATCTGGTGGAGGTGGCCGCGGGAGAGCCCTTCCCCGCCGACGGACTGGTGGTGGCGGGCGAGGGCCTCCAGACGGAGGAGTCGTCGCTGACGGGCGAGTCTCAGCCCGTGCGCAAGCGGCCCCTCCGCGGCGAGCTCCCACCGGGTAACGATCCCCTGGTGGAGTGGACGCACTGGGGACTGGCGGGGACACGGCTGCTCACCGGACGCGCGGTTCTCCGGGCCGTCTTCACGGGCGAGGAGACGCTCTATGGGCGGATCACCCGGACGGCCACGCGCCACCAGCGGGCCCGAACGCCCCTGCAGGCCGCCGTTCAGGGGTTGGTGGCCATCCTCCTGGCCGCCGCGGCGTCCTTCTGCGGTGTCCTCGCCTTCGTGCGCTGGCGCCAGGGCTACGGCTGGCTGGATGCGATGGTGAGCGCGGCCACGTTGGCGGTGGCGGCACTCCCGGAGGAGTTCCCCGTGGCCCTCACCTTCTTCCTGGGCTCGGGGGTGTACCGGCTCGCACGCCGCCGAGCCCTCGTGAAGCGGGCCGTGTCGGTGGAGAACATCGGCCGCGTCACCTGCATCTGCATGGACAAGACGGGCACCCTCACCGAGGGACAGCTCCGCGTCGCCAGCTGCCTGCCCATGGCTCAGGTGTCTCCCGCCCGGCTGCTGCATGCCGCGTCCCGGGCTTCGCGTCCGGAGAACGGCGATCCGCTGGATGGGGCGATCGCCGCCGCCGCCAGCGCCCAAGGGCCCACGGCGCCTCCCTCCGAGGTGCTGGCCCTCTTCCCCTTCACCGAGGAGCGGCGCCGGGAGACCGCCGTGGTGCGCGAGGACGATGGCCTCTGGGCCTTCACCAAGGGCTCGCCCGAGGTAGTGCTGGCGGCGTGTACGCTCTCGCCCGAGGAGCGCGCGGAGTGGAGGCACGAGGTGGAGGCGCAGGCGGCGCAGGGGCGGAAGGTGATCGCGTGCGCGGAGCAGCGGCTCGACGCCCACGGCTGGCTCGGCGGAGAGCCCTTGCGTGGCCTGCGCTTCCTGGGTCTGGTGGTCTGCGCGGATCCCGTCCGCCCAGGCGTGGCCGAGTCCATCGCCGCCTGCCACCGCGCGGGGATTCACCTGGTGATGGTGACGGGAGATCACCCGGAGACGGCCCGCGCGGTGGCACGGGAGATCGGCCTGGGAGGTGAAGCTCCCAGCCTCCTGCTCGGAGAGGAGCTGGAGGCCCGGCTGAGCCAGACGGGCGGCGTTCTCCCTCGAAACCTGGACATCATCGCGAGGACGCTTCCTGCGCAGAAGCTGGAGCTGGTGCGTGCGCTGCAGGCCTCCGGAGAGGTGGTGGCGGTCACGGGCGATGGGGTGAACGATGTGCCCGCGCTCCAGGCCGCGGACGTGGGCATCGCGATGGGCGAGCGTGGCACGCGCAGCGCTCGCGAGGTGGCCTCCATCGTCCTGCTGGACGACAACCTCCACAGCATCGTTGGAGCCATTGCTGAAGGCCGGCAGCTCTTCCACAACTTGCGCACGAGCTTCCAGTACCTGCTGCTCATCCACATCCCCCTGGTGGTGACGGCGGCCTTGATTCCGCTGGCGGGCTACCCGCTGCTGTACATGCCCATCCACGTCATCTGGCTCGAGCTCATCATCCACCCCACGGCCCTGCTGGCGTTCCAGGACGCGGCGAGTCCCGAGGCGCTGCGGCCCTCCGAGCGTCCTGTCCAGGTGCGCTTCTTCTCGCGCGGCGACTGGGCCGCCGTCTGCGTGTCCAGTGTCGTGCTGGTGGGCGTGATGGTGCTGGGCTACGAGTGGAGCTTGGGCGGCCATCGCAACGTGGAGCACGCCCGGGCCATGGCGATGGTGGCGCTCACCGTGGCGAGCGCTGGCTTCTGTGCGCTCCTCAGCGGCCTGCGGACCCGTCTGGCCAAGCTCATCTGCGCGGCCACGCTGGCCAGCGCCCTGGTGCTCGTCCAGGTGCCTGCCCTGGCGCGTCTGCTGCACCTCTCACCCCTGCACGTTATGGATTGGGGGTGGGCCATCGCGGGAGGAGCCATGGCGTGCCTACCGCTCCTGCCTCGACTCTTCCTCCCGTGGCAGCGCCCGAGGCCCACCCCTCAAGTGCCGCCAGGCACGCCCAGGCCCAGTCGCCGGTCAGGTTTCAAATGGCCGAGGCAAACGCACGGATGAACTGCTCCTCGCGCTCGCGAGGCATCCGGGGGGCCGCAGGGAGGGCGGCCTTGCCCCGTCCACCCCCTGTAGCCTTCAGCCCCAACACCGGAGCACTCGGGCGGCAGGACACTTGGTCCACCCACTCTCCCCTGGGCTCCCGAAGGCCCTACTCTTCTGTATGTCACTCGAACGCTTTTGTCGGAAGCAGGTGGCCACCGCCCTGGCAACCGAGACGGTCCAGGCGGCAGCCGAGCGAATGACCCAGCAGCACGTCGGTGCCCTCGTCGTCGTGGAGGACTCGGGACAGCCGGTCGGCATCCTGACAGACCGCGACATCGTCTGCCGCGTCCTGAACGAGCGGCGAGATCCAGGCACCACCTCCATCCGCGAGGTGATGAGCGCCAACCCCGTGGTGGCCCGTGACACCGAACGGATCGACGAGGTGGTCTTCACCACCTTCGCGAACATCTCCGCCATGATGGCCCGGGCGGGCACTCCGCGCGCCAGGGCGTGCCCGTGCTCGCGGTAGTGCGAGACGATGGCGTCCTCCGGCTGGAGCGCGCGCAAGGCGCCCACCGCGCAGGCCTCCTCACCGATATAGAGGTGAAGAAAGCCGCGAATCTTCCCCGCGCTGTAGGCCTGGGCGCTCGCCTCCTCGAAGCGGCGGATGAGCTGCATCTGCCGCAGCCAGCCGAGCGCCTCGTCCCGGGTGGGTGCCAGCGTGGGAGGGGGCTTCTCGCTCATGGCGAGGCCTCCAGGGTGGAGGTATCCCCCTCGGGCAGACCCTGCTCGCGGGCCTTGAGCAGCCGGCGCATGATCTTCCCCGAGCGCGTGCGCGGCAGTGTGGGCAGGAACTCCAGCTCTTTGGGGGCGACCACCGCGCCCAGCCGCGTGCGCGCGTGGGCAAGCAGCTCCCGGCGCAGCGCCTCCCCGGGGGTGAAGCCCTCCTTGAGGGAGACGAAGGCCTTCACCACCTCGCCGATGGTGGGCTCGGGCCGGCCGATGACACCCGCCTCGGCCACGGCGGGGTGCTCGAGCAGCGCGCTCTCCACCTCGAACGGACCAATGAGGTGGCCCATCGACTTGATCACATCGTCGGCACGCCCCACGAACCAGAAGTAGCCGTCCGCGTCCTTCCGGGCGAGATCGCCGCTGAGGTACCAGCCGCTGGCGAAGCACTTGCGGTAGCGCTCCTCCTCGTGAAGGTAGCCGCGGAACATGGAGGGCCAGCCCGGACGCAGCGCGAGCTCCCCCTCGGTGTTGGGCGTGTCCACGGGCTCCACGCTCCCGTCGGGCCCACGCCGGACGATAGCGGCCTCCACCCCTGGCAGCGGCCGGCCCATGGAGCCCGGCTTGATGTTCATGGAGGCGTAGTTGGCCACCATGATTCCGCCCGTCTCCGTCTGCCACCAGTTGTCGTGGATGGGCAGCCCGAGCGCCTGCTGTCCCCAGAGGACTGCCTCCGGATTGAGGGGCTCTCCGACGCTGGCGATGAAGCGCAGGGTGCCGAGGTTGAAGCGGCGGGGCAGCGCCTCACCGGCCTTCATCAACATCCGCACCGCTGTGGGCGCCGTGTACCAGACCGTGACGCGCTCGTCCTGGAGGATGCGGTACCAGCGCTCGGCGTCGAAGTCCGCCTCGTCCACCACGCAGGTGAGGCCGTGCGTCAGCGGAGAGATGATGCCGTACGAGGTACCCGTCACCCAGCCAGGATCGGCGGTACACCAGAAGATGTCGTCCGGGTGGAAGTCCAGGACGAGCGTCCCAGTGACGTGGTGGGCGAGCACCGCGCGGTGGACATGAATGGCGCCCTTGGGAGTGCCGGTGGTGCCGCTGGTGAAGTGCAGCAGGGCCATGTCCTCGGGAGCAGTGGGGCCAATCGTGTAGGAGTCACGGGCACGCTCCAGGAGCGCCAGGAGCGCCTGGGTGCCCTCCCCCGCCTCTCCGTCCACGAGGAGCACGTGCCTCAGCTCCGGGAGCGAGCCGCGCAGCGGCGCCACCTTCTTGCGGTAGAGGGCCTCCGTCGTCACCAGCACGCGGGCGCCGCCGAGTTGGAGGCGGGCGCGGATGGGCTCGGGGCCAAAGGCAGAGAACAAGGGGCAGAAGACGGCCCGGTGCTTCAGTGTGCCGAGCGCGGTGATGTAGAGCTCGGGGATGCGCCCCAGCAGCGAGAAGACGCGCTCGCCGGGTGAGAGGCCCAAGCCCGCGAGCACGTGGGCGAAGCGGCTCGTCCAGGCCGAGAGCTCTGCATAGGTGAGGAGCCTGCGCTCGCCATGGCGGCCCAGCCAGCGAAGCGCCTGCCGCCCTCCCCGTCCCTCCAGGATGTGCCGGTCCACAGCCTCGTGGGCGATGTTGAGACCTCGTCCATCGGGGAGCCCGGCCAGCTCGCGCTCCGCGGCCTCCCAGGAAAAGGACGCACGCGCCGCCTCGTAGCTGGGCATGTTGGGTGCGCCGCGCCAGTCTGGGTGCAGCTTGCGGATCATCCGCTCGTCCATCGCTGGCCCCACCGTCCTCGCCGCTCCGGCGCAGGGAGCCCTGGCCGGGCGAGGAGAAGAAGTAGCCCACGCGTGTTGGCAGGTCATCCCGGACGCGGAGCCGGGGAGATCGTCCTTCAGCGGACGGCCCAGGGGCTCCGGCGCCCCACCGCCGGAACGGGGCTCACAGAGGCTCCAGCACCCGGCGGAGATGCATGAGCACCTGCTTGATCTTCGGAATCTCCGAGAGCGCCTCGGGCACGCTGATTCGGAGCGCGCGCTCACGCCCCACCACGGTGGGCAGCACGGGCACCAACAGATCTTCGGGAACGCCGGGATCGGGCAGGTCCGCGCTGGGGACCAGGCCGATCCCCAACCCCGCGATGCAGCAGGAGCGGATGAAGTGGATGTCCGCCGTGATGAGCGCCGGCTCGACCCGGATCGACGGCCCGCGCAGCGTGGGCCAGGAGCGTGCATCCCCTCCTGGCGCTTCCCAGGAGAAGAGCTCGTGGCCTTGCAGCTCCTCCAACGAGCGCGGCGTCCCATTCCGCTCCAGGTAGTCCCTGCTGGCGATCAGCCCCTCGCGCACCCGCAGCACCACCTGAGAGAGCCACGGCCCCCGCGGCGTGTCCTCGCCAAAGTGGACCGCTATGTCCACGTCGTCCAGCGGCTCGCCCAGGGGATCGGCACTGAAGCGGGCGTGGACGTGGAGCAACGGATAGGTGCTCCGGAACGCTCCGAAGAGCGGCGTGAGCAAGTGCGGCGGCAGCCCCACGGGCATCACCACCCGGAGCGTGCCCGAGGGCTCATGGCCCACCTCACGGATGGAGGCCAGCAGCGCGCTCGTCTCCTGCATCATGATCCGCCCACGCTGGGCGAGCACCTCCCCGGCCTCGGTCAAGAGGATGCCCTGCCGCGTGCTCTTGAGGAGCGGCACGCCCGCGCGCGCCTCCAGGGCTTCGACCCGGCGGCGCAGGGTGGTGCGTGACACGCCCAGCGACTCAGCGGCCGCCAGAAAGGACCCCGTCTCCGCGACGTCGAGAAAGGCCCTCAGCTCTTCCAGATCCATGCGCTTGCCTCGCTGCCAGGAATGAAGTGCCACGCCCGCACTGCACAGAGTTTGGACACCGCATGTCCGTCTTCGGCCATCCCTCGTGCGCCGCCGCGAGTACGAAGAGAGCGTCCAACTTCCCACAGGTGGAATGCCCCATGCGCACCCCCGTCCTCCTCGCCCTCCCCCTCGCTCTGTTCACGCTGCCCGCCCTGGCCAAGGATCCGGCCCTCGGCGCGACCACCTACACGGTCTACGAAGCCTACATGAGCCCCGCCCAGGAGCCGGGCGAGGAGTCGGAGACGCCGAAGGCACTGGAGAAGAGCCTCGGGGCCACCGCCCCCTCGACGCCGCGCGAGAACCGCAAGTCTCGCGGCTATGGGCAGATCCGGTTCGCCAAGGACCTGAGCAAGGCCTATGTGGACGTCGAGATCCAAGGGGTCAACGCGGCGGACATCCTCATGTTCCACATCCACTGCGGCCCTCCGGGAGTCCTGGGCCCCATCATCGTGGATTTTGGCGAGTCCGAGAGCCCCGCGAAGAAGCTGGCCAACGGCAAGATGACCCTGGAGCTCACCAACAAGAATGTCCTCTTCGTCAAGGACATGCCCAAGAGCCTGAAGCCCTCGCTGCCCGAGAGCTGCCCGGCGGAGCTAGGCTTCCTGGCCCAGACCAAGACGATCGCGGGGCTCGAGTACCTGGCGCGCAAGGGCGTGCTCTACTTCAACCTCCACACCAAGGCTCACACGTACTACGGGGAGATGCGCGGCCAGCTCTACCCAGCCAAGGAGGAGTAGCCCCAGGCGCGAAGTACGAGCCCTGGACTGAAACTGAACGGGCCCCCGATCGACTCGTTGAGACTCGTAAGTTTGCCCTCGGGATGGCTTGAGGGCTCCAGCGCCCCAGCCCAAGGTCTGCCCCCTGTCGCGGGACTGTGCTCGCGCTGGAGGTGCCATGCCTGAGGTCGCCGCATCCGCTCCGGAGAAGGGACATGCCCGGCTCTCCCTGGAGCAATTCGAGGCGCTGCTGATGGCGCTGCGGAACGAGGGATGGCAGCTCGTCGGGCCCACCGTGCGAGATGAAGCCCTCGTCCACGAGGGAATCTCCGGCGTGAAGGACCTGCCCCGCGGGTGGACGGAGGTTCAAGAGGCCGGGAGGTACAGGCTGGCGCGGCGCGAGGATGAGGCGCTCTTCGGCTACTCGGTGGGGCCCAAGTCCTGGAAGCACCTGCTGTTCGTCCCGCGGCTGCGCCTGATGAGCGCACATCGCCAGGAGGAGGGCTTCCGCGTCGAGAGCGAGCCCTCAGCGCCGCCCCGGCTGGCCCTCATTGGAGCCCGCTCCTGTGATCTGCACGCCATCGCCGTACAGGACCGGACCTTCCTGGAGGGCCCTTATCGGGATCCGGACTATGCGGCCCGGCGTGAGCGGCTCTTCGTCGTGGCCGTCAATTGTGGGCAGGCGGGAGGCACCTGCTTCTGCGTGTCCATGCGGACCGGCCCCCGCGTCACCTTCGGGTTCGACATCGCCCTCACCGAGCTGCTTGAGGGCGAGCACCGCTTCTTGGCGGAGGCGGGCAGCGAGCGGGGAGCGGCGCTGTTGGCGCGGCTGGGAGCTGGAGCGGCCTCGGAGGAGGACCTCCGGACGGCGGACGCGGTGGTGGAGCGAACCGCCCAGCGCATGGGCCGCACGATGGACACCACGGACATCAAGGGACTGCTCTACCGCAACCTGGAGCACCCGCGCTGGGACGACGTGGCGCAGCGCTGCCTGGCCTGCACCAACTGCACGCTGGTGTGCCCCACCTGCTTCTGCTCCACGGTGGAGGACACCTCGGACCTGCGAGGCGAGGTGGCCGAGCGGTGGCGCCGCTGGGACTCGTGCTTCACCCTGGAGCACTCCCATCTGCACGGGGGCAACGTCCGCCAGAGCATCCGGAGCCGCTACCGGCAGTGGCACACGCACAAGCTGGCGAGCTGGTGGGATCAGTTCGGCACCTCTGGGTGTATCGGCTGCGGGCGCTGCATCACCTGGTGTCCCGTGGGCATCGACATCACCGAAGAGGTGGCCGCCATCCGCGCCGCCGATGGAGCCCGGAGCAGCGCCTGAGAGGAGCCCATGACTTCGCCCCTTCCTCCTCTCGAGCAGCATCCCTTCCTGCGCGGGCTCTCTCCCGGACAACGCCAACGCCCCAGCGTTCCGGGAGGAGAGCCAGCGCCATGACGAATAAGACGCGCACCCTCCAGGTGGACTACCTCACGCGCGTGGAGGGAGAGGCCTCGCTCATCTTGCGCCTGGAGGGCGATAAGGCCACGGACGTGCGCCTGGCCATCTTCGAGCCTCCGCGCTTCTTCGAGGCGCTGCTGCGTGGGCGCTCGTACCTGGAGGCACCGGACATCACCTCGCGGATCTGCGGCATCTGCCCGGCGGCGTACCTGTTGAGCGCCTGCCACGCGGTGGAGGCCGCGCTGGGCGTGCACGTGGACGGGCCGCTCCGGGATCTGCGGCGGCTGCTGTACTGCGGCGAGTGGATCGAGAGCCATGCCCTCCACGTCTTCCTGCTGCACGCGCCCGACTTCCTGGGCTACCCGGACGCCCTCTCCATGGCGAAGGAGCACGGCGAGTGGGTGCAGCGAGGCCTGCGCATCAAGAAGGCGGGGAACACGCTCATGTCCATCCTGGGGGGCCGGTCCATCCACCCCATCAACGTGCGCGTGGGCGGCTTCTACCGTGTGCCTCGGCGGGCTGAATTGGAGGCCCACCTGCCGGAGCTGCGCCGGGGACGTGACGCCACGATGGAGGCGTTGGAATGGATGGCCCGCTTCCCCTTCCCCGCATTCGAGCGCCCCTACGAGTTCGTCTCCCTGAGCCACCCCCATGAGTATCCACTGCTGGGAGAGCGGCTCGTCTCCTCCGAGGGGCTGGACATCCCTGTGGGCGAGTGGGACGCGCATTTCGTGGAGGAGCAGGTGCCGTACTCGAGCGCGCTGCACGCCCGGCGCGTGGGGAGGGGCGCGTACCTGTGTGGCCCGCTGGCCCGCTTCAACCTCCACTTCGACCAGTTGGCGCCCGAGGTGCAGGAAGCGGCTCACTGGGTAGGACTGTCCGTGCCGTGCCGGAACCCCTTCCGCACGCTGCTCGTGCGGCTGGTGGAGGTGCTCCAGTCCTTCACCACAGCCATTCATCTCATCGAGGACTACGAGGAACCCCCCGCGCCTCACGTGGACACTCCGCCCCGGGCGGGCACGGGTGTGGGTGCCACGGAGGCGCCTCGCGGGCTGCTCTACCACCGCTACACCCTGGACTCGGAGGGCACCATCCAGGAGGCCCGGATCGTCCCACCGACGTCGCAGAACCAGCTGTCCATCGAGGAAGACCTGCGCACGCTCGCGCCGGAGCTGGCCACTCGGCCCCTCGGGGATGCGACCCTGCTGGCCGAGCGGGCCATCCGCAACCACGATCCGTGCATCTCGTGTGCGACCCACTTCCTCACTCTGAAACGGGAGCAGATATGAGCGAGAAAGCACGCGTCATCGGCCTTGGGCAGGCGGCCGCCGGCGATGATCAGGTGGGACTGGCCGTCATCGAACGCCTGCGAATGCAGGGAGCTCCGGAGGGCGTGGAGTTGTTGGTGGCCGCCGAGCCGAGCGCACTCCTTCCGCTGCTGGAGACACCGGTCCCGGTCGTGCTCGTGGATGCGGTGCTGGCGGCACCGTCGGGCGAGGTGTGGGTCCTGGAGCCCGCGGAGCTGGAGCTGCGGGGACTCTCCACGATGTCGACCCACGGGCTTGGGGTGGCGCAGGCGGTGGCACTGGCCCAGCAGCTGTCTCCCGGAGCGGTGTCCCCTTCCATCCACCTCGTCGCCGTCAGCATCTCGCGGCCGGCGCGCTTCCAGCAGGGACTCTCTCCCGAGGTGGCCGCCGCTGTTCCTCGCGCGGCGGAGCACATCCTGCGAACCCTTCCCCTCTTGGAACAGGAGCAACGCCATGCATGAGACGTCACTGGCCCGGCAGATGCTCGATGCGGTCCTCCAGCGCGCCAAGGCGCATGGAGCCTCGCGCGTGCGCGAGGTGCGAGGCTGGGTCGCGGAGACGGAGTCGCTGTCGCCCGACAGCCTCTCGTTCCACTTCGCGGCTCACGCGCGGGGCACGAAGGCCGAAGGAGCAAGGCTCCTGCTGGAGCTCATCCACGTGGAGGCGCGCTGCCGGGCCTGTAACCGCACCTATGCCCCCGAGCACCACCTCCTGCTGTGTCCGGCCTGCGGCAGCACCGACGGAGAGCAGCTCCGGCAGACGGGACTGGCCGTCACCTCCATCGACGTGGAGTGAGGACTGGGCATGATCCGGCTGGCCATCACCGTGCGAGGAGTCGTGCAGGGCGTGGGCTTCCGTCCCTTTGTCCACGCGGCGGCCACGGCCCGGGGGCTGTCGGGGTGGGTCCGCAACCGCACCGACGGTGTCCGCATCGAGGTGGAGGGGCCAGCGCCCCGCGTGAGCGACTTCCAGAGGGCCCTCGAGCGCGAAGCCCCTCCAGCGGCCCGCTTGGAGCACATGGGTGTCGAAGCGCTGCCGCTCCAGCGAGAACTCGGCTTCCGCATCCTCGAGAGCGATCCGAGCGCACCTCCCCGGCCCAGCATCCCAGCGGACCTGGCCACCTGCCCGGACTGCCTGGAGGAGGTGGTCTCCACGAGTGCGCGGCGCTTCCAGTACCCCTTCACCAACTGCACGCGCTGCGGGCCTCGGTGGACGATCATTGAAGCCCTGCCCTACGATCGGGCTCGCACGTCCATGAAGGCCTTCGCGATGTGCTCGGTCTGTGAGGCCGAGTACCGCGACACACGGGACCGGCGCTTCCACGCCCAGCCCGTCGCATGTCCCGCGTGCGGCCCCTCGCTGCGGCTGCTTGGCCCCGAGGGGGATTGCCTGCGCGAAGGGGAAGCCGCACTGCGAGAGGCCGTGAAGGAAGTGCTCGCCGGAGGAATCCTCGCCCTCCAAGGGCTGGGGGGATTCCAGCTCCTCGTAGATGCCACCGTCCCTGCGTCGGTCGAGCTCCTGCGCCAGCGCAAACGCCGTCTGGAGAAGCCCTTCGCGGTGATGTTTCCCTCGCTCGATCAGGTACGTACGGTCTGCGAGCTGGCCTCGGAGGAAGCGGCGGTGCTCACCTCCCCTGCAGCCCCCATCGTGCTCCTCCGCAAGCGCCTCTCCGGCGGCGCGAAGCCATGGGTCGCTGACGCGGTGGCTCCAGGCAACCCATGGCTGGGCGCGCTGCTGCCCTCCACACCCCTGCACCGAATGCTGCTCGATCTGGCGGAGCGCCCTCTGGTGTGCACCAGCGGCAACCTCACCGACGAGCCCCTCTGCACCGCTCCCGGCGAGGCGCTGGATCGGCTGCGCGGAGTCGCCAGCCTGTTTCTGGTGCATGACCGGCCCATCCTCCGCCCGGTCGATGACTCCGTGGTGCGGATGGGACCGAACGGTCCGCTCGTGCTGCGCCGAGCCCGGGGTTATGCACCTCTCCCTCTGTCACTCCGTGCCGCTCCCCCGTACCTGTTGGCGCTTGGAGGCCACCTGAAGGGAACCGTCGCCCTCACTGTGGGAGAGCAAGCGGTGGTGAGCCAGCACTTGGGAGATCTGGGCTCTATCGAGGGCGCACGGCTCCTGGAGCGCACCGTGGAGGATCTGCTCCGGCTGTTCGAGGTGCACCCAGAAGCCGTCGCGTGCGATCTCCACCCAGACTATGCCTCTACCCGGCTGGGCGAGCGCCTCTGCGAGCGCTGGGGAGTCCCACTCATCCAAGTGCAGCACCACCACGCCCACATCGCGGCGGTCATGGCTGAGCACGGACTCTCCGGCCCCGTACTCGGGCTCGCCTGGGACGGAGCAGGACTGGGAACAGACGGCACGCTGTGGGGCGGCGAGGCGCTGATCGTCGAAGGCGCGCGGTTCCGCCGGGTGGCACACCTTCGCCCCTTCCGCCTGGCCGGGGGAGAACAGGCCCAGCGAGAGCCTCGGCGGGCGGCGCTCGGACTGCTCCACGCGATGGAGGGGCCTGGGGCCACCGTGCACCTGCGGGACGCCTTCACTGCGCACGAGGCGGACGTGCTCCTGGCCATGCTCGGGCGAGGGCTCCAGTCGCCGTTCACCACCAGCATGGGGCGGCTGTTCGACGCGGTCGCGGCGCTCTCCGGCGTCCAGCTGCGGACGAGCTTCGAGGGCCAGGCCGCCATGGCGCTCGAGTTCGCCGCAGGAGAGGACGCGGCCGTGGAGCCCTACCCTCTCCCACTGCGGAACGGCGAGCCTGCTGCGGCGGACTGGGAGCCTCTCATCCGAGCCCTGCTCGGGGATCGAACCCAAGGCGCGCCAGCCTCTCTCATGGCCCGCCGCTTCCACGCCTCGCTGGTCAGCCTGGCCGAAGCCATCGCGTCGCGGGCGGGCCTGCCCCACGTGGTGCTCGCGGGCGGGTGCTTCCAGAACCTGCGCCTGCTGCGGGACATCCAGGCACGCCTGCGCTCGCGAGGCTTCGAGGTGTGGACACCCCAGCAGTACCCACCCAACGACGGCAGCCTGTCCCTGGGCCAGCTCGCCGTCGCGGCATACCGCTACGAGGAGGCGCGCGATGTGTCTCGGCATCCCCGGTGAGGTGCTGTCCACGGTGGAGGGCCCGCTGCGCATGGGGCGCGTGGCCTTCGGCCAGGTCATCAAGGAGGTGTGCCTGGCCTATGTCCCCGAGGCCCAGCCCGGAGACTTCGTCGTGGTGCATGCCGGCTTCGCCATCAGCCGTGTGGATCCGGAGGGAGCCCTGCGTGTCTTCGCCTACCTGGAGGAGCTGGGCGAGACGGCCGAGAAGCTGGGAGGCCAATCCCCATGAGGTATGTAGAAGAATACCGAGGCGCGGAGGAGGCCCACCGGTTTGTCCAGGCGCTCCACGCCCGGGTGACGCGGCCCTGGACGCTGATGGAGATCTGCGGGGGGCAAACGCACGCCATCGTCCGCTTCGGGATCGACCAACTGCTGCCGCCAGGACTCACCCTCCTGCACGGTCCTGGCTGCCCGGTCTGCGTCACCTCGGTGGAGACCTTGGACAAGGCGCTGGCCATCGCCTCGCGGCCCGGCGTCGTGTTCTGCTCGTTCGGCGACATGCTCCGAGTGCCTGGCTCGGAGCGGGACTTGCTCTCGGTCAAGGCGGCGGGGGCGGACGTGCGCATCGTCTACTCGCCCATGGATGCGCTGGCCCTGGCCGAGCGGCTGCCCGGGCGCGAGGTCGTCTTCTTCGCCGTGGGCTTCGAGACCACCGCTCCGGCCAGCGCCATGGCCGTGCACGAGGCGCGGCGGCGGGGGCTGCGCAACTTCTCGCTCTTGGCGGCCCACGTCCTGGTGCCACCGGCGATGGAAGCGATCCTCGCGGACCGGAACCGGCGGGTGGATGGCTTCCTGGCCGCCGGCCACGTGTGCACGATCATGGGCATGGAGGCATACGGCCCGCTGGCGCGAGCGTACCGGGTCCCCATCGTCGTCACTGGCTTCGAGCCGCTGGACCTGCTGCAGGGCATCCACATGTGCGTGGCGCAGCTGGAGGATGGGCGCGCCGCGGTGGAGAACCAGTACGCCCGCGCCGTGCGGCCCCCGGGCAACGCACCTGCCCAGGCCATGCTGCAAGCGGTGTTCGAGGTGGTGCACCGCACGTGGCGGGGTATCGGCCCCATTCCATCGAGCGGCTTGGGGCTCCGCGCCGCCTACGCGGACTGGGACGCCGAGCGGAAGTTCGGCGTGTCCGCGGTGGGTGGCCGAGAGGACGCGGAGTGCCGGAGCGGCTCGGTGTTGCGAGGCCTGCTCAAGCCGCCCGAGTGCCCCGCCTTCGGCACCCGCTGCACACCCGAGACGCCGCTGGGAGCGACGATGGTGTCCTCCGAGGGCGCCTGTGCGGCCTACTACCGCTACCGGAGGTTCACCGGCCCATGAGCACCCTCTTGAACCGGAGCTGCCCCGCACCGCTGAAGCACAGCACCATCCAGCTCGCGCACGGAGGAGGCGGACGGCTCATGCGCCAGCTCATCGAGGAGGTCTTCCTGGAGCCGCCTCCCGCCCTGGCGTGGACCGAGCGCCATGACAGCGCGGTGGTCCCCCTCGGCACGGAGCGACTGGCGCTCACCACGGACTCCTACGTGGTGACCCCTCGCTTCTTCCCTGGGGGAGACATCGGCAAGCTCGCGGTGTACGGCACGGTGAACGACCTGGTCATGTCCGGGGCACGCCCGCTGTACCTGAGCGCGGGCTTCATTCTGGAGGAGGGGCTGGCGATGGAGGAGCTGCGCCGGGTGGTGGCCTCCATGCGCGAGGCCGCCCGGGAGTGCGGCGTGAGGCTCGTCACGGGAGACACCAAGGTGGTGGACCGAGGCAAGGCGGATGGGCTCTTCATCAACACCTCGGGCGCGGGCCATGTGCCCGAGGGCCGCTCCGTCCACCCGAGGCGCGTGAGGCCAGGGGACGCGGTGCTCGTCTCTGGAGACGTGGGGCAGCACGGCATCGCCGTCCTCTCGGTGCGCGAGGGGCTCGCTTTCGAGACTCCCGTTCAGAGCGACTGCTCGCCGCTCACGCCGCTGGTGGAGGCGCTCTTCAGCGCGGGGGTGGATGTGCATGCCCTGCGAGACACGACGCGAGGGGGGCTGGCCTCGGCCCTCAATGAACTGGCCCTCGATGGTGGAGTGAGTGTCCTCTTGGAGGAGACCTCGGTGCCGGTGAACGAGGCGGTCTCGGGAGCCTGCGAGTTGCTGGGCCTGGATCCCCTCTACGTGGCCTGCGAGGGGCGCATGGTGGCCTTCGTGCCCGAACCCCAGGCAGAGGTGGCCTTGGCGGCCCTGCGCGGCCATCCCCTCGGTGTGGCAGCGGCCCGGATTGGGCGTGTCACCGAGGGCCCCGCGGGCAGGGTGTCTCTGCGCACGCGCCTCGGCGGACACCGGCTCTTGGATCTGCTCTCCGGGGAACAGCTCCCGCGCATCTGCTGAAGCGCCGCTCACCCCGCCCTGCGCAAGCGGATCCAGCGGCGCACCAACTTGGCCAACTCCAGCGCCGTCACGGGGATGAGACCGAGCGCGAACATGAGCACCATCTCATTCCAGGGCAGAGGCACCAACTCGAAGAGGGTCCGCACCGCGGGAATCTCATAGAGCGCCCCCTGGATGAGCACAGACACGAGGATGACTCCGAGCAGCACCCGGTTGGTGAAGACACCCACCTCCCAGAAGATGCGCGTGGAACTCCGGGCGATGAACGAGCGCAATAGCTCCGCGAAGACAAGCGTGGAGAACGCCAGCGAGCGGGCCCGCTCCAAGTGCGCCGCGGGATCCGCCCACAGGAAGACCCCGAGCACCACGGCCGCCTCGAGCGCACCGGCGGCGAAGATGGTGCGCCACTGAGCGCCTCCGAGCATCGGCTCATCGGGGCGGCGCGGTGGGGCCTGCAGCAGCTCGAGCCGGGCGGGGTCCATCACCAGCGCCAGCGCCGGCAGGCTGTCCGTCATGAGGTTGATCCAGAGCAGCTGCAACGGAACCAGGGGTAGGGGTTGGCCCATCAGCAGGGCGATGACCATCAGCAGGAGTTCACCCACATTGCCCACGAGCAGATACACCAGCGTCTTGCGAATGTTCTCGTAGATGGCGCGGCCCTCGCGGATGGCCGCCACGATGGTGGCGAAGTTGTCATCGGTGAGGACGATGTCCGCGGCCTCACGCGTCACCTCGGTGCCGGTGCGCCCCATGGCAATACCGATGTGAGCCTCGCGCAGCGCGGGCGCATCATTCACGCCGTCCCCGGTCATCGCCACCACCTCGCCGCGCTCCTTCCAGCGCCGGACGATGCGCAGCTTCTCCTCGGCGGTGACGCGGGCGTGGATCAGCTCGGAGGGGTCATCGCCCTCGCGAACGATTCCCAGCTCACGCCCGATGGCGAGCGCCGTCACGGGGTGATCGCCGGTGATCATCACCGTGCGGATTCCCGCCGCCCGTGCCGCAGCGACGGCCTCGATGGCCTCGGGCCGGGGCGGGTCCGCCATGCCCATCAACCCCAGCAGCTGGAGCCGCTCCTCCTCCGGACCCGAGCCCCGAGCCACGGCCAGCACCCGGAGTCCTCGAGAGGCCATCGCCTCGGCCTTCGCGAGCGCCCCTTCGGTGCCAGAGGTGCAGCGCGAAAGCAGGACCTCGGGCGCGCCCTTGACGGAGAGGACGCCATCCGCGCGCAGCACGGACATCCGCTTCCGCTCGGAGTCGAAGGGCTGCACGGCCACGCGGGGGTTCTCGCGCTCGATCTGCTCGCGCTGGATGCCACGCTCCAGGGCCGCGCGCAGCAGGGCCAGCTCCGTGGGGTCTCCTGTTCCTTCCTTCCCTTCGGGCCCGAGACTCGCGTCACAGCACGACGCCGCAGTCCGGAGGAGCGCCTCCTCATCTGAGCCCCACAGCTCGCGCACCGCCATGCTACCCGTGGTGAGCGTGCCGGTCTTGTCGGTGCACACCACCGTCGCCGAGCCCAGCGTCTCCACGGCCTGGAGCCGGCGCACCAGGGCATGCCGGCTCGCCATCCGCCGCACGCCCAACGCCAGGGCAATGGTCACCACGGCTGGAAGCCCTTCGGGCACGGCCGCCACCGCCAGCGAGATGGACGAGAGCAGCACGGGCAGCCAGCCCATGCCCCGCAGCAGGCCCAGCGCCGCCACAAGCAGCACGATACCGCCGCAGACGATCAACAGCGCCTGGGTCACCCGGTTGAGCCGCTGTTGCAGCGGCGTCTCCGTGTCCTCGGCGGAGGCAAGCAGGTGGGCAATCTGCCCCAGCTCCGTGCGCATGCCAGTGGCGGTCACCACCGCCGTGCCCGTCCCTCGCGACACCGCGGTTCCCATGAACACACGGTCCGTGCGCTGCGCCAGGGGTGTTCCCTCGGGCGTGGGCCGGATGGACTTGTCCACGGGGGCGCTCTCTCCGGTGAGCGGCGCCTCGCTCGTGGCGAGCGAGTAGGCCTCCAGCAGCTGCGCATCCGCGGCCACAATGTCGCCCGCCTCTAGGAGCAGCACATCTCCCGGGACGATCTCCGCCGCAGGCAGATCGATGGGGTACCCATCGCGCAGGACACGGGCCCGGGGCGCGGTCATGGAGCGCAGCGCCTGCATGGCCTGCTCGGCCTTGAATTCCTGAGCGAACCCGACGAGCGCGTTGAGCACCACGATGATGCCAATAGCGATGGCGTCCGCCCGCTCCCCCATCAGGAAGGAGGCGACACTGGCCGCGATCAGCAGAGCGATCATCGGTGAGCGGAACTGATCCAGGAAGAGGCGCCAGCGGGGCCGAGCGGCCTCCCGGCGAATCTCGTTCCGCCCGGACTCGAGCAGGCGGCGTGCGGCCTCTGAGGTGGTCAATCCCGGGTTCATGGCTCCAGGGAGAGGGTACTCGCTGGAAGGCAGCGGGGTGGTGACGGCCATGACAAGGACTCCAGCGGTCGACACTGTGGCAGCCCCTCCCCTTTTCACATCCCGCGCCAGCAGCCCCACCTTGAACCGGACCGGTGTTGCCCTGGGAGGGGCTGCCTCCCAGGCTGCCCTCATGAGTCTCCTCACGCGCGGTTCATGCCTATCAAGAAGGAAGCACCGAGTGCGGCCCGGCGCTGGACCGCACCTCACAGACGGCCTCGAGGAGGGAGCAGGCCATGGAACTGACGATGCCGCCGAAGAAGGGGCCCGTGACGCGAGGCGTACCTGGGCAGGAGCCAGGCCCACGAGAGGAGCCCCCTGCCCTGGTGATCTGGTTCGAGTCTCTCTCCCGAGGAGACACGGCCATCGCGGGGGGCAAGGGAGCGAATCTGGGGGAGCTACAGAAGGCGGGCCTGCCAGTGCCTCGGGGCTTCGTGGTCACCGCCGCGGCCTTCCAGGCGTCCATGGAGCCCATCCGCTCCAAGCTGACGGACCTCTGGCGGCGCATCGATCCGGACAAACCCGAGTCGCTCGCCATCCTGTCCGATGAGCTGAAGAAGCTCGTGCGCAAGATCGAGTTCCCAGCCTCGTTGCGCTCGGCCCTGCTCTTGGCCTATCGCCAGCTGGGGAAGGATCGAGCGGTCGCCGTCCGCTCGTCCGCGACGTCCGAGGACACGGCCGCCACCTCGTTCGCGGGGATGCACGAGACGTTCACCAACGTGGTGGGAGAGGAGGCGGTGCTCGACAAGGTGCGCGAGTGCTGGAGCTCCGCCTATGGCCAGCGCGTAGTGGCCTACCGCAAAAGCCAGGGTGTCTCCGAGGAGCCCACCCTCGCCGTGGTGGTGCAGGAGATGGTGGACTCGGCGCGCTCGGGGGTGATGTTCACCGCGGATCCGGCGACAGGCAGCCGGGATCGGCTCATCATCGAGGGCGCCTTCGGACTGGGCGAGGTGGTCGTCGGCGGGCAGGTGGAGCCGGACACCTACGCTGTGGACAAGCAGCACATGCGGGTGCTGGAGGTCCGCGTTGGCCACAAGGACTACCAGATCGTCCGTGAGGGACACGGGCAGGAGCGCCGCGTGGATCTGTCGCCCGAGGAAGCGAGCCGCCGCGTGCTGAAGGACGAAGAGGTGCTGGAGCTCGCGCGGCTGGGGCTGAACGTGGAGCAGCACTACGGCTCGCCGCAGGACGTGGAGTGGGCCGAGTCGGGGGGGCGCATGTACCTCGTCCAGTCGCGGCCCATCACCACCCTGACGGAGACTGTGGGCCCAGCGAAGAGGTTGTCCCGAACGAAGGAGCCCGTGCTCGTCACGGGGATGGGCGCCTCCCCTGGCATCGTCTCGGGCCGCGTGCGCGTCCTACACAAGCCCGAGGAAGGGCGGCACCTGCGCAAGGGCGAGATCCTCGTGGCGCCGATGACATCTCCGGACTGGGTGCCCACGCTGCGCCGGGCCGCCGCCATCATTACGGACAGCGGCGGAATCACGTGCCACGCCGCGATTGTCAGCCGTGAGCTGCGGATCCCCTGCGTGGTGGGGACACGCATGGCCACTCGGGTGCTCCGCGATGGGGAGGAGATCACGGTGGATGGCGCCACGGGTCAGGTGCGCGCAGGGCTGGAGGAAACTCCTACCGCCGAGCCCACGAACGCCACCGTCCAGAGAGCCCCAGCCATGGCTGTGAGTCCCGGGGATCCGGAGCCGCTGGCCACGCGCCTCTATGTCAACCTGGCGATGCCGGGACAGGCGAAGGAAGTGGCGGCGATGCCGGTGGACGGTGTGGGCCTGCTCCGCGCCGAGTTCATGCTGACGGACGCGCTCGGGGGAGTGCACCCGAAGCGGCTGCTAGCGCTCGGGAGACGCCAGGAGTTCATGGACAAGCTGTCCGGGTCGCTGCTGGAGATCACCCGCGCATTCCGGCCACGACCGGTCGTCTATCGGACCACGGACTTCCGCACCAACGAGTTCCGGGGACTGGAGGGTGGCGCCGAGTTCGAGTCCGCCGAGGCCAACCCGATGATCGGCTATCGCGGCTGCTACCGGTACATCCGTGAGCCGGAGATCTTCCAGCTCGAGCTGGAGGTACTGGCGCGGGTACGCGAGGAGACGTCCAACCTGCACGTGATGATTCCCTTCGTGCGCACGAAATGGGAGCTGGAGGCGTGCCTGGAAGCCATCGATCGAAGCCCGCTGGGGCGGCAGCGAGGGCTGGAGCGCTGGGTGATGGCAGAGGTGCCCTCGGTGGTGTACCGCATCCCCGAGTACGCGCGCATGGGCATCACGGGCGTGTCCATCGGCTCCAATGATTTGACGCAGCTCATGCTGGGGGTGGATCGGGACTCGGAGGTGTGCGCGGAGCTGTTCGACGAGTCGGACGCGGCGGTGCTGGATGCGATTGTGCGCATCATCCGGGCCAGCCTCGAGGCGGGCATCACCTGCTCCTTGTGTGGCCAGGCGCCCTCCAACCGCCCCGAGTTCGCCGAGCACCTGGTGCGCGCGGGCATCACCTCCATCTCGGTGGACCCGGGGGCGGTGGGCTCGGCGCGGAGGGTGATCGCGGCAGCAGAGCGGCGCTTGCTGCTGGAGGCCGCGAGGCAAGGAGGCGCCCGTGGAAGCGACGATGCGCGCGATGGTGCTCCCAGCGCCTGGACAACCCCTGCGGGAAGAACGATGGCCCCTGCCCATCCCAGGTCCTGAGCAGTTCCTGCTGCGAGTGCGGGCCTGCGCGGTGTGCCGCACGGACCTGCACGTGCTGGACGGCGAGCTGCCGCACGCGAAGCAGCCACTGGTGCTCGGGCACGAGATCGTCGGGACGGTGGTGGGCCTGGGCTCACGGGTGACGGACCTCGCCCTGGGCACGCGCGTGGGAGTACCGTGGCTCGGATGGACGTGTGGCCACTGTGGCGCATGTACCTCGGGCCGGGAGAACCTGTGCGCGGAGGCGCGCTTCACGGGGTACCAGCTCGATGGCGGATACGCGGAGTACACGGTGGCCGATCACCGGTTCTGCTTTCCGCTCCCCGAGGGCTACCCGGATGTGCAAGCGGCGCCGCTGCTGTGCGCGGGGCTGATTGGGTACCGGAGTCTGCGGCTTGCGGGCCCAGGCGAGCGACTGGGGCTGTATGGCTTTGGAGCGGCGGCCCACGTCCTCATTCAGGTGGCACGCCACCAGGGCCGGAGGGTGTACGCCTTCACACGCCCAGGAGACGCGGCGGGACAGGCGTTCGCCCGAGAACTGGGGGCGGAGTGGGCGGGCAGCTCCGAGCAGTTGCCTCCGGAGCCCCTGGATGCGGCCATCCTCTTCGCGCCAGTGGGAGCCTTGGTGCCCCTGGCCCTGAGAGCGACGGTTCCCGGGGGCGTGGTGGTGTGCGGAGGCATCCACATGAGTGACATCCCCGCCTTCCCCTACGCACTGCTGTGGGGCGAGCGGGTGGTGCGCTCGGTGGCCAACCTGACGCGGCAAGACGGGCGGGAGTTCCTCGCGCTCGCACCGCGAGTGCCGGTACGCACCGAGGTACAGAGCTACCCATTGGAGGCAGCGGCACAGGCGCTCGAAGATCTGCGGGCGGGGCGGGTGCGCGGAGCAGCGGTGCTGGACCTGACCGGCAGCCCAGCCCCCCTTGAGGGGTGATGGAAAACCTTTCCAGGGCGTCCAAGTGCTCACCCATCTTGTGACTCGCCATCAGCGCTGGGCTTCGTGCGTCCACCCGCACTGCTGCTCCTGGTGCTCCTGCTGGGCGGGGCGGTGATGCTGGCGCTCGGGCTCGCGCTGCTTTTCTGGCCCCGCGCGCTCCTTCACTTCTGAGGAGGGCCGCAGACGGGCGATGCCACTCCTCCACCGCCCCACACGTGCCTCCAGGCTACGCCTTCACCTTCCCCTCTGGCGCCGTGCCCTGAACAGCGATCCGCTTCGGCTGGACCGCCAGCGTCTTGGGCACGTTCACGGTGAGGATGCCCTCCTTGAGTTCCGCGCGGATCTGATCGGCGTTGATGCCCACCGGCAGAGAGAAGGTCCTCGTGAACGTGCCCGCCGAGCGCTCGGAGCAGTAGTACGTATCCGTCTCCGAGACCTGCTCGGCCTCGCGCTTGCCCGAGAGGGTGAGGCGGTTGTTGGTGACTTGGATGTCGAGGTCCTGCTCACGAAAACCGGGCACGTCTGCCTTGAAGACGTAGGCGTCCTTCGTCTCCCAGACATCGAAGGCAGGGACATACGTCCCCAGCCGCTCCGGAAGCAGCTGGGACATCGGCTCCAGGTTCAGCATCTCACGCATGGTCTGGAACAGATCCCACGGGAGCAGCGAGCGGCGGGTCGTCGGGACAGCTTCACCTCTCCTGATGATGGCCATATTTCCTCCTGAGATTGACAACTCCCGCACCAGACGGCCTGGTGAGTAGAACCGCCGTGGCTGGGCGGGGGGCGGAACGTGGTGATGGGGCACGCGAGGACAACTGGCCTTCGAGGGCATATGCCCTGGGGTGCAGGAGCCTTGTTGGAATCAGGCTCGGCTCCCTACCTCATGGGTTTATCTGCACGGTGGGCTCTTCAACCTCCCTGCCCAACCCGGGGCGCAGATCGAACGCCCTGCAGCCGCTGGCTCCAAAGACCTTCAGCTCGAAGCGCGAGAGCTCTGGATGAAGGCACCGTGCTTCTTCGCTCGCCACGGGTCTGCGAGAGAGACTCGCGAAGTATTTGCAGTTCTGGCAGTGCCCCCAGTTTCGGTCGGTCATGGTTCTTGCCACCTCCTTTCTGCAAGCTGGACGGTGTGGGCGGAGGCGCCAACTCGTGGCGGACAGGTCCAGCGGTCCCTCCTTGCACCTGCTCGGCACGATCCCACCCGCAAGCATCCGCGCGAACGGTCGCACGGCGCACCTCTCACGCCTCTCCAGTGCAGCTGGGCGGATCGCAACGCGCCGCCCCATGACCGAAGACCATGGCCGTCTGGCCCAGCACTTCGCGCCGCTTCATCTCCTCCCATAGCTCTAGCCCCTCGCGTGAGCGCTCGCCGATGCCAGCAAACACCGCGACGCCACGCAGGTGCTCCACCGCATTGCGGATGAACTCCGTCAGGATGATTGTCTTGCCGACCCCCGCGCCGCCAAAGACCGCCGCTCGCCCGCCGTGGGTGAAGGGAGAGAACAGGGCGATGGCCTTGATGCCCGTCGGGTAGAGCTGTCCCGCCCGTTGGAGCTGCGATGCCCTCGGTGGTGCACGATAGAGCGAGGCCCGCTGGAGCCCCTGGAGCGGCAGGCCGCCATCGAGCACCCGTCCGTGGAGATCAATGACCCGGCCCAGCAGCTCGGAACCCACCGGCACAGTCAGTGGCGAGCCTTCGCTGACCACCGGATAACCCCGGCGCAGTCCTCGAGTCGAATCGAGTGCGCTCCATCCAGCTGACAATGAAGGGCCGATGCCAGCGGAGGCACCTGGTTCTGGAAGCGAACATCCACCACCGTGCCGCGCACCGCGACGACCTGGCCTTGGAACCGGGGGCTCTGTGAGGGCAGCTGGAAGGCCATCGACACACCCGTCCACTCTTCCAATGCCTCATGCGCTCACTGTGGCTTCCATGGGCTTGTCGAGCCCGGCCTCCAAGGCTTCCGCGCGCTGCCGGATGCCCAACAACATCTTCCGCTCCATCAAGAAGTGAAGAGGGCCCAGGAAGAAGGCAACGAGTGGATCTCCCGGTCTCCAGAAGTAGCTGGTGCGGACGCGGGAGACCATGCGCGTGAACCCGTTTTGCGGATAGAGCCCCAACGACCAGCTCACCTGGGACTGCCCTGGCGGCTCCTCGGGACGGGAACCGACCACCAGCGAGCCATAGGGCTCCACGGCCCTCACCGGCAAGTGCAGGCCGCGGCCCGTCGGAATCGTGTCTCCTGGCTCCAGCGTCTGGAACTCGGGCAGCAAGTGCTCCACGGTGGAGATGCGAAGCCCCGCCAGCCGCTCCATCCACTCGTAGCTGTAGAAGCCCTGGGACCCCACCCCAAGCCGAACCAGCCAGGGCCAGATCGCCTCCGGTCGCGCGCGGACGGTAATGGCACGGTTCGAGACGTAGAAGGGCCTCTGTACCAGCTCGTCGCCGGGCATGGGACGCGTGAACTCCTCCTGAGTGGCTCCCCATCTCAAGTGCCAGGGACGCAGGATGAGCCAGTAGGCGGCGAGTCCACCCGTGCCCACGGCGGTCAGCACGCTGGCGAAGCGGAGTCTCTTGTCGCGGCGCATGGCATCCTCCTCGGCACGTCGAACGAGCTGCCCTGAGATTGGGAGATGGCTTGCCTCCCTGCCATGGGACGAGGGGGAGGGTCAGCCGGCCTGGCGCATGGCGCTGTCCCTCACCCTGGAGTACGAGCCATGCGTCGACCGTGGATGCGCCCGCGCTCGATGCGTTGAGACTCGTGAGTTCGCGCTGAAGAAACCTGGAGCGAGGAGCGAGATTGCCGCAGGGTGCCGCTCACGGCGCCGTGGAGCAGTTCCTGGGCCTGCCGCCTGTTCCGTGTCAACGGCTGGCCATCCGCGCCACCGACGGGTCCGGAGCAGCGCCTGAGAGGAGATCATGCCGCAGCCCCTTCCGCCCCTCGAACAGCACCCCTTCCTGCGCGGGCTCTCTCCCGAGCAACTGAGCGCCATTGCCTGCAAGGTCCGCGAGCAATCCTTCCCGGCGGGAGCCCTCCTGCTGCGCGAGGGCGATCCGGCGGACACGCTCTACCTGGTGCGCAGTGGGAAGGTGGTGCTGGAACAGAACGTGCCTGGCAGGGGCCCCACTTTGCTCGAGACGTTGAAGGCCGGCGACATCCTCGGCCTGTCCTGGCTGTTCCCACCCTTCCGCTGGCATCTGGATGCGCGGGCGGTAGAGTCCGTGGACACTTTCGCGCTCGATGCCTCCTGCATGCGCGGCCCCTCGCCGGAGCACCCCGTGCTGGAGCCTGCGCTGGCCATGCGCCTGCTGCGTCAGCTCTACGACCGGCTGGAGCGCGTCCGGCTGCAGCGGCTCGATGTCTACAAGGCGGGAGCATGAGCCTCGACGTTCCACACGTCCCTGGCGTCGCCGGCCCGCTGACGCCCGAACCGCTCCGCGTGCGGAGCCTCCGCCGCGAGACGGCCGACACGTGGACTGTATCGCTCGATGTCTCCTCACGCCCGGGTGGCTTCCCGTTCCAGCCGGGCCAGTTCAACATGCTGTACGTCTTCGGCGTGGGCGAGGTGGCCATCTCCATCAGCGGAGACCCCAGCCGGCCGGCCGAGCTGATCCACACCGTCCGAGCCGTGGGAGCCACCACCCGCGCGCTGTGCCGAGTGGGCCGAGGCGGCATGCTTGGCGTCCGAGGTCCCTACGGCCGGCCCTGGCCACTGGAGGAGGCACGTGGCCAGGACGTCGTCGTGGTGGCCGGCGGACTCGGCCTTGCCCCCCTCCGCTCCGTCATCCTTCACCTGCTGCGCCACCGCGAGAAGTACGGCCAGGTGTTGCTGCTGGTGGGGGCCCGCACACCGGAGGATCTGCCCTTCCGCCGGGACCTGGAGCGCTGGCAAGCGGACTCGCGGCTGCGGGTGCTCGTCACCGTGGACAAGGCGAGCCCTGGCTGGAAGGAACACGTAGGCGTGGTGCCTGCGCTGCTGCGTGACGTGGCGGTGGATCCAGCGCGCACAGTGGCGCTGATGTGCGGCCCCGAGGTGATGATGCGCTTCACCGTGCGCGAGCTGGAGCGGCTGGGCGTGCCCGACGCGCGCATCCACCTGTCGCTGGAGCGCAACATGAAGTGCGCGGTGGCCTTCTGCGGGCATTGCCAGCTCGTGCCGTACTTCCTCTGCAAGGACGGGCCGGTGTTCTCCTACGACCGGCTCCGGTCCTTCATCAGCCTCCGCGAGGTGTGAGATGGCGCGCAAGCGGAAGCGACCCACACTCGCGGTCTGGAAGTTCGCCTCGTGCGATGGGTGCCAGCTCACCGTGCTGAACCTGGAGGACGAGCTGCTCACGCTGGCGGACTCCGTGCGCATCGTCCACTTCGCCGAAGCCACCAGCGTGTCCCTGAAGGGAATGTACGACGTCTCGCTCGTGGACGGCTCCATCACCACACCCCATGACGCCGAGCGCATCCGCGAGGTGCGGCGGCAGTCGCGCCGGCTGGTGAGCATCGGGGCCTGCGCCACCGCGGGTGGCATCCAGGCGCTGCGCAACTTCAAGGATGTCCAGGGCTTCCTCTCCAGCGTCTACGCGAAGCCCGAGTACATCGAGACACTGGCCACCTCCACAGCCATTGCGGACCACGTGCCGGTGGACTTCGAGCTGCGGGGCTGCCCCATCAACAAGCGGCAACTGCTGGAGGTGCTGAGCGCCTTCCTCCAGGAGCGGCGGCCCAACGTGCCGAGCCACAGCGTGTGCGTGGAGTGCAAGCTGCGCGGCAACGTGTGCGTCATGGTGACGGGTACACCGTGCCTGGGGCCCGTGACGCATGCCGGCTGCGGGGCACTCTGCCCTACGTACCAACGCGGCTGCTACGGCTGCTTCGGGCCCATGGAGACACCCAACACCGCCTCTCTGGCCCGCGCCTTCCAGGCCGCGGGGCGCTCGGAGGCGGAGCTCGTCCGGGCCTTCCGCAACTTCAACGCGAACGCCCCGGCATTCCGTGAGGAGAGCGAGCGCCATGAAGAATAGGACGCGAACCCTCCAGGTAGACTCCCTCACGCGCCTGGAGGGAGGGCAAGGCCACGAATGTGCGCCTGGCCATCTGCGAGCCGCCACGCTTCTTCGGAGCCCTGCTGCGCGGGCGTTCGTACCTGGAGGCGCCCGACATCACCTCGCGGATCTGCGGCAGTACCGCGCTCATGTCCATCCTGGGTGGCCCATCCATCCATCCGCCTGAGGCCACCGCCGCCGTTCCCCGCGAGGCAGAGCACATTCTACGGACCCTCACCCTCTCGAAGCAGGAGCGGAGCCTTCCACTTCGCCGCCCATGCGCGGGGCACCAAGGCGGAGGGGGCGCGGCTCTTTCTGGAACTCATCCACGTGAGCGCACGGTGCCGGGCTCTTGTGGACACACCTACGCCCCGGAGCACCACGTGCTGCGATGCCCGGCTTGTGGCGGCACGGAGGGAGTGGAGGGAGGAGCCGAGGGTGATCCGGCTGGCCATCACCGTGCAAGGCGTGGTGCAGGGCGTGGGCTTCCGCCCCTTCGTCCACGCCGCCGCCATGGGCTGGTGGGATGGGTACGCAATAGCACCGACGGGGTCCGCATCGAGGTGGAGGGGCCAGTTCCCAGGGTGGAGGACTTCCGGCAGTCCCTCGAGCGTGAAGCTCCGCCCGCCGCCCGGGTAGCTCGCGCAGCAGTCCCCCGGACACGATGAGGACCTCCGCATCCTCGACAGTGACCCGAGCGCTCCTCCTCGGCCCATCATCCCGGCGGATCTGGCCACCTGCCCGGAGTGCGCCCTCAAGTCGCACCGGCACCTCCGCGGGCCGTTCGTCTTCTGCGATGCCCAGGGAACCTCCCTCAAGCCTCAAGAACGACGCCTGCCGGGACACCCTCCTCCGAGCCCACAAGCGGGCGGGCCTACGTCCCATCGGCTGGCACACGATGCGACACACGTTCGCCGGCCACTGGGTCATGCGGGGGGTACCTCTCAAGGCCGTCCAGCGCGGACGTCAAGAAGGACGCCGTCCGGGCGCTCAAGGGTCGCACTGGGGCACCTGGTGCGGGACGAGGAGAATTTCCCAGTGAAGTCCGGTGGTTAAGAATGCACGAGCCGGGGATCGAACCCGGACGGCCCTTACGGGCCAGCGGATTTTAAGTCCGCTGCGTCTGCCTGTTCCGCCACTCGTGCCCGAGCGCCACAACGGTGTCGGGACCATCTCTCAACTGCTGGACGGCCGCAATGCGCTCAACGGTCGATTCCGGCCCGCCCTTGTTATAAAGCGCCCGCCATGCTCGAGACTGTCACCAAGGGCTTCCGCTCCGCCAAGAACCGCCTCGCCGGCAAGAGCGAGCTCACGCAGGATGTGGTGGATGAGTCACTGCGCGACATCCGCGTCTCCCTGTTGGAGGCGGACGTCGCCTTCGATGTGGTGAAGAAGTTCGTCGCCCGCGTCCGCGAGAAGACCGTGGGCGAGGTGGTGCAGACGACCATCACGGACAAGTCCGGCCAGAAGCGGAAGGTGAGCCCGGCGGACTACTTCGTGAAGATCTGCCACGACGAGCTCGAGGCCCTGATGGGGCCGGTGGACACGAGCCTGAAGCTCAAGCCCAAGGGGCAGCTGAGCGGCATCATGATGGTGGGCCTGCAGGGCTCAGGTAAGACGACGACCACGGGCAAGCTCGCCAACCGGCTGCTCCAAGAGGGACGCAAGCCGCTGCTGGTGGCGGCGGACATCTACCGTCCGGCCGCCGTGGACCAGCTGAAGGTGCTGGGCGAGAAGCTGAAGGTGCCGGTGTACTTCGAGCCCAACGTGCCGCCACCGGAGCTGGCGGCGCGCGGGTACGCTGCGGCGCGGGACCAGAAGTGCGACGTGGTGCTGATCGACACGGCGGGCCGGCTTGCCATCGACGAGGCACTGATGGCGGAGCTGGAGTCCATCAAGGGCAAGGTGCACCCGGACAACATCCTGCTGGTGTGCGACGCGATGATTGGCCAGGACGCGGTGCGCACGGCGGCCGAGTTCGACCGGCGGTTGACGCTGGACGGCTTCATCCTGACGAAGCTGGACGGTGACGCGCGTGGTGGCGCGGCGCTGTCGATCAAGGAAGTGACGGGGAAGCCGATCAAGTTCCTCGGCATGGGCGAGTCGATGGACAAGCTCGAAGAGTTCCGGCCGGACGGGCTTGCGGGCCGGATTCTCGGGTTTGGCGACATCGTCGGCCTGATGAAGGACTTCGAGAAGGTCGTCGACGAGAAGAAGGCCGAGGAGGACGCGCGCAAGCTGCTGTCCGGCAACTTCTCGATGAAGGACTTCGTGGAGCAGATCCGGATGGTGCGGCGGATGGGGCCGCTGAAGGACCTGCTGGAGAAGTTCCCGTTGTTCGGGGATCTGACGGAGCAGCTGAACCCGGACGAGAAGGAGCTGACGAAGATCGAGGCGATGTATGACTCGATGACGGAGAAGGAGCGGCTGCGGCCGGACCTGATCAACGCAAGCCGGGTGGAGCGCATCGCGAAGGGCAGTGGGCGCAAGGCGGAGGACGTGCGCGAGCTGCTGCAGAAGTTCGGGATGATGCAGCAGGTGATGGGGACGATTGGTCAGAATCCGGGGTTGCTGGGACGGATTCCGGGGTTCAAGCAGCTGGGGCAGCTGTCTCAGATGAAGAACATGGACCTGTCGGGCCTGATGGGGAACGACAAGCTGATGCAGCAGGCGATGAGCGGCATGGGAGGCATGGGAGGCATGCCCATGCAGCTGCCGCAGATCGCGCCGGGCTACACGCCTCCGATGGGCCAGGCGGCGATGGCGAAGGCGCGGCTGATGGGCTACGCGCCGCCGTCGGCGGCGGGCAAGCCGGAGGACAAGGACGCCATCAAGGAGCGCCGCAAGCGCGAGAAGGCGAACCGGAAGAAGAACCGGAAGAAGAAGTAGGACTCCCCTCCTTCAGAGCCTCGGACGCGCCCCTTCCGTTTCAGGGACCGTCCGAGGTGTAGCCAAGGCCCAACCGTCTCGCGGCGTGGACTCCTCGTCTACGGCGGCGGACGGTGTGAGCGCCGGACGGAACAGCCAGCCACTGGCATTGGCGTCCAAAACCGTCTTTTCTGCTGAGAATTGGGCCCTTTAGCGGGCGAGGCATATCCACGAAGGGAGTGGACCGCCTTTTGCTCTGGAAGCGTGGCATGACCCTTCTCAATCGTTTCATCCCCTTGGTTGTGGCTGTTCTGATGTCTGCCTGCATCAATGTTCCCGAGGTAGGGGACCCCCTTCCGAATCCGGAAGTCCCGGATGGGGGCACCAAGCCGGACGGAGGAGTTCCTGCGGACTCGACCCCGCCAACCCTCACTGCAACGGTGCCAACGCACGGCTCGACCAACGTGACCACGAGCCCTCAGTTCCAGTTCACCTTCTCCGAGCCCATGAATGTGGGCACGGTGCAGGTATCAATCGCACCTATGGTGGCGCTCAGCACTGGAGTTTGGACGAGCAACAACACCCAGCTCACGCTGCAGCCACTGGCGGCGCTGGCCCAGAACACGACCTACATGCTGTCGGTGGACGGCAAGGACGTGGCGGGCAACGCGCTAACGGACCGAAAGCAATTCTCGTTCGAGACAACGGGGCCTGCGCCCGACACCACACCGCCAACCATCCTCGCCATCAGCCCGTCCTACGGAGCCATCGGGGTGGCACAGAGCGCGACCTTCACCGTGACGTTCTCAGAGCCGATGGACAAAGCCTCGGCCCAGACCGCTTTCGCCATCACGTCGCCTTCGGGGTTCAACGCTGGCGTCTTCACCTGGAGCGCGGAAGGAACCGTGATGACGTTCAACCCAGACACGGACTTTCCTTACGGAACAACCGTGGGATGGCAAGTCTCGATGGCCGCCAAGGACTTGGCTGGAAACACACTGGAGAGCGCCACGGCCGCCTCGTTCCGCGCCATTCGAGTGAACACGGTTACGATTGACTTCGATCCTTACACAAGCGGCTCTGCACTTGCTCCCGATTACGCCAGAACAAGTGCCCTCTACAATCTTGAGAACGTTGGCGACAATACCCAGAATCGCGAGGTGCGGCTCTTTATCGGCTTCAAACTCGATGTCCTGCCAGAAAATCTAGCCCGCATCGCTGACTGCAGACTCAAATGGTTCACATCAAGCCAACAGGGCAGCCCTTTCTCTTCCCTTGGAAGACTCCTTCTTGAAAGAGTCTTCATTGGCGAATCGATTGCATTTTCAACCACGGACACAACCAACCCAAGCTCAAAAGGTCAATATGAGTCAGCCGCTTTAGGCTCGCCCATTATTGTCCTGAACAGTGCCATTCCTGCCACCCTGACTTCCGAAGTCACATCGCTCGTGGCGCTTGACTGGCTTGAGAGAACCAACCGCAACTCCAAGCGTTCTCAGTTCAGACTGCGCTTTGAGGTTCCAAGCAACAATGATGGCCTCCGTGACACCATCGTCTCGGACGTGGAGCAAACCCCCAAGCTGGCAGAACTTCTCATCACCTATGAATACCCTTAAGATTGCGGTATTCGTGCATTCTTCGAGTGCAATTCGATGCTTTGGTTAACCCTGTCGCTTCGGGACAACCAAACCGCGTGCGAGACGGCGCAGCACACGCCGTTTCTGGCGCCTCTTATAGAGTTTGTGAGCATTCTCGCCCTCTTCATTAAGGCGAGCCGTCTCTTCATTCATGATCTGAAACTCAACCAGACAAAACACCACCCTCCCCTTGCGCGGACGAATATCTTTCTCAGGGGGAGGCAGATACGCATCCATCCTCAATGGCATATCCACGATGAAGTTGAGCGCGCGGAATGTGCTACCAGAGAACTGATTGCTGGTGCGGTCTTCTCGGTCTTCGTAATCACGATCCAGATGCAGTTGTGTCGCGTACTGTTCGAAGTGCGGGTGCTCGGCCAGTACTGACTTGAACGGGAGCAGTGAGTTTTCTGTTTGCCCAGGAACCACGAAGTTGAAGGGGAACAGGCGCTGGGTCAAGAAATAGAGAATCGGGAGAATGTCTTCGTGACGCTTCGTGATGATCCTGAACCGCGTGCGATCATAGACCTGCGCAGCCACCGTCTCCTTCTTCGCAATCAGCTTGGTGACCAACGAGTCACGCGTCTTGATGGAATGCGCGAACTCCAGCACAGGCAGACCTTTGGCCTGAATCTCCTGGGCCACACTGAGAACCTTCGCTGTCACCAAATCCGCCAGTTCCGCCTCGGAAACAGGCAACTGGAAGAGAAGGTCACGTCCTTCAATGTGCTGGATCACGTGCATGACCTTCAGGACGATGCAGGCGATCCGGCGATACTTGGGCAGCCCCTTGGCTCCGGAGGCATATAGGAAAAGATCGTGAATCTCCGCTGGGTTCGCCACGGCCTCGGCAACCCGATAGTTGAACGTCTTGCGGAGGTACTCCACAGCGTCCGCCAGGACCGCGCGCGCCCAGGCATCGTCATACAGCCGCGAGACGTCCAGTTGGCAGAGCCGCAGGAAATGATCCACCTCGTCCCGCGATTGGAAGTGCATCCGCCGCCAATCGATAACGGACCCCCCGCGCAAGATGAGCCGCAGGCGCTCCAGTTCTCGAAGGCCCATCTCCTCCACGGTGCAGATCGGGAGTTCGGGCAGTTGGGGGATGAGAGACACGACCTTCACAGCGGCGCTTCTAGCCGAGCCCGTAGGCCGGGGCAATGCAGCGGCGAAACAAAAGGCCCTCCTCCGCTTGGAAGAGGGCCTCGGTGCTGGTGCAAGGAGGAGGGCAACTTTTTCTCTGCCCGCTTGTCGTCGCGGGACCTTGCTCGCTCCGTTTACTTGGCCGCAACCTCACGGTTGTTGCGGTACTCCACCTGCTTCACAACCCGGCCATCCTCGGAGAACTCCTTGGCGGTCCCCTCACGCAGGCCCTCCGAGTACAGGTCCACCTTGCGGACCTTGCCGCTGGGGTAGAACTCCACGACTTCACCGTGGAAGTTGCTGCCCTTGAACATGGCAGTCCCGGTCTTGTTGCCCTTCTCATCAAAGGAGGTCCAGAGGCCAGTGCGGAAGCCGTTCTCAGACTGCCCCTCCGCCTGCTTGGCGCCGTTCGGGTAGAAGTACACAGTGGGACCGTGAGGCTTGAACCCCTGCTCACTCTTCTTCACGCACGCAGTGATGTCGTGCGTCGCGTCCGAACCGCCTTTCTGAACCGTCCCCGCCGGGCAGTTGAGCTTGATGGGCGACGACGCAAACGCCGCAGGGGCTACCGTCATCACAACCATCATCCCGAGAGCCTTGGTCCACTTCTTGGTCAACATGAGGTCTTCCTTTCATCCGCAGTTCGACGGCCTCACCGTCGCTGCCTAGATCAACGGGATCAATTCGGCATTATTCACGAAACTGTTCCCGCAGTTAGCTCACCTTAGAGCACTTTGAACGACAAGACCCCACTCCCGGCAAATCCGAAAGTGGGGTCATCGATGTCACCAGCAGCGTTACACAAGCTGCTGCTTATCCATGACTACTGATTGAAGCTCGCGCACACGGGATTGCCACCCGTGAAGTAGTAGCCAACCTGGATGCTCGACAGGTTCGCGCACAGGTAGGTCTGGAACTCGGCGTCCTTCAGGTTGGTCGTGCTGCGGTTGTAACCCGTGTTGGGCAGCAGGAGGCCCGAGTTGACCACGTCGAGCTTGGTCGTATCCGTCTTCACGTAGAAGAAGCCAGACAGACCATTGCGGGTGTCAGGCCAGTTCGCATCGGTCCGGTAGGCCCGGATGCTGAACACGTAAGCACCGCCGCTCGTGCAGAAGCTCGAGTTCGTCTCGTAGCGGAGCTTGGTGATCGAGTAGATCACCGGGCCGTTGCTGGTGGTCGCGCTCCAGTCCGGACGGTTGCCGGACGGGAAGTTCTCGCAGGTCGTCGGAGCAACCGGAGCCGCCGTGCACGTGGAGCTGGAGCAGAACTGACCGTAAGAGCAGGTCGACTGCGCGGTGCCCGAGCAGGTCGTACCCGGGTTGGAGCCGGCCTTGCACTGGCCCGTCGCCGTGTCGCAGGTGCGGCCCGTGCCGCAAGCCGAGTCCGAGGTGCACTTCGGCGTGCAGACCTTGTCCAGGTTCGAGCACACCAGGTCCGTCGTTCCCTCAGAGTTGCACAGCACGTCCGTGGAGCACTGGCACACCTGACGGTTGTCCGAGGTGCTGATCGCCGCGCACGTCTTCGCGCTCGAGGGACAGTCCGATCCCGCCGTACAGGTCTTCACACAGACCTTCGAGGACGGGTGGCAGATCTCGCCGTCGAGGCAGTCTCCATCCGCCGTGCACGTCAGGCTGGTCTCCTCATCCGCCGGGCAACCAGTCATCACCACGCTCAGCGCGCTCAGCGCGGTGAGCATCATCAACGTTTTACGAAGCTGCATGCTGGACTTCCTCCTGTGGGTGCCTCGCATGGGGCTTCCGGCCTCACAAGCCCCCATCCCATTCTTGCGAGCGGCGGTCGCTTTAGCCCCGCCTGTCTGGATGTGTCAACGAATGTTGACGCCCCCTCGACGCACTCCCCACTGGGAAATTCAGCGCGAACGAAAGCGGACAGCAGCACGGCCTTTTGTTACCGCCGCGCCACTGTCCGCTCGCAATCACTTCTAGAAAATGAACGGGAAATCGATGGGATCGCCCTGCTTCTTGTGCTTCGGAAAGTTCCAACCCTTGATGAGCCCGGAGATGCAGGTCGCCATATAGGTCTTCTTGAACTCCTCCGACTTCACCGAGACGCCCGTCGTCTTGCCGTTCGTCTGGATGACCCACCTCATCACCAGACGGCCCGTCAGGCCCGGATCCTTCTTCTTCTGCTCGTTCACGCACTTCACGATGGCCGGCTTGTTCGCCACCACCACCGACATGATGTCCGATTGACCGAGCCGCTCGGGCACGTCGCCGCCCGGCGCGGGCGGAATGTACGTGGACGGCGTCTTCTCGCCGCTGGCCGTCTTCCCCGCCGCAGGCTTCTTCGTCCCGAACAGATCATCGAAGTCATCGCCCAGGCCATCGTCCGACTGCTTCGACGGCTTCGACACGGCTTCGGACTTGGACGAACTCGAAGAACTCGAAGAGCTCGGACGCGAGGACTCGCCCGAAGACGGTTTCCGCTCCCCCGTCTTCGAGGAAGGCGTCACCTTCGCCACGGCCTCGGCCGCCGCAGGAGTCGCCGCCGGTGTCGTGGGAGGAGGCGTCGGCGTCGCCGCAGGAGTGGCCGCAGGCGTGGCCGGAGCCGTCCCCGCCGCAGGAGCCGCAGGTGGCGTGGCCGCAGCAACGGCTGGCGCAGGCGTCGGTGTCGGCGGGTTGGCCGCAGGGGCGCTCGGAGGCGGCTCCACCTTGGCCACCGGCGGAGTGGCCGGCTCGGGCTCCTTGGGCTGGGGAGCCGGCGTCACGGCTGCCACAGGCTCGGAAGGCGGAGGCGGCGGGCTTCGGAAAGCGAAGAAACCGCCCACCACCAAGAGCAACACCACCACGCCTCCAATGGCCGCGAACATCACGGTCTTGTTCCCACCCCCCTGAGCCGCAGGCGCCGCCGGAGGCGGATATCCCGGGTACGCGGGCTGCGGATACCCCGCCCCCGCATAGGCCGGCTGCCCGTACGCAGGCGCAGGCTGCGCGTACGCAGGCGCAGGTGCCGGAGCAGGCGCGTACGGCATGGGCGCAGGCTGTGATGCACGCATCGGCTCGGCCGCCGCCGCCATCATCGGCGCCGCACGCGCCGCAGGTGCCATCGCGGGCTCGGGAGGCGGCAGATCCAGCAGACCCGGCGCCGAGGGCTTCTCCTCCACCGCAGGCTTCGGAGGAGGCTTGGACAGCGCGTCGTTCTCCTCCTTCACCAGCGAGGCCAGCACGCTCGCCGCCGAGGGCTTCCAGCCCGACGACGTCGGCTCCTGGCCCAGCGCCGGAGCCGCCGGAATCTCCGGACGGTTGTTCTTCGACGCAGCCCCCGCGCTGAAAGCGGACTCCACCGGCGCAGACGGAGCGGACGATGCCGCAGCCACCGATGCAGGCGCGACGATCACCGGCTTCGCCGGACGCGGCGCGAGCACCGAGGCCAGCTCCTTCGCCTCGGAGAGTGGGATCCAGTCACTGAAGCCCGCGCGCCAGCACAGGCTGTCCGGACCCACCTCGCCGCGATCCCAGTGCTCCTTGATCTTGTCGACGGTGAGCGGCCCCACCTGCTTCTCGTCGATGGCGACGAACCAGTCGTTCGCGGATGCCGTGGCCTTGGGATCGTCCGGCAGTTCCTCGGCCTCGGCCAGCTTGCGCATGGCCTCCGCCGAGGCCGCCTTCGCCTCCTTGGCCTTGTCATCACCCGAGCCGATCTTTTGCGAGCCCGAGTTGAGGACCTGATCGAATACCGCGCCGATCTCGTCCTCCTCGACATCCGTGAAGAGGCCACCCTCGGGCGGCGTTCCCAACGAGGCCGGCAACGCCGCAGCGTTGGCGTTCGCGGCCCCATTGGCCGTCGTGGTGGCCGTCACAGCCGAAGCCTCGGACGAGCCATCATCCTTCGGCGCCGCGGCGCCGGCAGGACGCACCACAATGGTGTGGCCGCACTTCTTGCAACGAATCTTGACGCCCTTGGCGCCAATCTTGTCGTCGCTAATCATGTACTGCGCGCGGCAGCTGTCGCAGACGAAGCGCATCGTTCCCCGCAAGTCACAGAAAAGACGGAAGAAATCCCGCCAAACCAAAATCGTAGAGGTGCTCACCGGGGGGGTCAAGGATGCGTCCCAAGACCGCCCGGTTGCCTTTCAACGGCTGAACCCTCCCCCCGATCTAACCGCTACTTCCTCACCTGCACCTCCACGTGCGTCCCTACGGCGACACGCAGATCATGCAGGTCCTCGGAGGTCGCAAACACCAGTAGATCCCGGAGCTTGGTGCGCGGCGGCACGCGGAAGGAGGATCCGGTCTCCCCAGTGACCATCCGCTTGGCCGGCTCCATCTCGCCCGAGGCGAAGAGCCCCGCGCGGGCCGCTGTGAGTTCTACGCCCTCCAACCAGGTGCGCACGTCCGTCGGAGTGGCCGTGGGCAGGTAGGCGCGAACCACCTTGGCGAGCGCCGCCCTGGCCGGCTCGCTGAGGTTCTTCTCCAGCAACTGCCGCGCCTCCGCAAAGTGCCGCGGATCCGCCGTGTGCCGGATCTGCACCACCATGGTCATGGCCGCCTGGAGCAGCGCCTCGAGCCGATCCGGCGCCAGCCGCTGGCTGAAGGCGAGCTCCGAGCGCGCCAGCGCGAGCGTGCGGCCCAGCAGGTAGTAGACCTCTTTCTGTCCCTGCTCCGCGAAGAACTTACCGCCCACGCGCACGCAGGCCGGGTGGGTCTGCAGCAGCTCCGCGTTGATCATCGGCTCGGGAGCGGGCTCGTTGGAGCGCCGGCTGAGCCGCTCGCGGGTGGCCATGAGGAACGGCGAGTAGAGCTCCACCGCCTCCATGCCCAACAGCCGCGCCACGTAGCGGTAGTGGTGGACGTGGTACTCCTGCGAGGTGCCGACGTCGATGCGGTGCTTCTTCGGGACGATCTGGTACTGCTGGAAGGGCACCGCGTACAGGTGCCCCACCTGCTCGAACAGGATCCCCATCAGCTCCGAGAGCGGCGTGCGCACCTTCGGGTGGAACAGGTGCGTCTGCCAGAGCCGATCCGTCAGCGCGCGCTGCGCCACTTCCTTGCGCTTGGCGTAGGGCCCCAGCTTCGTGAGGATCTCCTTCTCGTCATCCCCCGGATCACCGATGAGGCCCCCCACCGCCTGCGCGGCCAGCCACGCCCCGTCGTAGTCCTTGCGCACCGCCAGCAGGCGCACGAGGTGGCCGCACACCTTGCGCGGATCCTCCGTGTTCGGCAGCGCCCGGCGGAGCGCCGCGATGGCCTCCTCCTCCTTGCCCTGCACCTGGCCCGCCACCTCGGCGAAGGTCTCCTGCACCTTCGCATCCTCCGGCAGGCCCTTGGCCACCACGCCGTAGGCCGCCACCGCGCCCTCGGTGTTCTTCAGCACCTGGAGGTACAGATCGCCCAGCGCACGCCACAGTGCCATGCGCGCCACGTGGGTGTCCGGCGTCTTCGGGATGCGAGAGAGCATCCGCGCGTAGTTGTCCTCCAGCGCCTTCCACTGGCTGGCCTGCCCCAGCATCGCCTCGAGCGCGCTGAAGGCCTCCACGAAGCGGTGATCCAGGTCCAGGGCGCGGTTGAACGCCTCGGCGGCGCCCTCCACGTCCTTCGCCTCGTCACGGCGGATCTCCGCCAGCGCGAACCACACCCGCTTGGCCTTGTGCGGCTCGGCGGCCAGGGCGGGCAGCGACAGCATCCGCTGCAGCACGTCCGCCGCTTTGTGCCCCTGGCGCGTCTCGCGCAGCAGCACGTACAGCTTGTCCATCACCTCGGGCGCATCCGGCTGCTCCCTGAGGGCGCCGCTGAACGCGTCGATGGCCATGTACGGGTCCTTCAGCATCTCCCGCGCGATCTCGCCCAGTTCCAGCAAGACCTTTGCCTTGGCCTCGCCGTCCAGCACGTTGACGAGTTGCTGGCGCAGTTCGGCGGACTTCTCGTACTGGCGCGCCTTGTCCATCAGCGCCACCAGGGCCCGCAGGGACGGCTCGTGCCCCGGGTCGATGGCCAGCGCTTTCTCGAAGTGGTTCTGCGCGCGGTCCGCGTGGCCCAGCGCGGCCAGCACGTCACCGAGCTGCCAGTAGACTTCCACCACTTCCAGGTCCGTGAGGCTCTCGCGGTGGTGGATGAGGATGGCCTGGAACACCTTCAGCGCGTCGTCGTAGCGCTTGGACTGCACCAGCAGGTTGCCGAAGCTCTCCAGGTTGGCCAGGTACCGTGAGTCCAGACCGTAGGACTTCTCGTACGCATCGAGCGCCTTCTCGCGCTTGCCCAGCTTCTCCGACACGTAGCCGAGCCGGTACAGCTGCCGCGACAGATCCACCGTCACGGCGCCGTCCTTCTCCGCGATGGCCTTCTCCGCCATCTTCCGGACGACGATGTCCAGCATCTTCTCGCCGAGCATCCAGTCCTCGCGAGCGATGTAGACGTCCGCCAGTGGGCGCGCCGCCTCGAGGCTGTCCGGGACGTGCTTGAGTACCTCCTCGAAGTAGTGAGTGGCTGTCTGCTGATCCTGCCGCGTCTCCGCGTGGTACTTCGCCACGTCCAGCAGCGCGCGGGCCTTGGCCTGCGGATCATCGGAGCTCTGGGCCTCCTGGAGCAGCGTCTGCTCGTAGCCGCCCCAGTCCTGATCCTGCTCCTGAATGCCCTTGAGGGCGCGGATGCTGGGCAGGTACCCCGGGTCGATCGCGAGCGCCTGCTGGTAGCTGGACTTCGCGCTCCCCGTGTCCATCAACATGTCTTCGTTGATCTTGCCCATGCGGTGGTACAGCTCCACCGCCTCCGGCGACTGACCGAGCACCTGCGCCTCGAGCCGCAGCATCTCCAGCGCGTCCGGCCAGTTGCCGCTGCGCTCGTACAGCTTGCCCAGGGCGTTCAGCGCCGGCCGGCACGAGGGCTCCACCTGCAGCGCGTACTGGTAGCTGGCCACCGCGCGGTCCACCGCCTTGAGCTGCTGGTGATAGACGGTGCCCATCTCCACGTAGAGCTCGGCCTGCTCCTTCGGCTCGGTCGTCAGCGACAGCTGACGCTCGTAGGCGACGATGAGATCCTCCCAGCGCTCCTGCATGCGCCGCAGCCGGATCAGCGTCTTGATGGCCTGCATGTTCGTCTGGTCGATGGCCAGGATGGCCTCGACGCAGGCGTCCGCGTTCGCCAGGTTCTGGTACTTGTCCTCCCAGATGCCCGCGCTGCGGAAGAGCACCCGGACCCGCTCCCGGTAGTCCGTGCTCAGCTCCAGCATGCGCTCGTAGACCGCCAGCAGCTCCGCCGGCTGGTCCATCTTCGTGTGCAGCCGCTCGAGCGACTCCAGCGCCTCGCGGTTCTCCGGGTTGAACTCCAGCGCTTGCCGGTAGGCCACCACCGCGGCCTCGTCATCGCCGATGTCCCGCTCGTAGACGCCCGCCACTTCAACCTGGATGCGCGCGCGCTCCTCCGCCGTGCCCATCAGGTCCCGCTTGCGCTGCAACGTGGCAGCCACGTCCGAGTGCGCGTTCTGGCGGCGGTACAGCGCGGCCAGCACGTCCAGCGTCTCCACGTCCGGCTCGAGCTCCAGGGCTCGCAGCAGCGCCGTGGCCGCCTCCTGCGGATCCCCCACCCGCTCGTCGTAGATGCGGGCGATCTCCTTCAAGATGCTCTTGCGCGACTCGATGGACGCAGCGGCCTCGAGCTGCTGCTCCAGGGCCACCACGTACTCGCGGTCCCGGCCGCGCCGCTGGAACATCCCCGCCAGCCCCTCGAGCGCCGTGGCGTTCGTCGGGTCGAACTCGAGGATCTTCCGATACGCCGCCTCGGCCGCAGCCGCGTCATCCAGCTTCTCGTCGTGGACGCGCGCCAGCGTGGCGTAGAGCCGCTCGGCCAGCGGTCCCTTGGGCAGCGAGTCCGCCACCTCCTCGTAGACCGCCGCGAGCTCCTCATGAGAGCCCGTCTCGTTCGCCAGCCGCTCCACCTGCTCGCGGATGGTGTCGTCCGCCGCGTCGATCTGCAGCGCACGGCACATGGCCAGGAACGCCACGTCCTTCTGACCGAGCCGCTCCTCCTGCACCCGCGCCAGCTCGCGCAGCCAGGTGAGCTTCTCCTCGTCCGTGACGAGGTTAGGCATGTACCGGTCCACCACGCCGGCGTAGGCACGCCAGTCGTTGTGGCTGCGGTACAGCGCCGACACCCGCTCGAAGGCCGTGCGGTTGGCCGGATCCAGCTCCAGCACCTTCTCCAGAGCGCCCGCGGACTGCTCGGGCTTGGCGCCCGGGCCTTCCCACATGTCCGCCACCGCAAAGTACGCGGCCACCGCCTGCTCGCGCTCCTCCGTGCCCAGGTGCACCTGCACCTTGAGTTCCAGCGCGCGGACGGCGTCGTTATAGGCACGCAGGGACACGAACAGCGCCTGGACGCGATCCAGGTCCGGCACCGTGTGCGGCTCCACCTCGAGCGCGCGGCGGGCGGCGTCCAGCGCCTCCTCGCGGCGGCCCATCTCTGCCAGCACCTCCGCCAGGCGGATGCGCAGCGCCTTCACGCCCTCCGAGGACTCCTGCAGCGGCACGAGCCGGCGCAGCACCGCCACCAGCTCCTCACGCTGGGCCGTCTCCTCGTACAGCTCACGCAGCGTGTCCAGCACCACCCGGTGGCGCGGGTCGCGGTCCAGCGCGGCCTTGAAGTACGGCACCGCCGCCTCGGGCTGCTTCAGCAGCCGGTACGCCACCCGGCCCAGCCGCTCGTTGAGGCGCACGACCTCGCGCGGATCCAGCGTCTGCGCCAGCCGATCCGCCAGCAACGTCCGCAGCTCTTCCGGACGATCCGCGCGCTCCAGCAGGCTCTCCAGCGCGGAGAAGGCCTGCTCGTTGCGCGGGTTCTTCGCCAGCAGCTCGCGGTACAGCTCGATGGAGCGGCCCAGGTCCGCCAGCCCCTCGGCCGACACCTGCGCCATCTTGGAGAGAACGCGCTCCTTCTCCGCCCCGCTCACGCGCTCCAGCTCGTGCTGCAGGATGGCGTACAGCTTGTCGGACGCGCCCGCCGCCTCGTACAGGCCCTCCAGGAGCCGCGCGGACGCCAGGTGCGCCGGATCAATGGTCAGGATCTGCTCGTAGGCCGACGCCGCCCGGTCCATGCTCTCCAGGCGCTCCTGGCACAGCTGGCCCAGGCGGAACAGGAAGCCCGTCTTGTCCGCCGGTGCCGTGGCGCCCGTGGCCAGCTGCTCCAGCACGCCCGCCAGCTCCGGCCACGCCTCCAGCCCCACGTAGAGCCGATCCAGCGCCAGCAGCGCCTTCTCCTGCACGGACGCGTGCAGCGTGCGCGCGCGCTCGTAGTAGGTGATGGCGCGCTCGGGCTCGCGCAGCTTCGTCTCCAGCATCTGCCCGAGCTTGAGGCACACATCCGCCGCGTCCTCCGCCTCGGCGATGCGCGGCAGCGCCTCCTCGTAGGCCGCCACCAGCTCGTCATACGTGCTGGAGGCATCCGTCGCGCTCTCCAGCCGGTGACGCAGGTCCGCGTCGTTCGGGTCCTCCTTGAACGCCCGGAAGAGCGCCAGGAACGCCAGCTCCGCCTCTCCCTGCGTCTCGCGCAGCGTGGCCAGCTCGCCCAGGAGCGCCTTCTTCTCGAAGGCGTCCGTGGAGGCGCCCACGCGCACCTCGATGTACTGCGCCAACTTGGTGATGTCGCCGCTGGCCCGCAGGGCCTTCAGCAGCGTCTCCACCGCGAGCAGGTTCTGCGGCTCGCGGCTCACCCACGCCTCCATGCGCGCCACCGCGCCCGCATGGTTCGGCTGCAGCGTGAGCACCTCGCCGAAGAGCGCCAGTGCGCCCGGCTTGTCCAGCAGCTTGCCCTCGCGCACCGTGGCCAGCCGGAACTTCAGCTCCAGCGCCTGCTCCGGCGGCATCAGCGCGATGCGCTTGGCCAGCACGTCCGCGAGCTCCGGCCAGCGCTCCTGCTTCTGGCACAGGCTCTCCATCCGGCCGAGCGCCGCCGCGTCATCCGGCTTGAGCTCCAGCAACCGCCGGAACGTCGCGAGCGCCCCGAGGGTGTCCTTGAGCTGATCCTCCTGCAGCACGCCGATCTGGAAGAGCACCACGGCACGGCGAACCGGATCCTCGGCCATCGCCAGCTGGCGGCGCAGCACTTCCAGCAGCTCCGCGGGCTTGCCCTCGGACGTGAGCAGCCGGCCCACGCTCTCCAGGGCCTCCTCGTCCGTGGGGCGCACCTCCAGCACCTTGCGCCACGCGGCGAGCGCCTCGATGTCCTCGCCCATGCGCGCCTGCAGCCGCGCCAGCGCGCGGTACAGCTCTCCTCGCGCCGCGTCGCTCGCCTTCGGAGCGACGTTGGCGAGCACTTCCATCAGCTCCTCGGGCGTGCCCGCAGGCTCCACCAGAGAGAGGCACAGCTCCAGAGAGCGCAGCTCATCCGGGAGCTCCTGGAGCGCCCGGACCGCGTACACGAACGCCAGCTCCGCGTTCTCCATGGGGCCCGCGTACGTCTCCGCGATGCGGCGCAGCAGCGCCACGCGCTCCTGCGGCAGCGGCTCCACGGAGGCCCGCGCCTCCAACATCTGCACCTGCTTGAGGTGGTCTCCGACACCGGCGAACACCGGCTCCAGAGCGCTGGCCGCCGCGCCACGCAGCGGGCTCTCCGAGCGTGCCATCTCCTCCAACGCGCCCACCGCTCCCGCGTGTCCCGCCCGGCGGGCCAGCACCGCCTGGTACAGATCCAGCGCGCCGCGCGGATCATCCAGGCGGGTGAACTTCAACCGGCCCAGGCGCACGCGCAGATCCGAGGCCTCCTCGGTCGCGTTGCGCGAGTCCGCGAGCTGGATCTCCCGCTCGATGTGCTGCGCCAGCTCCGGCCAGCGCTCCATCTCCGTGAGCACCTTGGCCAGCAGCTTCAGGGCGTTGCCGTTCTCCGGCTTGCGCTCCAGGATGGCCCGGTAGGCCTGCGCGGCGAGCGCCTTGTCCGACAGCGTCTCCTCCGCGAGGTGCGCCAGCTCGAAGAGCAGGTTGATCTGCTGACTGGCGTTGGTCTCCGCCGCCACCTGCCGGCGCATGACCAGCGCCAGTTCACGGTGGGCACCCGTGCGCCGGTGGATGCGGGCGATCGACTCCAGCACTTCCTTGTTGTACGGCTCGCGCTTGCTGACCTCTTCCAGCGCGCGAACCGCCAGGTCGTAGCGCTTCAGGCGCCCGTCGTAGACAGCCGCCGACCGCTTCCACAGCTCGCCCGCCAGCGGCTCCTGCACGCCCCGCTCGAGCTGATCCTCGTAGGCTGCCGCCACCTCCTCGAAGGAGCCCGAGTCGGCCGCGAGCCGCTCCAGCTCATCGAGCACGGTGGGGGCCTGGGGGAACTCGCTAAAGGCGCGCAGGCGCGCGGCAAAGGCCAGCGACGTCTGTCCCAGCGACTCTCGCAGGACGGCGATCTCCTGGATGCGCTCCAGCCGCTGCTCCGGTTGAGCGGAGGACAGCAGCACCTCCAGCACCTCCACCAGCTTCCGGGTGTCGTTGACACTCCGGTAGACGGGCTCCAGCAGGCGGGCCGCATCCAGCCGCTGCCCCTCCTGGACAAACAGCCGCTCCAGGCCCGCAATGCCCTGCGGATCGCCCGGAACCAGTTCCAGCAGCCCACGGTAGGCCATGAGCGCCTCGGCCGTGCTCTCCGCGAGCTCCAGCAGCTGCGCACGGCGCAGGATGAAGCCCCGGCGGGACTCGACGTCCGCCGCCAGCTCCGCCAGCTGCGCCAGCACGTCCGCCTGCTCCTGGACGCGGTGGCCCTTCGCAAACAGCTTGTCGAGCGCCAGCAGGCCCTCGGGCGCCTTCTTCAGCGCGAGCGCGGAGCGGTAGGCCTCGATGGCCTTCGCGTCATCCCCCGCGCTGGCGTAGGCGTCACCCGCCTTGAGCAACAGTCCGCGCCGGGTCTCCGGATCCGTGGCCAGCTGGGCCTGCGCCGCGTACACCTCGGAGAGGTTCTTCGCGTTCTGGCCCTTCTCGTACAGGCGTGACAGCGCATCCAGCGCCGGGCGATCCTGCGGAGCGTCCTCCAGCAGGCTCTTCCACAGACGCGCGGCCTCCTCGGGCTGGTTCAACTGCTCGCGCAGCTCTGCCGTCCGGCGCAGCAGCGTCATCGCCGATGGATCACCCGCAGGCAGATCCGAGATGGCGTTCTCGTAGATCTCCGCCAGCACCTCGTGCGAACCCGTCTCACGCGCCAGCCGCTCCAGCTCCGGCCGCAACGCCTCGCGATCGATCCCCGCCGCGAACGCCTTCACCGCCGCCATGAAGGCCAGCGAAGGCTGCTGCATCTCCTGCTCGTAGATGCGCCGGATCTCCGTCGCCAGCTCGGACTTCTCCGCCGTCAGCGCGGCCTCCATGCGCGTCTCGCGCAGGGCCACCCGGCGGGCGTGGTCTCCCAGCTTCTGGAGCACCGGATCCAGCGTCTCCAGCGCCGCCCGGCTCGTCGGCAGGGCCGCCTTCACCCACTCCTCCAGAGCGGTGCGCGAGCCCGGATGGCCCGGGTCCTCGGCCAGGATGCGCTCGTAGAGCTTGAGCGCGGCGGTCGGGTTGTTCAGCGTGGTGCGCAGCAGTTCCGCGAGACGGAAGGAGACCTCGCGCCCCTGCGGGCTCTGACCCTCCTGGCTCCGGCGCAGTTCCAGCGCCCAGGCCAGATCCTGCGCCTGGTTCAGCTCCGTGTAGAGGCGATCCAGTGAGGCCCCGGCCTCACGCTGGAGCGCATCCCGCTCGGCGATCGTGCGCCACGCGGCGGCAGCGCGCGCCTTGTTGCTCAGCTTGCTCTCGTGCAGCAGCGCCGCCTCGCGCAGGTACGCCACCTGCTCCGCCTGCTCTGTGGAGACGGAGGCCAGCTTCTCGAGCACTTCAGCCAGCTCCGCCCACTGCTCGCCCGCGCGGTGGAGCCGCTGCAGCGACTTGAGGCAGTCGACGTTGGTGGGCTCCAGCTCCAGCAGCGCATGCAGCGCCTTCACCGCGCTGGCCTTGTCGTCGAGCTTCTTCTCCTGCACTTCGGCCAGATCGCGCAGCAGCGCGGCGCGCGCGGGGCCAACATTCCCCTCCTCCGTCAGCTCCTGGAGGATCTCGGCGTAGCTGTCGAGCGCGTCCGCGTCCTCGGCCGCCTGGCGCGCCGTGGCCCGCAGACCCGCGTCTCCCGGCGTCAGGCGCATGGCCCGAGCCAGTGCCGCGAAGGCCAGCTCTGGCTGGCGCAGGTGCGTCAGGTGCACGTGCGCGGCCTGCCGCAGCGCCTGAGCACGGGCCGAGTCGTCCTTCGCCACCTCGGCGAGTACGTCGAGCGCCGCTACCAACTTACGGTGGTCCTTGGTGATTTCGTACGCCGGCAGCAGCGCCCGCGCCGCCGCCTCACGCGCCGGGCCCGAGGCGAGCATGCCCTCCAGCGCGGTCAGCGCATCCGGATCGGAGGGGCGCTGGCGGAGAATGTCCGCGTAGCTGTTCACTGCCTCGGCCTGATCGCCGCCCGGAGCGCCCTGGAGCAGCTGCGCGCGCTTGAGCTTCAGCCGCGCCACCTTCTCGGTGTCTCCCGCCGTCTCCGCGAGCGCCACCATGCGCGCCAGCGTGTCGTTCAGCTCGCGCGTCCGGCCCGCCTTCTCGTACAGCTCGGCGAGCCGCGGCAGGAACTTGCCCTCTTCCGCGCCATGCGTGAGCGCCGCCTGCAGCGCATCGGCCGCATCGGCCGGACGGCCCGTCTGGGCGCTGAGCTCCACCAGCTGGAGCAGCAGCCGCAGGCGCTCCTGACCTTTGGCCGTCTGGATGCGCTTGCGCAGCAGCGCCTCCGCATCTCCCACGCGGCCCGCGCGCCACAGCAGCCGCAACAGCCGCTGGAGCAGCTCGGGTGACTCAGGCGCACGGCCCAGCGCCGCCTGCAGCGCGTCCGTGGCGTCCGCCACCGCTCCCACTTCCTCGGCCAGCGTCGCCGAGTCCGACAGCAGCTGCACGGCCACCTGCAGCTCCTCGGACTCCGTGGCCAGCCGCCGCAGCACGCGCACCAGCTCCGCCTGCGCGGAGAGATCGCGCGCCAGGCGCAACGCCTCGCCGCGGCTCAGGTCATCCTTGGGATTCTCGCGGAGCCCGCGGATACGGGCGTCGAAGGCAGCCCGGCTGTCGGCCAGCTGCTTCTCGTGGATCGTCGCCAGCAGGCCGATGAGGCGCTGACGCGCGGCGGAGTCCGTCGTGGCATCCAGCTGCTGCTGGAGCGCGGCGACCTGCCGCTGGTGATCGCCCGTCCGGCCGTACTGGTTGGCGAGCGCCTCGGCGATCTCCGCCGTCCGGATGCCCGCCGAGGCCAGCCGCTCCAGCCCGCCCACCACGAGGCCCGTGGAGACGTTCTCGGACAGGAGCTTCAGGAAGAGCTTCGCCGCGTCCTCATTCCGGTTCAGCCGCTCCGCGTAGAGCTTCGCCTGCCGCGCCGACCAGTCACTGCGCTCCACCTGCGTCTCGGCGAGCGTCGACAACCGGCCCGCCAGCTGCGCGGCCTCCTCGAATTTCGACAGCGACACGCACAGCGCCTGCAGGCGCTGCAGCGGTCCGGGCTCGTCCGGTGCCATCGAGACGAGCTGCCGCACCAGCGGCTCGATCTCGTCCGAAGGCGCGCCCGCGGTCTCCTTGCGGTTGATCTCCGTCTCCAGCTTCACGCGCGGATCCTCCGCGCGCGCCGCCGCCGCCTTGAGCGACTTCACGGCCTCCTCGGCCACCGAGTCACCCGGCGCCCGCGCCAGGACCTCGCGCCAGGCCGCCTCGGCGCCCACGGGATCCGCCAACGGCCCCTGGAGCAGCTGCGCGAGCTGCCGCCAGATGGCCAGCGCCACCTGCTCGGGAGCCACCAGCACTGCCCGCTTGAGCGCCATGGCCAGCTCGTGCTGGGCCTGTGCCTTCTCCGCGTGCTCCACCACCGTGCCCAGCAGCAGCGGCCGGGCCGGCTCCAGCACCAAGGCGCGAGACAGCACGTCGAAGGCACGGCGAGCATCCCCGCGCTCCTCGTACGTCATCGCCAGGCTCTCGCAGAAGGCGATCCGCTCCGCCTTCGGGCGCGGCGAGAGCATCGCCAGATCCAGCAGCGGATCCACTGCCTCGTACTGCTCGGTGTCCGCCAGCAGCCGGGCCAGCTCGAAGGCCGCGAGCGCGTTCGTCGGGTCGACCTTGAGCGCCGCCTCCAGGTGCGTGCGCGCGGCGGCTCCATCGTTCAGCTGGTTCAGGCACAGATCCGCCAGCCGCAGCCGCAGCGAGGCCTGGGCCTGCCGATCCTTCACGGTGGCCACGTGCTTTTCGAGCACCGCGAGGGCATCCGGGCCCCGGCCATGCTCCATCAGCATCTCCGCCGCGAGGTTCACCGCGTCCGCGCGCGTCGGGTCCGACGACGCCGCCTTCTCGATGGCCGCGAGCGCGCCCGCCGGATCATTGAGCCGCGTCAGGCGGCCGGTGCCCACGCGCAGCCACAGGTCCACCTGGGCCGTGCGGTCCTTGGCCTCGTTGGCCATGGCCTCGAACTGCGTAATGGCCGAGGCGAAGTCGCCGCTGCGCTCGGCCATCCTCTCGATGAGGTTGAGGGCTTCGGGCATGCCCGGCCACAGCAGGAAGCACCGGTCCAGCGCCTCCTTCACCTTGCTGGCCCCGGCCTGCGGGTCGTACCAGGCGAAGAGCTTCGCCACGAGCAGCGACAGCCGCGCCGCGCTCTTCCGGTCCCGCTCCTCCAGGGACATGCTGCGCAGCATGCGGACGCGGTCACGCCACGTCTGCTCGAAGCGCTGCAGCGCCTTCTGCGCCTTCTCCACCCGCGCGCTCTGCGGATCCAGCGTGCGCGCCACCTCGAGCACCTTCTCGGCCAGCGCGTGCTCCGTCGGATCCTCCACCAGCCGCTCGGCGACAGCCGCGTACTCGTCGGCCATGCCCTCAGCGCCCATCGCCTCGCGCTCGCGCTCCAGCGCCTCGAAGGCGGGCTGGAAGCGGTCCTCGCTCAGCAGCACCTGGCGCAGCCGCTTGAAGGTGGCCCGATCCGGCGCCGCGCGCGTGGCCTGCTGGAGGCAGAACACCGCCCGGTCGCGCCGGAAGAGCTTCGTCTCGTAGAGATCCGCCGCCTTCAGGAAGAAGCCTGCGCTCTCCTGGCCCGTGGTGGAGCCGGCCAGCCGCTCCAGCGTGTCCGCCAGCGACGCGGCGTCCTGCTTGGCCTCGTAGAGCGTCTTCATCCCGCGCAGCACGGGGAGCGGATCGGGAGCCAGCAGCAGCGCACGCCGCAGCAGTTCCTCGGCGCGGGCCGGGTTCCGGAGCCGCTCGAGCGAGAGCTCCGCGGCGCGGCTCAGGAGACGGGTGGCCTCGGGGGCGGGCACCTCGCGCCCGCGCCCCTCGTAGAGGCGAATCAGGTCCTCGACGCGACCCGCCTTCTCCAATGTGGCCTCGGTCTCGAGGAAGGACCGTTCATCGGTCGCACGCACAGGGGTGGAGCGCGGAGAAGAGTTTTGTTCCATGGACAGCGGGCCTCGCGGGAAAGGGAGCGCAACCGCACGGAGGCGCTAGAGGGGTGAGACTCTAGCGATCGTGAGCGTCCCCGGGCAATCGCGCAAAGCTCGCCAACCGGCGAGAACTATTGACTTTCCTGCTCCCCAGACGAGGTAGCAGGCGATGGGGTCTCGGATCCAGCCTCGGCGTCCTTCTCGGACTCCTTGGCGGCACCCGGAGGAGGCGGGGGAGGAGCCTCCGGCAGGGTCTTGGCGCGCTCCAAGCCTGCGGCATCGTTCAGCCGCGTGTAGAGCTCGATGGCCTTGGCTTTCTGCTGAAGCTCCTCGGCCAGCTGAGCGGCGCGGGGCAAGTTGCCCAGCTGCTCATGGAGCGGAAGGGCCTTCTCCTTGCGGCCCGCCTGCTCCCAGGCTTCGGCGGCGGACGCCGTCTCACCCAGCAGCTCCAGCCAGCGGGCGCGGCCGGCGGGCTTCTTCTCCTCGTCGGCGCGGGCCAGCTCGCGCTGGGCGAGGGCCTTGGCCTCCTCGTCCAGCTTCAGCCGCTGCATGAAGTGGAACGCCTTGGGCGGAGGCAGAGGGCTCAGCACCTCCACGGCCTCGCGGCGCTGGCCCGCGGCAGCCAGGAGCGTCGCCGCGCCCAGCCGATCCCCGCGCTCCACCAGCGACTTCACCTCGAGGCCCCGAACGCGGTTGGCGCTCGCCATGTCCCGCGAGCGCTCGTACGACTTGCGCGCCTGGGTCAGCTTGTTCGCCCGCTCGTACGCGAGGCCCGCCTGATCGTACTGGCGAGCGCGCTCGTACAGCCGCGCCACGTTCTCGAAGTCGGCCTTGGCCACGTAGTGCTCCATGAGGAGCTCGTACGCGCCCGCCTTCTCCAGCGTGGGGCCAATCTGATCGGCCGGCAGCCCCGCCACGAGGCGGCGCGCCGCGTCCATGTCCTTGCCTTCGACCGCGCAGCGCAGCGCGCTCTTGATGTCGCCGCCCGCCTCGAAGAGGCGAATCGCCTCCGCGAAGGAGTTGTTGCGCTCGTGCAGCCTGCCCGCGTCACGGGTGCGGCCCATGGTCTCGAGCTGCTTGGCCTGCTCGGACCAGTCGCCGGTCAGCTCCGGCATGGGCGGACGCTCGGCGCGCTCACGACGCTCGCCCCGCTCGGGACGCTCACCGCGAGCACCGCGCTCGCCACGTTCACGGCGCTCACCGCGCTCCGGACGGTCACCCCTCTCCGGACGGTCGCCGCGAGCACCCCGCTCGCCGCGCTCACGGCGCTCGCCCCGCTCGGGGCGCTCACCGCGCTCGGGACGCTCGCGGCGCTCACCCTCGGCGCGCACGGGCTCCTCGGTCTCGGTACCGGGCTGACGGCCGCTGGCGGTGAACGCCGCCTCGGCACGCTCGCGATCGCCCGCAGCGCGCCAGGCCTGACCGACCAGGAACATCACGTCCGTGTAGGCGACGAACTTCTCGCGCACGGGATCCGCGGCAGGGGCCGCAGGAGCAGCCCCCTCGGCAGGAGCAGCGCCCTCGGCAGGGGCGGCACCCTCGGCAGGAGCAGCGCCCTCGGCAGGGGCGGCACCCTCGGCAGGAGCAGCGCCCTCGGCAGGAGCGGCACCCTCAGCGGGCGCGGCCGGAGCAGCACCCTCGGCCGGAGCCGCGGCAGCCCCCTCAGAGGGAGCAGCAGGCGCCTCAGGAGCGGGCGGCTTCGGCTGGCGCTGCACGCGCAGCAGCGTGGTGATGAGGCGGCCACGCGCATTCGGGTCCAGGTCATCCAGGGACTTGAGGCGCATGGGGCGCAGCGCGCGCACGATGGCCTCCAGCGGTCCCTTCTGGGCCGCGAAGTCATTCTTGGAGAGAGCCTTCTCCAAGACGCTCAGCTCGGCGATGACTCGCTGGGCAGGCCCACCGGCGCCGGGCTCGTCACGGCCACGGCCGCGCCCCCGTCCCGGTCCATCGCCCCGGCCACGGCCGCCATCGCGGCCACCGAAGCCACCGTCCCGACCACCAAAGCCACCCGGACCGTCACGGCGAGGTCCCTGACCGGGCCCTCCGTCCCGTCCGCGCCCACCACCACCGCGCGGCCCACCGCTTCCATTCTCCTGAGGCACGTGTTTCTCCCGCTAGAACGCGTAGCGAAGGTTCGGCGACACCGCGAACCCGATCGAACCCGAGGACACCAGATAGCTTCCGGTGATCTCGACGCCCACTGAGAAGTGTCGCAGGCGCGTGTAGTACTCCACTCCCGGCCCGGCGAACACCAGAATGTCGGAATCGGGCAGCAGCAGCTTCGGCGAGAACTTCACGAAGCCGGCCCCCGCCCGGGCATAGATGAAGGTGCGCTTGACGTCCTGGCTGTCCGCGAAGCCCACCAGGTGCGCGCGCAGCGTGGCGCCCGGCACCAGCATCGAGAAGGCTCCGGAGGCCGCGCCCCCGGACTTACCGACGTACTCGGAGCCCGCGCTGTTGGTGGAGGCCTGCACGAACAGGCCTAGGGAGAGCCGCTCGCCAATATCGAACCCCACTTCCACCTGGGCCGCCTGTCCGGCCGAGAAGGGCCGCGGCGTGTTCTCGTCGGCAGGAGGGTTCACGACGAAGAACGGTCCTCCTTGGACGGAGAGGTATAGGCCGCGCTCGATCTCGTTATAGGTCTCCGCCTCCTTGTCCCCCGTGGAGTTCTTGGAGGTGGAGGAGTCCTGAGCCCGCGCGAACGCAGGAAGGACGAGCACGCTGAGGAGAGCAAGGGATGCAAGAGCTTTCATGCGAGTCCTGACGTTACCGCGCCCAAGGCAGCCGGCACCTAAAAAGCGACGCGGGCGGACTCGCTGCCGAGCCCGCCCGCTGCCTTACTACAATTTTTCAGCAGCTCCGATTTACTCGCCGGAGGCCTTGAAGATGAACGGGTAGGTCACCACCACCACGCCGCCACCCTTGGGCTTGGGGAACATCCAGGTGCGGACGCGGCCAGCCACGCAGGTCTCCAGTTCCGCGTTGCCCGCGGTGGACTGGGCCACCGACGAGGAGACCACCGCGCCCTCGGCGTTGATGACGAACTTCACGGCGACCTTACCGTTCAGCTTCGGATACTTCGTCAGCTGGCTCTCGTAGCAGAAGCGGATCTGCCCGCGGTTGCGCTGGATGACCTGGCGGATGAGCTCCTTGTCCAGCGAGCCCATGACCACGGGCTCGGACGAGGTGATGCCCACATCCACGCTCTGCTTGCCGCCGAGCACGCCCACGCCAGAGCCGTAGCTGGCGGTACCGCCGCCGCGGCCCTTGGTGCCGATGGCGCCAATGCCGATGGTGTCGCCCGTGCCGCCGCCACCGCCGCCGCCGCCACGGATGCCCAGGCCGCCGAAGCCACCCGAGTCACCCGCCTTGGCGCCGAACATGTTGCCCATGGCGCTCTTGAGCTCGCCGCCCAGGCCTGCGTTGCCGAACAGCGTGGAGACGCCGCCCTTGCTGCCGCCGAAGATCTTCGCCGTGAGGGCGCGGGCCTCGTCCTTCTTGTCCCGCTGCTGGGCCTGAGGCGCGGTGCGGTTCTGGGTCTTAGGCGCCTCCTTCTTGCCCATCTGACCCTCTTCCTTCTTCTGCTTGGCGGCCTTCTCGCCCGCCTTCTGCTTCTCCTTCTGCTGGTTGAGCTGTTCCAGGAACTTGTTCTTCTGCGTCTCCGGCGGCTTGATGATCAGCTTGGCCAGGCGCGAGTTGTCCCCGCTCAGCTCGTCGGCGAACTCCTCATCCGCCCCGCTGCGGTTCATCGCGCCGATGACGAACATCGTCCCCAGGAAGAACGTCAGCAGGAAGATGTTGAGCACCCGGTAGTCCACCGAGTCCGCCAGCGGCACGTACACGCGCTTGGGCGCCGGCTGGAACTGGACCTCCATGGTGATGCCGCCCAGGTCCGCCCAGAAGAAGTCGTCGTGCTCGAGCACCAGCGAGTAGGCCCCGCCATCGCTCGTGGCCTTGCCGGACTCGATGACGGCGTTGAGATCCAGCGTCTCGCCCTTGCGGACGAGCTCGCCCTTCATCTTGCCGGTGAAGCTGACGCTGAAGGTGTGCAGGTCCGAGTGCTTCTTCAGCACCGCCATCTTCGGGCTGGACAGCTTGGCGTCGCTCATGGCGATGTCCACGCCCGAGGCGGTGCCCACCGTCACGGTGTCGCGCGACTCCGGCAGCTGCTCCACCAGCGACTTGCCGGCGATGTTCCGGAGCCCCTTGGGGAACAGCGCCAGCATCAGCGACTCGTTCCAGTGCAGGGCCGCCTTGCCCGAGGGCAGGAAGTACTCGCCCACGCGCTGGTCACCCCAGCGGAAGCCGACGGACGCGCCCAGCGGACCGCTCGCCTTGCTGCTCTTGCGCGCGGCGCGTGCACGGGGCGCCTCCTCCTCGACGGGGGCCTCGGCCACCGGCGCCACCACCGCGTTCTGCTCGGTGGAGGCAAAGGAAGAGTCGATCGCCGGAGCGGGAGCCGCCACGGGCACCGGAGCCGGAGCGGCCACCACCTGCGGAGCCGCCACGGGCGCCGCGGCAGCCTGCGCCAGATGCTGCGAGGCGGCCTGCATGTCGGCCACCGGCACCTCGACGCGCGTGGTGACGTCCGAGCTGGACACGGCGGCAGCCAGGTTCACCGCAGCCACCGCAGCCGGGCTCTCCAGGCGGATCGTCGTGCCACCGACCTTGATCTCGTCCCCAAAGGCGACCTTCCCCTTGTTGACGCGCTTGCCGTTGACGTAGGTGCCTTCCACACTCCCCATGTCGATGATGGAGAGGGAGCCGTCGGCGCCGACTTCGATGACGGAGTGGATGCGGCTGACCTTCTCATCCTCCAGGCACAGGTGCGCCGAGGAGAGACGGCCAATCTTGATGATGTCGCGCTCGAAATCCTTCGAGGTGACGAGGGTTTCGCCCTTGAAAACCTTGAGTGTCAGAGGAACGGCCATTTACGGCTCCCGGTAGACTTTCCCGTGGTGACAGACAACGCGAGTGGGAGAAGGTTCCGCGAATTTCGCGGACTACAGCTCACCCACCGACTGCATCACCTTGTCCTGGAAGTCCTCGCGAATGCGGATGAGGTTGGAGTGCTTCACCTTCTTACGGGCCTCGACGTACTCGCCGTCCGGCTTGGTGAGATCGCCCTCGATGGTGTCGTCCTCGAAGTCGATGGTGGTCGTCTTGTTGTAGCGCACGTTGCCCTCGCCACCGCCGCCACCCTTGCCGCCCTCATCCTGGGCGAACGCCGGGACCACCGTCAGCACCGTGCACAGCATCAAGAGCTTCCGCATTGCCATCTCCTCGCGAGCCTCAGTCGCCCGCCCAACAACGACTTCCCGTAATTCAGGTTTAGTAGATTCGCATCAATCAAGGTGGCCCCGCCACTGGCGGGGCCACAAGCCGAGCCGGAGTGCTGACTAGAATTCGTCAGTGGGCTCAGCAGGATCCGACTGCGCTGGATTCTTCTGCCCAGGCGCCGCCTTCTGCGGTGCAGGTGCGTTCGGAGCGGAGGCCGGGTTCGGAGCGAGATCGCCGGTGGTGGGATCCTCCATCGGCTCGGACTTGGCGCCCGCGGGGTTGGCCCCCTGCGCGCCTCCGTTCTTCTTCATCTCCGCCTCCTGCTTCTTCTGGAGCTCCTCCATCTGCTTGGCCTGATCCTCCGCCATCTTGGCCTCCTTCTTGGCCTGGACGACGGCCTCGGCCTCGCGCATGAGGCCGAACACGGGAGCCTCGGCGCTCAGCGCCACTTCATCGCCGGCCATGGCGACGTACTTCTTGTAGAGCTCCAGGGCGCGCTCGGGAGCGTCCTTCGCGCGGTGCAGGATGATGGCGCGGTTGAGGAAGATGGCGGCCATCTTCGGATCGAGCTTCTCCGCCTCGTCGTACTCCTGCATGGCCTTGTCGTACTGGCCCTGGCCCTTGTAGGCGACGCCGAGGTTCAGGTGCGCGGCGGCGTTGTTGCCACCGGCCTGGAGAATCTTGCGAAGGTGCTCCTCGGCGCCCGGGTAGTCCTCGGCGTCCAGCGAGAGCTGGGCCAGGAGGATGTGCGCGGGCAGATAGTCCGGGCGAACCTCCAGCGCCTTCTTGAACGCGAGCATCGCGCCGTCCGGATCGCCCTCACCCTGGATGATGAGGCCCACGGTGTGGTGGAGCTCGGGATCATTCTCGTCGAGCTTCAGCGCGCGCAGGGCCACCATCTTGGCGATCGCGGGCTGCTTGCGGTCCACATAGGTGCGCATCATCACCTTGAGCGCGGTGGTGGACTGAGGGTCCCGCATGAGCGCGGCGCGGGCGAACTCGAGCGCCTTCACGAGATCTCCCGTCTGCCGGTAGATCTCCGCCAGGCGAGCGCGGCTGGCCGCGTCGTCCGGGAAGCGCTTGAGCACGTCCGTGTAGAGCGCCACGGCTCCGGGGATATCACCCTCGTTCGTCGACATGACGGCCAGGTTCTCGGAGGCCTGGCGCAGCGTGGGCTTCTTCTTGAGCGCGGAGCGGTACCAGTTCTTGGCCTCGTCCTTCTTGCCCTGGCGCTCGGCGAGGACGCCCAGGTTGTAGTCGGCCTCGGCCAGGTTGGGGTCCGCCTCCAGGGCCGTCTTGAACTTGCGCTCCAGCGACGGGTAGTCCACCGCCTTGGCCTTCTTCTGGGTGTCCATCGCCTTCACCGCGTCCTCGAAGAGGAGCTTGGCGCGGTTGGAGATGTTCACCGGCTCGGCCTTGGCGGGCGTCTTCGGGCCTGTGTTCTGGTTGGCCGCTGGGCCATTGGGGCCCGCGGCCGTGGAGGAGGTGCAGCCGGAGGCCAGCAGCGCCGCCGCCACGAGCCCCAGCGAGGTACGCAGGAATCGGGTGTGGTTGATCATTGCAGGAAGTCCTCCGGCTCCTGGTCGTCGTTGGACGCCTTCTTCGGAGCCGCGCCGTCCTGAGCGACCGGCCGCTTCAGATCGGTCTCGGTCTGCTCACGCAGCTTCTTGGTCAGGTCGGTGAGATCCTCTTGGATCGCCTCGGTCTTGGCCTGCGCGGTGGACTCGTCCTCCACCACCGGCTCGGGAACGTCCTGGATGGCGGCCAGCAGATCGAGGCCCAGGGCCAGGTCCGCGCCCTTCTTCAGCGCGGCCTTGTCCTCTTGCACCGTCGGGTACTGCTCCGGAGCGTAGGTCTCGCGCAGCATCTTCAAGCTCTCGCGGGTGCAGTCGTTGAAGAAGTCCAGCTCCTGGCTCTTGGCCACGGCGCTGGCGAAGGCCTCGGTGGCCTTGGCCTTGATGGGCTGCACCTGGTTGTTGAACTCGTCGCGGATGGCCTGCTCGGTCTCCGCGTCGATGCCCGGAGGCATGGGCGCGTTGGACACCTTGTCGGCCATCTCGTGGTAGGCGAGCCCGATGCGGTGCAGCGCGCAGATGGCGGGCTGCGGGGCGCCGAAGGACACCGTCTGGATGTACTTCTTCTGGACCACCTCGAGCGCGCGGCCCTTGTCGGCCAGCGAGTCCTTGAACTTCTTCGGGTCCGCCGGGCGGCCCCACGTCAGCTTCAAGCGCAGGTACTCGCGCCAGTCCGGATCCACGCTGAGGAACTGGGCCTGGGCCACGGGGGCCACGGCCGTCTTCTCCAGCCCCTGCTGCGTCCGCTTGGGCAGCTTCTCGTAGTACTCGAGGATACGGGTGTAGAGGCGGGCGGTGTCCTTGGCCTTCTTCAGCCTGTTCTCGAAGATGTTGACGATGCGGCCCTCGGCGGTGAGCACCTTGCTGGGCGAGCGGAGGTTGTCGCGCTCGTAGTCCTCCAGCATCTTCATGGCCTTGCCGTAGTTACCGCTCTTCTCGTAGAGCGACACGATGGACAGGAAGATCTGCTCCGCGTCCTTCGTCTTGGGCCACAGCTCCAGGAAGTGCTCACGGTTCTTGAGGGCCTGCTTGTACTGGCCCAGGCCCTCCCGGTAGGTGGCCGCGTTGAAGAGGGCCACCTGCGCCTTGGACTCGTCCCACTTCTGCTTCTCTTCCTTCTTCTCCTCGCCCTCGTCCTTGCCCTTGCCCTTCTTGGCCTTGGACTTGGGAGCGCCCTTCTCCGCGAGGCTGCGCTCGTAGCCCTTCACGTACAGCTCGTAGGTGCTCGAGGCCTGCTCGAAGTCGCCCACGGCCTCCTGCGCCTCGGCGTTGGCGTAGATGGAGTCCGGCACGAAGCGCGAGCGCGGGTACTTGGAGATGAGGTTCTGGCGGACCTGGATGGCCTTATCCAGCTGCTTCGCCTTGTAGTAGTCGACGGACGCATTGTAGAGCGCCTGGTCGGCGATCGTCGTCTGCGGGAAGTCCTGGACGAAGTTCAGGTACGCCTCGGCGGCCTTGGAGAACTGCTTCTTCTCCTCCAGCTGGGCCACCAGCGCGAACGAGGACTGCTCGATGAGCTTGGACAGGTCCTCGCGGAACTTGCCCTTCGACAGCTGATCGTTGGCGTAGAACTTGCGGGCCCACTCGTTCACCTTCGCGAAGTCCTTCTGCAGGTTGTACGAGTCGAGCACCAGGTTGGCGGCCACCTCGCCGGCGCGCTCACCGTTCTCGAACTTGTAGTCCGCGTGGTTCAGCGCGATGTCGCTGAAGCGCGCCACCGCGTCGTCGAAGTGGTTGTAGCGGTAGTAGAGGTTGGCGGCCTTGAAGGAGATCTCCACCCGCTTGTCGCCCTTGGGCAGGTACTTCAGATAGCGCTCGCACGCATCCAGCAGACCCTTACGGGGCTCGGGGATGGTGAGCTTCTTCTTCATGTCCGAGGTGTCGGGCGGCTTGAGCGCGCCCTTCTCCTCGGCGGCCTTCACCACCTCGTCATAGGCGAGCACCGCGTTGTAGGCGGCGTTGGCCAGCCACTTGCCGGGCTTGCCGGGCTTGGGGTTGCCCTTCTCGTCCTTGGCGTCCAGCACCTTGGCGTCCTGGAGGACAACCAGGGTGTAGTTGACGGAGGCCTTCTCGTAGTTGTTCAGGTTGTCGTTGAGGAGCTCCGCCCAGAAGAACCGCATGTCGTACGCCTTGGGGTTCTCCGGGAACAGCGTGAGGTAGTCGCCGTAGATGGCGTCGGCGTACTTGAACGTCCCCTCGTCACGCGTCTTGCGCGCCTCGTTGTGCCAGGTGACGGCGAGGTTGGACAGGGTGCGCTCGGCCAGCTCGTTGGCCTCGTCCAGCAGCTTCTTGTCCTTGTCCTCCTTGACGATGCCGGAGGCCTCCACTTCCTTGGTGATCTTCACCAGGCGGCGCACCTGGGCGACGGTGCGCTCCTTGTTGCCCATGCGCAGCACGCAGTCGACGATCCTCGCCTGGAAGCCCGGAGACTCGGGCGACAGCGGCTTCTCCTTGATGAGCGCGTTGTAGGTGATGGCCGCCTCGCGGTCCTTGCCATCGCCGTAGTAGAGGTTCGCCAGCTGCTTCATCATCGCGAAGCGGTCTTCCGGCTTGGTGGCGACCTTGCTGAAGTCGTCCTTGGCCGCCATCACGTCGCCGTCGCGGGCGTAGGTGCGCACGTAGTCGGCGCGGGCCTCCTTCACGAGGCCGCTCTTGCCGCTCTTGCCACCGTCCTTCTCCGCGGCAGCGCCGGCCAGCTCGCCATAGAGGACCACCGTCTTGTACTTGTCCTTGGCGGCCTGGTAGTCGCCCATGTTGAAGTAGCACCAGCCCTGCTTGTAGAGGGCGTAGGCGTAGACCTGGCTGTCGGTGAACTCGGCGGCGCGCTTATAGGCCTCGAGGGCGCGCTCCAGCTCCGGGCGCTTGCCCTTCGAGTTGTTGAAGTAGTACTCGCCGAAGGCCAGCCACGCGTCCGGCAGGTACTTGGACTTCGGGTACTTCTGGACCAGGCGCTTGTAGGCCACCAGCGCCTTGCTGTCCTGGCCATCCTCCATGAGGAACTGGCCGAGGAAGAAGAGCACCTCGTCGGTGCGCTCGAAGTTCGGGTACTGCTGGACGATCTTCGTGTACTGCTCCAGGGCCAGCTTGCCGTACTGCTTGGACTTGGCCAGCAGCTCCGCCTTCTCCGCCTTGGCGCGCGACTGTGCTGCCGCGTCATTGCGGTTCATGGCCTTGATGAGGTCGTCGTCCTTCCGGTTCGCCTCGAACTCGTGGAACTTGGCCTCTTCCCAGTAGAGCTCGCCCAGGCGGAACAGCAGGCTCGGGGCCTCCGTCTGGTCCGGGGACAGCTCGATGATCTTCTTGAGCGAATCGATCTGCTCGCGGCGCTTGGAAGCCACCTGCGTCTCTACGCCCAGCCGGAACTGGTCGTAGTTCAGCGCGGGGGCATCCGCCTCTTTCTCCGCCTTCTTGCGGGAGATGTCGCCGGCGAGGGACTTGTCGATGGTGGTGGCAGACTTCTTGCCGAGGTCCGCCTCGCGCGGGTTTTTCTTAGTCTGCGCGGACGCGACCGACGCCAGAAGCGTCAGGCAGATGAGGAGCGAGCGACGCATGTCTCTCCTGTGCCGAAGCGTTCGATCCTGGATGCTTGCCTGGCTGGCAAGTAGCCGGGACTCTTTGGGAATTTCCATTTGAGGGGGGCCACTATGCGCAGGGTCGAGAGGGTCGGTCAACTGAACCTGCTCGGCCGCTTTGGGGGTACGCGCACGCCGGAAATCTTCCAGAAGTGCTGTCCGGAATGCGTTGGGTAGGCTGCCATGTCGGACGGGTAGGTTATGGGTGGGGTAGCGCTTGACTGCCTGGCTGCCCTACCCTGCGGATCGATCCGGATCATGAGTCTCCTGCCTGAAGGCGCCAGTTTCGAGGAACTGGTGCAGGACTATTTTCTCGCGGTGCGTGGTGCAGGGCTGATGCTCTCCGCGCTGGACACCGAGCTTCTGACATCTTGGGCCCGAGAGGGCGTTCCCTTCGAGGTGGTCGCCCGCGGCATCACCCGTTCGGCGGAGAAGGCGCTGTGGGATGTGAGGCCCGGGGAGCCGGTGCTGCGCAGCCTGCGGGCGTGCCAGCGGCAAGTGGACGCAGAGATCAAGAAGTACCGGGAGCGCAACGCGGGGGCTGGAGAGAGCCCGAAGAAGCGCCGCTCGCTCAGCTGGGAAGAGACGCGGCATGCACGGCTGCGGGCCTCGCTCGAGAAGCTGGCGGAGCAGCGTCCCGAGTTGACCGCCCGGGTAGGCCAGCTGCTGGAGGCAGTGCTCGCCCGCGCGCCTGAGGAGCCAGCGCAGTTCGACGCCCAGGAAGCGCGGGTCTTCCTGCTGTTGCTGCGCTCCCTGCCCTTCCCCGTGCGCTGCCAGCTGTGGCGCGAGTCGCGGGGAGGCGGAGCTGAGTCCCAGGGCATGTCCACGCGATCGCGGCGGGTGGCGCGGCGGTTCCGGTTGCTGGCGCTCGTGCGGCGCTCGCTCGAGATGAAAGAGGGTTAGGGCAATGGGGACACCTGAACGCCTGCTCAGCAGGTCGTCCGGCGAGGGGACTGCTATGGATCGCGCCGACATGGGGACCAAGGGCAGCGGCGGTGCGTGCGGGGTGTGCGGTGGGCGGACGTATCTCATCGAGCGGCAAGGCGATCTGGCGCATGCGCGGATCTGCGAGTGCTCGGTGCAATGCAAGGTGTGCGGGGGGCGCGGGCACGTGCTCGGCCAACAGGAGTCGACCTTCAGCAAGAAGGTGGGGCCCCGTACCTATGACGTGCTCATGCCGTGCTCCTGCACCCTGAGGCAGAAGCGCGTGGCCCGCTTCAACGCCGTGGGACTGCCCGGCGTGGTGGCCCACTCGAGCTTCGACAACTACATCCCCGCGAAGACGCAGCAAGACAAGGCCCGAAGCGCGGCGATGCACTTCGCCCACCACTACGAGAAGGCCGGGGGCAACAAGGGCTTCGTGCTGAGCGGGCCGGTGGGCACCGGGAAGACGCACCTGCTGGCCGCCACCCTGGCGCACCTGGTGCTCGAGGTGGGCGTGGGGGCCCGCTACGTGGAGATCTCCCTGCTCTACGCCACCATCCGGCGCGGTTTCCAGGAGGGCAAGAGTGGCGGGGAGATCATCGGCCCGCTGTCCGAGGTGGAAGTGCTGGCCATCGACGAGCTGGGCAAGGGGCGCGGCAGCCCATTCGAGATGGAGACGATGGATGAGCTGATCGCCCGGCGCTACAACGCTCACCGCACCACCCTGTTCGCGACGAACTACTCGCTGGAGCCGGAGCGCAAGGCGACGCGCGCGGTGGCCGGCTACCACTCCACGGACGACGCGAAGACCACGCTGCGAGAGGCGGAGCTGCTGCGCGAGCGCGTGGGCGAGCGCATCTATAGCCGGCTCTGTGAGATGTGCACCTTCGTGGAGCTGCCCAAGGACACGCCGGACCACCGGCGCACGCGGCACGAGCTGGAGCCGCGCGGGCACCACGCCCACGCGAAGATTCGCGCCACCGGCCGCTGACCCCTCCCCCGAGGCCCGAACATGACCGACGCCATCGTCGTCCTCGTCACCGCTCCCTCGGCCGACAAGGCCGCGGAGCTGGCCCGGGCCTTGGTGGAGGAGCAGCTGGCGGCCTGTGGCAATGTCCTCCCGGGCCTGCGCTCCATCTATCGCTGGGAGGGGAAGGTCCACGACGAGCCCGAGGCCCTGCTCATCCTCAAGACGCGGGCGCCCCTCTTCGAGGCCTTGAGGGAGCGGGTGGTGGCCCTCCACCCCTACCAGGTCCCCGAGGTGCTGCGGCTCGACGTGGCCGGAGGGCACCTGCCCTACCTCGAGTGGATTGAGGCCAGCGTCCGGCCGCTCCCCTGATACGTCCTCAGCTCCCCGGGTCCCACTTGACTCCAAGGGTCACCTTGGAGCCTGCTTCTGTTCGCTGTAAGCAGTTGTAGCTGGGGGCGGATTCTCTGCCCCCTTGTGCTCGCGATACGCTGACCTGGTCCCCCTTCGTCTCCTTCCTCATGGCTCCCATCCGAATTCTCGTGGCGGAAGGTTCCGCGGTCGCCCGGAGGGAGATCTCCCAGATGCTGGGCTCCGACTCGGAGCTGGAGGTGGTCGCCATCGCGCCCACCGGGCATATCGCGCTGGAGAAAGCCGAGCAGCTCCGCCCCGAGGTGATGGTGCTGGAGCTGACGCTGCCGGACATGAAGGGGATGGACGTGCTCAAGGCGGTGCGCCGGCAGTACCCCCGCCTGCCCGTGCTCATCTTCAGCGCGCTGGCGGAGAGCACCGGGAACATCACCATGGATGCGCTCGCCAATGGCGCGAGCGACTACATCACCAAGCCGACGACCTCCGGCGGTGTCCCCTTCCTGGAGCAGGCCCGGGAGCAGTTGATCACGAAGATCAAGGAGCTGCACTCGCGCATCCAGCCGGAGCCTCCGAAGGCGGCCCCGCTGCGCAAGCGGCACGAGCTGGCCAAGGCCCCCACCCGGCAGCCTCGCATTGGCGTGGTGGTGATTGGCGCCTCGACGGGCGGGCCCAACATGCTGGTCGAGGTGCTCTCTGCAATCCCCGGGGACTTCCCGGTGCCGGTGCTCATCGCCCAGCACATGCCCCCCGGCTTCACGAAGCTGTTCGCCGAGCGCCTGGACACACTGTCCCCGCTGCAGATCCGCGAGGCTCTGTCCGGAGAGCAGTTGCGCGCGGGACAGGTGTGGATTGCTCCGGGGGACTATCACATGGCGGTCACCCGCGACGGGCCGATGGTGCGGCTGCTGACGCACAAGGGCCCGCTGGAGAACTCCTGCCGGCCCGCGGTGGATGTGCTGTTCCGCACGGCCGCCGCGGCTTACGGAGCGGGCGTACTGGCCGTGGTGATGACGGGCATGGGCCAGGACGGGATGAAGGGCAGCCAGGTGGTGAGCCAGGCCGGTGGGCGGATCATCGTCCAGGACCCGGACACGTGCGTCGTGGGGAGCATGCCGCAGGCGGTGCTCCAGGCGGGGCTGGCTCACCAGGTGGTGTCCCTGAAGAACCTGGGCCCAGAGATCGTCCGCCGCGTCCTGCAGACGCTGTCTCCGCACCAAACCGCCGGCTGAAGTTCAGCCCGGGGCTTGGACGTCCTGCCGCGGAGCAGCCGAGAGAGCAGGCGCGCGCGTACTCATGCATACCTTCCCCCCAATCGTCCCCACTGACGGAGGACGAGTTGGTGGGGCGATGGAGACCATTCAGGTTCCAATCATCGGGTGGATTGCCTTCGGCGTGCTGGTGCTGGGACTGCTCGCTGTGGATCTGCTGGCCCACCGGAAGAAGCACGGCGAGTCCAAGCGCAGCGCCATGGCGTGGAGTGCTGGGTGGATCGCGCTCGGACTGAGCTTCAGCGTGTTTGTCTGGAAGATGTTCGGCGCGCAAGCCGCGCACGAGTACCTGGGCGCGTGGCTCATCGAGAAGAGCCTGAGCCTGGACAACCTCTTCGTCTTCCTCGTCATCTTCCGCAGCCTCAGTGTCCCCGAAGACGAGCAGCGGCGCGTGCTGTTCTGGGGCATCTTCGGGGCGCTGCTGTTCCGGGCCCTGTTCATCTTCGCGGGGGTGGAGGCGCTGGAGCACTGGCACGCCGTCGTCTACGTGTTCGGCGCGATTCTGCTCGTCACCGCCATCCGGGTCGCCTTCGAGGACCCGGCGCGCCAGCGCGAGAGCTCGGTGGTGCGGTGGCTCTCCCACCGGCTGCCGATCAGCGCGTCGGTGGATGGGCCGCACTTCTTCACCAAGCAGATGGGGAGGCGCATGGCAACGCCGCTGCTGGTGGCGCTGATCGCCATCGAGATCACGGACATCGCGTTCGCGGTCGACTCGGTGCCTGCGGCGCTGGCGGTGACCCAGAAACCCTTCCTTGTCTACACGTCGAACGTGTTCGCCATCCTCGGCTTGAGGGCGCTCTACATCGCGCTGGCACATGTCATCTCGGAGCTGCGCTACCTGCACTATGGGCTCGCTGCGGTGCTGGCGTTCGCGGGGCTGAAGATGATTGTTCCGGACCGCTGGGTGCACGTGCCACCGCTGGCCTCGGCGCTGGTCGTCCTCGTGTGCATCGGAACCGCAGTCGCCGCGAGCCTCTGGTCCCGGGCCCGGAAGCGCAGGCGTGAACAGAAGCCCAAGAGCCCAGGGCCGGGAGAAGCTGGGCACCGCGAAGTCCCAGTCTGAAGCCCGGCACGGAGCCGAGGGACGCGCTATGAAGAGGGGCATGAGGCACGTGTTCCAGAACGGCGAAGTGCTGGCGGCCAGCCTGCTCGTGGCATGCGCCGTGGGACCTCGGGAACTGCGCGACGAGGGCAGCGAGCGCATCGAGGAGGCCATGCGTCCGGAACCGCACCCGGACGTGCTCCCAGAGGGAATCTTCCTGGGAGACGATGCGCCTCCGCTCGCGCCCTCGGAGTCCGAGGTAGCAAGTGCCACGGGAGATGCGCCCTCAAATGCCGAGCCTCCGCAGCCTGGGTGGCTCTACGGCACCGTACCTGTGATTGTTCCGGGTCCGGTGTTCGGTCCGTCTCCCGGCGCCGTGCGCTACCACATCGAGCCCAAGCCCGGAGGCAGCATCCCAGGTTTGCTACCCTGAGCCTCCCTAACATTCTGGAGAGGTCTCCCCATGGTTTCTGAGGGGTCCTATAGCCCGCGTTTCTTCGTCCTTGAACAGGACATATTCGGGCCCCACGACACCAAGTTCGACACGACCGGGGCTGTCATTTTGGGAGACGCTCCGCGGTGCCCACGATGTGGTGCTCCCATCGGCATGCGGACGTGGCTGCCTCCCTATCGTGTCGAGCTTGAGTTGCACGGCCGCACTCCGAGAAGCCGACCTCACTCGGCGTCAAATTGTCCTGGCATACTCCAGAACGGGCCACCCTTGACCCACGGCCCCGCTTGAATGAAAGGACGTGGCCATGCGTCTCCGGACGTGCAGCGCCCCCCTGCTCCTGCTCCTTCTCTCGGCCTGCGCAACGATGGATCCGATCCCGGGAGAACCGGAGGACCCGAGCCCGAGACTCACCAACCTTCAGCGGGCGGCGCTCTACCCCTGGACGGACGACGGGCATTGCGTGGTGCGCGAAGCCGCGAACGAATGGCCCGTCCTGGCGGAGCGGTGCTTTCACGCTCTTGATCGCGACAGAGTCAGGTTTCGGGACGTCACAAAAAGATGCGCTGTCGCCTCTGCGGTTGCGGCTGCCGTGCCCATGAGCGTAGCGCTCTGCATCTTCGCGTCGCCGGCAGTGGTAACTGGAGCGGTGATTGTGATTGGCGCGGTGGTGGTGGCAGCCGCCATCCAAGAGGGGATTGATACCTATCAACGAAACGCATCCCGCGAGCGCGCGAAGACCAAGACTCAGACACAGCCCTCCAGTGAGCAGGAGCCCGTAGCGAACAGAGATCCCAAACCGAAGGGCTTGGGTCGAGACTGGCTCCCTCCCATTTCATCCGATCCCTCGGAGCGACCTGAGTGCAGGACGATCCCAGGACCTCCCCGTGGAGGAAACGAGCCGCATAACGAGTGTGCCAACAAGGTTCCAGGCAACGATTTCCCCGGCCTGAATGTACTTATCACCGGCAAGAGCACAAGTAAGAGCTTCGATGCGCTGGTACTCGCTACGCGCACGCTGTGGGAAGTTAAAACCTACAACCTTGGCCACCAATCACCCCGCTCTCGGAAATTCCTTGTCGAAGTCAAATTGCCGCAACTCAGAGAAGAAGCCAAGCTTGCCAAGGAATGTGGCTATAACTTCGTCGTTGGCGTCACGAGCGCTGAGCACAAGGCGCTACTCCAGAGCTTGGAACCGAGCCTCGCGGTCGTTGTCATGGATTGGTGCTGACGTGGTGCTTGTTCGCAACGAAATTGTTATCAGCGTCTATGCGCCGACGCTCGTGGGCGACGAGACACGCCCTCTTGCCATCGCTCAAGGAATGGAGCGTGCGCTTCCTGGTCTGCGGCTGGGGTGGACAACTTCTGAAAAGGAAGACCTCATCCCATTGCCTCACCGCGATCAGGGGATAGCGACAGACAAGGGAAACGGCGATTTTTTCTTCCTCTGCAACGATGACGAAGATCGCTTGGTGACCCTTAGCGGGTCGGTGAACCCTCTCGGCCTTGCAGCCGACGGTGTGTCGCACTTCGAGGTTCATGCGAGCCTGCCGCTCGACACGGCGAGTATTGCGGCGGCAGCGGATATGCTGGCAGCCATAGGGGAATTCGCGCTCGCGTTATGGGGGCATGCGACGCCGTTCAACGCGGGTGTGGAGATCGCAAAGCAGACGAGTCCCACGTTGGCTGGGCCCCCGTGCCCTCCCCGGGGACTGCCAGCGCTCAAACTCCCCGACAAGATCCGCTCACCTGAGATTCCGCATCGCCTGGGGTGGCTGAACTACTGGTCGGCCGCTTCCGCACGAACCATCGGGTTCCCGGACCCGGCCTGCGATGCCGATCTGCTCACGCGAGCGCGGCGCACGGCGTCAGGCGGGTGGGTCGTGCAGCTCACGGATGCGCCGCTCGATCTCGACAACCCCGCTCACCTGGACGCGCTGAAGCGGGCCTATGAGCGCTTCCCGGAGATCGGCGGACGCGCCGATCCACGCTGACTGAGGCTAACGCGCGTTTCCCGGCGCGTGTCCACGAGGCCCGAGCTTGGGCGGCAGACGGTCATCGTCCCGGGCGCCGAATACGCAGTTCAAGTTCCAAGGAACTCGCGGTGCAACCGGGCCGTGAGCGGCTTCAGGTACGCCTTGTCCACCAGCAGCGACAGCTGCAGCGGCGAGGTGTGGACCGCGTGAACCCGCGCCCCCAGTTCCTCCGCCGCCAGCAGGGCGCGGCTCAGATACCCCCAGTCCGCGTTGATGCCCGCCCCCACACACGTCACCGTGCCCACCTGCTCCTGCAGCGACACGTCGTCACCGAAGCGCGTGGCCAGATCCTTCTGCACCGCCTCCAGCCCGTGCACGTCCTGCAGCGGCACCGCGATATAGGCCCGTGGCTCGCGGCCCAGCAGCCCGTCGAAGCTCAGCGCCCGGCCTCGCACGCCCCGCGCGTCCAGGAACTCGAGCAACTCCGGCAGCCGCACCCGCTCCGAGGCCGCTGACAGCACCGCCATCTCCTGCTCCGCCGTCACGCCTTTCACCCGCGTGTCCGCTGGGCCCGCCAGTTCCTGCACCGCCGTGCCCGTCCCCTGCCCGTGCGCCGTGCGCGCCAGGATGACGATCCCCTTCGCCTTGGCGAACTCCACTGCCTGCGCGTTGAGCACCTTTGCCCCCGCGCTCGCCAGCTCCTGCATCTCATCGTACGTGAGCGACTCCAGCTTGCGCGCGTCCGGCACCACCCGTGGGTCCGCCGAGAAGATGCCATCCACGTCCGAGTAGATCTCACACGCCTCGGCCTCGAGCGCCGCCGCCAGCGCCACCGCCGTCGTGTCCGAGCCACCACGCCCCAGCGTCGTCACCTCCTTCTTATAGGAGACGCCCTGGTACCCTGCGACGATGACCACCTTGCCCCGATCCAGCTCCTCGAAGACCCGGTAAGGGCGTACCTCCACGATGCGCGCCTGCGAATGCGTGTCGTTGGTGATGATGCCACTCTGGCTGCCCGTGAAGCTGATGGCCGGCACTTCCAGCTCCTGAAGCGCCATGGACAGCAGCGCCATGGAGATGCGCTCGCCGCACGTCAGCAGCATGTCCAGTTCGCGCCGCGGAGGGTCGGGCGACACCTGCTTGGCCAGCGAGAGCAGGTCGTCCGTGGTGTCCCCCATGGCGGAGACGACGACCACTACCTGGTAGCCCGCCTCGCGCTTGGCTTTCACGCGCTGAGCCACCTTGCGAATCTTCTCCACATCCGCGACCGACGAGCCGCCGTACTTCTGGACCACGATGGGCATATCCGCCTCGTTACCTTGTTGGGCGTGGCCGGGAAACCACACCGAGAGACTTCCATGCAGGACGCCGGCCAACAGCACGCACGGTCTGACCGAGCAACCGGCCGACTCCTTGACAGGTTGGGATCCCCCCATATACCCAGGCCGGAGGCTTCCCCATGGCGATGATTGAGGTTCAGAACCTCACGAAGCGGTACCGGGACCGGAGTGCCATCGAGGGACTCACCTTCAGCGTCAACGAAGGGGAGATCCTGGGCTTCCTGGGTCCCAACGGAGCGGGCAAGTCCACGACCATGAAGATCCTCACCGGGTTCCTGCCCCCGTCCATGGGCACGGCCAAGGTGGCGGGCTTCGATGTCTTCGAGCAGCCGCTCGAGGTGAAGCGTCGCATCGGCTACCTGCCAGAGACGCCGCCGCTCTACCCGGAGATGACGGTGCGCGGGTACCTGAAGTTCGTCGCCGAGCTCAAGAAGGTCCCCGGCCGCGGACTGAAGGCCGAGCTCGACCGGGTGGCGGGCCTCACCGGGCTGTCGGACATCATGGACCGCGTCATCCAGAACCTCTCCAAGGGCTACAAGCAGCGCGTGGGCATCGCGCAGGCCCTGCTCGGCTCGCCGCCGGTCCTCATCCTCGACGAGCCCACCGAGGGGCTCGACCCTTCGCAGCGCGCCGACGTGCGCTCCCTCATCAAGGGGCTCGCGGGCAAGCACACCCTCATCCTCTCCACGCACATCCTGCCGGAGGTGACGATGACGTGTGAGAAGGTGCTCATCATCCACCAGGGGAAGATGGTCGCCTACGACGAGATCCAGAAGCTCGTCTCCGTGCACGGACAGGCGGCCAACGTCTCGCTCGAAGAGATCTTCATCAAGCTCACGGCGGCCTGAGGGCCCCCTCCCCCGTTCCCGAGAGGATTTCCCATGCGCACCGCCTTGGCGATCGCCCGCAAGGAGCTGTCCATCTACTTCACCACCCCGTGGGCCTACGTGGTCTTCACGGCCATGGTGGCGCTGTCCTCGTTCTTCTTCATGGGCCTGCTGCAGGCCTTCCAGCAGGTGCAGGAGATGGCCCAGGCCGTCGGCTGGAACCAGCTGCCCCCAGACGCCGCCAGCTACCGCAACCTCACCGACGGCGTCGTCGTCCAGCTGTGGGGCGTGGTCCTCATCGTCACGCTCTTCGTGGCGCCCTTCCTCTCCATGCGCCTGTTCGCCGAGGAGAAGCGCAACAAGACCTTCGAGCTGCTGATGACGACGCCCGTGCGTCCCTTCGAACTCGTGCTGGGCAAGTACCTGGGCGGGCTGGGCATCATCTCCGCCACGTTGGGGCTCACCATCGTCTTTCCGCTCATGCTGACGGTATTCGGAGCGAGCGAGACAGGCTCGGTGCTGGAGTGGCCCACGGTGCTGCTCGGCTATGGGGCGGTGCTGCTGTGGGGCGCGACGTGCATGGCGGTGGGCATGTTCATCTCCGCGCTCACCGAGAGCCAGATGGTCGCCGCGCTGCTCACCTTCGCGGTGATGCTGCCGTGGATGCTGCTGCGCGGGCTGGCACAGGGCGTGGAGGAGCCCCTGCACTCGCTCATCACCTACCTGGCCTTCGACTCGCAGCTGTCGAACCTCATCAAGGGCGTGCTGGATCTCAAGGCGCTCGTGTTCTTCCTGTCCGTCATCCTCTTCTCGCTGCTGCTCACCCATCGCACCGTGGAGGCTCAGCGCTGGGCGTAGCCCTGGCGCGAGGAACCCATGAACTTCTCCTCTGTCGGAAAGATTCTCGGTGCGCTCGGGCTCCTGCTGCTGCTGTCGAGCCCGTTCACCCTGTTCTTCACCTCGGGCTCCGTGGCGCTCACGGCGGCCAAGGCTGTGTCGGGCCTCGTGCTGCTGGGCATCTACTTCGCCACCAACTTCCAGCAGTTCGGCCAGTTCGCCACGCGGCGCTCCAGCTTCTTCTTCGCCACCTCCATGCTGATGGGAGTGGTGACACTGGGCGGGCTGGGCGCGCTCAACTACATCGCGTTCAAGAAGAACAAGAGCTGGGACCTGACGAAGCAGAAGGTCTTCACCCTGGCGCCGCAGACGACCACCACGCTCACCGGGCTCAAGGAGAAGGTGCGCGCCATCGGCTTCATGCCTCCCAGCCACCAGTACTACGACATGGTGGAGCAGCTCTTCCGGCGCTACCAGGCTGCGGCCCCCGACAAGTTCGAGTACTCCTTCAAGGATCCCGCGCGTCACCCGGATCTGGCGGCCAAGTACCAGCTCAAAGAGGGCCAGACCACGGTGGTGCTCGTGCGCGGCGAGGGCGACAAGGAGTCGCACACCACCCTCAACATGCTCTCCGAGCAGGACCTCACCAACGCCCTCATCAAGATCAACTCGGTGGGCTCGCAGAAGGTGTACTTCCTCACCGGCCACGGCGAGTGGCCACTGGAGGCCGAGGCCGCCGCGCCGGGCGATCCCGGTGGAGCGCTCTCGGAGTTCCGCAAGCACCTGCTCCAGGAGGGCTACACCGCCGAGGAGCTGAACCTGGCAGGGCAGAAGGAGGTCCCCCGGGACGCGTCGCTGGTGATCATTCCCGGCGCGAAGACGCCCTACACGGCGCCGGAGGCGGAGGCGCTGCGCCAGTACCTCGCGCAGGGTGGGCGGATGCTCTACTTCGCGGACTTCAACGCCGAGCCGAAGCTGGACGCGCTCCTGGCCGAGTACGGCGTCGAGGTGGACAAGGGCATCGCCGCGGACCCGCAGTTCAACAGCGGCAACCCCTATGCACTGGTCTCCGCCTTCTACAGCGAGCACGAGCTGACCCGGCCCCTGCGCCAGCTCAAGCTCAACATCGAGTTCCCCACGGCGCGCAGCCTCACGGTGCTGCGCCAGGGCATGGCCGAGGGCGTCAAGGCCGAGCCCGTGGTGCTCTCCTCCCCCTTCGCGTGGGTGGAGACGACGCCGGCCGCGGACGCCACCCCCTCGGATGGCGAGAAGTCCGGCCAGCTCGTCCTGGTGGCCGCCGCCACGCGGGACACGAAGAACGCCCCGGACAAGCGCTTCGATGAGGCGCGCGTGGTGGTGATGGGTGACTCGGAGATCCTCCTGGACGCCAACTGGGGCCACGAGGCCAACCGCAACCTCGTGCTGAATGCGCTCGGCTGGGCGTCGAACCAGGTCGAGAAGATCACCATCCGCCCGCCGGACCGCGACGTGTCCACATTGCAGATGGATCCGGACATGCTGGAGAACATCCGCTTCGTGTCCACGGACCTGCTGCCCCTGACCCTCATGGGCATGGGGCTGGCCATCTGGCTGTCGAGGCGAAACAAGTGAAGCAGACCCAAAAGAACCTCGTCACCCTGGTGCTGGCCACCGCCGCCGCTGCGGGCCTGGGCCTCTACGCGTACTTCGGAGTGAAGGAGCCGGAGCGGAAGGAGGCCGTGCGCAAGGAACAAGCCGAGAAGCTCTTCGCTCCCGAGACTCCCGGCGAGAAGCCCACTCAGGGCGCCACCGCTCCTGCGGCCGTCTTCACGCAGCTCACCGTCCAGTCCAAGGGCATCACCGCGACGCTGGAGCGCCAAGGCACCACGTGGTTCCTCACCGCTCCGGTGAAGGGCAAGGCGGACAAGCCCACCGTGGAGGGCATCCTCGCCCAGCTGCACGCCGGTAAGTTCAAGGCCACCGTCGAGGAGGCTCCCACCGACGAGGACCTCAAGAAGTACGGCCTCCTGCCTCCCGTGTTCTCGGTGGCGGCGAAGGCCTATGTCCCGGACGCCTCAGGCGGTGGTCAGGACGATCCCGCGCGCCAGCGCACGGTGACGCTGCTCGGCGGCATCGAGAACACCTTCGATGGCTCCCTGTACGTGCGCCGCGATGGCGACCCACGCGTGTACTCCGCGGATGGCTCCGTGCGCTACGCACTGGAGAAGGATCTGTACGCGCTGCGTGACAAGGAGTTCCTGGGGTTCGAAGAGGCCTCGCTGAAGGCGATCGAGGTGAAGACCCCAGCGACCAGCTACTCGCTGGAGCGGGAGGCGGATAAGTCCTGGCGGTTGACGAAGCCCCTGACGGTGCGCGCGGACGGAGAGCGCGTGAAGAAGGCCCTTCTGGCCCTCAAGGAGCAGCGTGCGCTCTCCTTCCCCATGGACTCCGCCGCGGAGCGCTCGAAGCTGGGCCTGGACAAGCCCGTGGTGGAGGCACGCTTCACGCTCGACCCGGGCGATCCCGTGCGGCTGCGGTTCTCCCTGGTCCCCGAAGGCTCCGGAGCGAAGGTGTATGCGCTGCGCGAGCAGGGCTCGGAGGCGACGCTCGCTGAGGTCCCCGAAGGCGCGCTCACCGTGCTGAACCTGAGCCTCCCAGAACTGCGGACCAAGACCGTGCTGAGCTTCAAGCGCGAGGACGTGAAGCGCATCGTCTTCTACCCGGGCGCTGGGGCACCGCCGGCGGTTCTGTCCAACAAGAACCCGGCCGCGAACGCGCTGCAGGGCTGGGAGCTGGAGGAGCCCATCACGGGCAAGGTCGAGGGGCTCAAGGTGGCCTCGCTGCTCAGCCTCCTGAGCAGCGTCAAGGCCTCCAGCTTCGGCGAAGCCAACCCGAAGTGGGAGCAGTACGGCATCACCGACAACGCTCGCAGCTTCTCGCTGCAGGACACGAGCGGCAAGGAGCTGGCACGGCTGTGGCTTGGCGGCGCGGTGCCGAACAAGGAAGGATCTGTCTACGCCCGGGGATCCAACCCCGAAGTGGCCGAGGTGGAGGCAGCGTGGCTGGCCCACCTCCCCGAGCGCGCCGAGGACTTCTTGCAGGCCTCCGCCACCGCTGGAACGGACGGTGGCACCCCCGACACGGACGGTGGAGTTCCTGAGGACTCGCCCTGAGTCAGACGCGGAAGGGACCCATTGAGCCCTCGGGCCAGACGACCCGAGGCTCCGCCCCTTCCGGCACGTGGGCGATGATGGCGCCCTCCAGGTAGCCCTCTTCCTCCAGGGCCTCGACGAGGGTGCGGACGGCGACCTCCGGCACCATGACTCGGCAGAAGACGTTCATCCGCCCAGGCTGGGTCTCACCCCCCTCGACTTCGCCGTTGCCCGTCCAGCCGAGGATGTCGGTGAGCAGTTCCTCCACGGCGTTGCGCTTCTCGAAGTCGTGCCCCGTGCCCTTCCCCTGCACGGGGTACTGAATGACGAGCGGCGCCATGGCCTCCGGATCGGGCTCGTCGTAGCCCTCGTCCACGAGCGGCCCGGCGGCCTCCGCGAGCACCATGTCCGGGTCCTCTCCGGCGGGGGCTGAGATCGTCTGGTGCTGCCCCATCTCCCCGACGATCCCGTGGTGCACGGACAGCCCGTTGTCGTCCACCCACGCTTCCCAGTAGCGAAGCGTGTCCCCGTCCTTCTTGTAGAGCCTCAGCACACGAGCACCCTACCGCTCCCGCGCCTCAGATCTCCAGCAGCGCGAACCGTTGATCCGGCGTGTGCTTGGCCATCAGCGGCATGGCCACGTTGTAGACGGGGATGCCCGCGCGCGTCTTCCCCTCGCGCGTCCCGTGATGCGCGTGGCCATGGAACACCGCCTCCGCCCGGTAGTGGTCAATCGGCATGGCGAGCCGGCTCGTCCCGAGGAAAGGCCGGATCTCGATGTTCTCCCCCTCCAGCGTCTCCGGAATGGGCGAGTAGTGCATGATGACCACCTTCTTCGGCGTGTCGAGGTGGCTCAGCGCCGCTTCCAGCTTGAGCGACTCGGACACCGCCTCCTGCACGAAGGACTTGGTCTGCCCCTCGCCGAACGCCTGCAGCGTGGCGTTGCCGAAGCCGCCGCCGAACCCCTTCACCCCCGCCACTCCGAGCACCTTCTCGAAGATGAAGTGGTCCCCATCCAGGATGTGGATCCCCACCTTGGCCAGCTCGGCGCAGATCTCCTTCACCTGGCCGTGCTCGTAGTCGTGGTTGCCCAGCACGGCGGCGCACGGGACTCGCAGCGCAGAGAGCTCCTCGGCCAGGACCTTGCCCTCCTCCACCATGCCGCGATCCGTCAGATCGCCGCACAGCACGAGCATGTCCGCCGAGGCGTTCACCTGCTTCACGAGGAGCCGGAAGCGGCCGTGGTGGTCTTCCCGGCAGTGAAGATCACCGACTGCTGCCAACCGAATCTTCGAGTTGGGATCGCGTGCCACGCTCTCCTCCGTCCTTTCGCTCGTGTTCGTCCCACTGCCGCCCGTCGCGGAATCCCCAGTGGTGGATGTCCACGTGGTAGTTCACCCGCGAGATCAGGTTGCCCCGGCAGATGCGCTCCTCCCAGTTGCCATCGCGCACCGTGTCCAGCGTGCGCGCCATCAGCTCCGCCATCACCCAGTCCGGGATGGTGTCGCGCTCGGACGGGTAGGCGTACCGGAACATCATCAGGTGGCTGAACAGCACCTCCCAGTACCGGTCGAAGCGGCGCATGAGCCGCTCCCAGTCCATCTTCCGCCCGGCCTTGAGGATGAGGTGGTTCACGTCCGATCCGTCATAGCGCTCGCGCTCGTTGACGAAGGCCTTGGACCAGATCATCTCCTCGGCGGGCGCCACCAGGCAGCGGTGGCCGAACACCGTGGAGGTAGGGGCGTGCTCGAACCACTCGTCGTCCACCACCGCCACCCCGTTGCCGGAGCTGAAGATGAAGTCGACGAAGTACTCGCCCTTGAAGGCCTTGTAGAGCCACACCTCGTCCGTGCGTTCGGTGCGCCAGCCGTCCAGTTCCAGCACCTCGAGCGCCCGGCCCGCATCGCGTTTGCGAGGGAAGAGGTCCAGGTCCTTCGTGTCGCGGTAGATGCCCGTGTACGTGGCGTAGGCGTAGGCTCCGCCAACGACGAACGGCACGCCCGCATCCAGGAGCAGCCCGACAGCCCTGGCCCTGGCGTTGATCTCGTCCGGGGCCCTGTCGCGCTCCGCCAGCATGGCATCCACACCCAGCTCTCCGGGGTGGTTCGGGTGTCTCTTTTCCATAGGGCATAAGCTAGGGACGGGGAAATTTCCCCGTCGTACCAGACGGCGCGGAAGCCCGGTGAGCAGCCGAGCAGCCTCCAACTCATCGGTTTTGCTGGGGATTTCCTCCCAGAAAATCGGCCAGAAAAGGCCGCTTTCTGTTTTTCGAGGGGGCTGTGTCCATGGGGACGCAAACACGCTGCACGGCCCCGCCGAGGGCCTCACTCGAAAGGAAGACCCCATGTTCCGCAAGACCCTGATGCTGTGCGCCTCGCTCGCGATTGTCGGTTGTGGCAACACCCAGGAGGACGAGTTCCGCGACGGCCTGCCCTCCAAGGAGATGGTGACCGTGAAGGAGCCGGGCACCAGCGCGGGCCAGAAGCTCGAGGCCGAGGGCGGCGCGGTGTTCGCGTTCGACAAGGGCCAGACGAGCGACTTCTACAAGCTGACCCGCGGCGCCACAGTGAGCGTGAACCTCGGCACCGCGTTCGTACTCAACCTCATCGAGGAGGTGACGAAGCACACGCCCACCAGCATCGAGGGCGACGTCGCGGTGTGGGGCCCGTACACGGACGCGCTGAGCCCCAACACCTTCAAGGTCACCGTCACCAAGACGGCCGAGAACGCCTACAGCTACAAGGTCGAGGGCAAGGCGAAGACGGCGGCGGACACGGAGTTCAAGACGATCATCTCCGGCTCGCACACCATTGCCACGGACGAGCTGGGCAACCGCCTGCGCAACTACGGCTCCGGCAACATCCAGCTGGACTGGGACGCGGCGCAGACGCTCCCCGAGCACGGCGATGAGCTGGGTACCGCCGCCATCCGCTACTCGAGGCCGGACGCCAAGGCACAGGCCACGGTGGAGGCCGACTTCCGCAACGTCGAGGATGACGAGCGGCCCGGCACCCGCGTGAACGCCGACTACCGCTACAAGGAGACGCCGGGCGCTGGTGGCGAGTTCGAGTTCGGCCTGGACAAGAACTTCGACACGGAGCCGGCCCGCTCGAAGATCGAGCACCTGACCATCAAGAGCCGCTGGGCTCAGACGGGCGCCGGCCGGGCGGACGTGAAGATCTCCGGCGGCGACTACCTGATCGCCTCGGCCACGGCCAGCGAGTGCTGGGACGCCAACTTCGCCAGCCAGTTCCTGATTGCGAGCTGGGTGACCGCGCCCGTGTACGGGGACGTGTCCGCCTGCGGCAGCTTCTCGGTGGCGCTCTACTCTTCTCTGTAATCCGCGCATTAGACTGCGCGCGCCATGGGAACGAGCCAGCCGGTCCTGAGAGTCATCCAGGGTGGTCCTACCGAGGACCGGCGGGCGTTTCTCCAAGAGCTGTACACGAAGTATGGCGGCAGCGTCCTCGGGCGCTGCCGCTACCTGTTGAAGGACGCATCGAAGGCCGAGGACGCGATGCACGACGTGTTCGCCCGCGCCCTCACTCACTCGGACGGGTTCCGCTCCGAGGCCTCGCCGCTGACATGGTTGATGAAGATCGCCACGAACCACTGCCTGAACCAGATCCGATCGGAGCGTGCGGGCTGGCGCAGCTGGTTCCAGCGGGAAGAGGCGGCGAAGCCAGAGGGGCACGGGGGCCCCCAGAGCATGGAGACGCGGGACCTGGTGCGGAGGTTGCTGTCGCGGGTGGATGTGGAGACGCAGGCAGCGGTCATCCACTACCACGTGGACGGGATGACGCTGGAGGAAGTGGCCGCGGCGTTGGGGCGCTCAGTGCCCACGGTGCGCAAGCGGCTGGAGAGTTTCGCCGAGCTGGGCGGAGAAGAGTTGAGGGTCCGATGAGCGCGCACCTTTCAGAGCACCCCTCCGAGTGGACGCTGCGCCGCCTGCACGCTGGCGAGCTGCCAACCCCAGAGGCAACCCGGGCCCGAACCCACGCCGCCGAGTGCGAGCAGTGCGGCGCCGTGCTCCGCGCGGCCGAGGAGGCCCAGCGCCAGTTCGAAGCCGCCACCCCCTTCGAGCGCTTCGAGGAGGGAGTGAAGCGGGCGGAGGAGAAGTCCCGGAAGGAGGAGTTGGCCCGCCGGGGCTCGGCTCAGCGGTGGATGGGGCCGGTGGTGGCCCTGGCAGCCACGGTGCTGCTGGTGGTGGCGGTGCGGCCCCTGCTGGCGACGAGCACGGGGTCCGGGGTGCGGACGAAGGGCGGCGCGGTGGCGGAGCTGCGCATCGGTGGCGGCGAGGGCACGCAGCGGATGGCTCGGACGAACACTCCCGAGCCGCTGGCCCCGGGCGAGCGCGTGCGGATTGGCTACACGCCAGACACGCGCCGGTACGTGCTGGCGCTGTCGATTGACTCGGCCGGTGAGGTGACGCCGCTCTACCCCGAGACGGGCGAGAGCCTGCCAGTGAAGCCGGGAGCGGGCACGCACTGGCTGCCGGACAGCATCGAGTTCACCGGCTCGGGCGCCGAGCGCGTGGTGGTGCTGCTAAGCGACGCTCCGGTGAAGGTGGAAGATGCCACCGCGGCGGCGCGCGAGGCCTTCGAGGCGGTGGGGAGGGACGTGGCGAAGCTGCCTCCACTGAGCGTGGACGGCGACCAGACGCACTGGATGCTGCTCAAGCCATGAGGTGCTCGAGGCGACAGCTGGGCGCCCTTACCCTGGGGTTGCTGCTGGCCACCGCCGCGCAGGCGGAGCCGCTGCGCCGCTTTGCCCTCATCATCGGCAATGACGAGGGCGGCTCGGACACCCGGCCCCTGAGCTACGCCCGAGAGGACGCGCGCAAGATGCACGGGCTCCTGTCGCGGCTGGGCGGAGTCTCCCCCTCGGACTCGCGGCTGCTGTTGAACGACGACGCCCAGGACGTGCTCTCCGCGCTGGCGAACCTGGAGGCCCGCATCCAGGCAGCCCGGACCCGGGGCGAGCGCACCGCGCTGCTCGTCTACTACTCGGGCCACGCGAAGGACGGCGCGCTGCGGCTGGGAGACACACGGCTGCCCTTCGACACGTTCAAGAAGCGGCTGGCGGACGCTCCGGCGGACATCCGCATCGCCATCCTGGACTCGTGCCGCTCGGGCGCACTGACGCGGACCAAGGGTGCCCGGCGCGCGCCCGCCTTCGAGATCGACTCCGGGGCTACGCGGGACGCACGGGGCCTGGTGATCCTCACCTCCAGCTCAGCGGACGAGGACTCGCAGGAGTCAGATGTGATCGGCGGCAGCTACTTCTCCCACCACCTGACGAGCGGGCTCCTGGGAGATGCGGATCGCTCTGGCGACGGGCAGGTGACGCTCTTCGAGGCGTACTCGCACGCGTACGATCGGACGGTGGCGGACACGGCGGGCAGCAGCGCGGGGCCGCAGCACCCCACGTTCAGCTACGACCTCGCGGGCAACGGGGACCTGGTGCTCACGAACCTGCGCACCTCCGAGGGGCTGGTGGTGCCTCGCTCGGCGCCAGGAGGGGCCTATTACTTCGTGAATCCGAGCGGACTGGTGGTGGCGGAGCTGGAGAAGGCGCCAGAGACAGAGCGGCGGGTGGCGCTCGCGCCGGGCACGTACCGGGTGAAGCGCCGCCTGGAGGATCGGCTGCGCATCGGCGAGGTGGAGGTCCGTCGCGGACAGGAGACCGTGCTGGAGGAGTTCCGGTTTCGCGATGCGCCCTTCTCGGACGATCCGGTGAAGGGAGGCCGCGGACGGGGCTCCTTCTGGACCGTGGGGCTGACGGGCGGCTACCACTCCTTCTTCGATCGGGACATCCGCGAGTCCCTGTTCCTCTCCGTGCCCCTGGTGGGCGGCGAGGTGAACCTCCACAACTACTTCCGCGAGGACTGGGTGTGGGGCTTCGACGTGGCGCTGGGAGGCCGCGCCGCGAAGCTGAGCCTGGAGAACCTGTCGGGCGCGAGCTACCGCTACTCGGTGCTCAACCTGGGCACCTCCCTGACCGCCGAGTGGCACGTGGGAGACCTGGCTCCCTTCGCGGGCGCGCGGCTCGCGTACCTTTATATGGGCCGCAAGTTCGACGGCGGGGTGTTCCCGGATCAGTTCTACGCGACGTTCTCTCCCGGACTGGTGGCGGGCCTGCGCTATCGGCTGCTGCGCAGTCTGCACCTCACCGGGCGCGGCCGGCTGCACTACCTCACCTATAACGTCCACGAAGAAGGCACCGAGAACAGCAACAGCTCCCTGGGCTACTGGGAGCTGTCGGCCCTGGTGACCTATGAGCTCTAAGGAGCGCGCGATGCGAAACCTCTGGCCCGCACTCCTCTGTCTCCTGGCCGCGTGCGGCGGCAACTTCTCCAACGAGGACCTCGAGTATCTCAACGCCCTGCCCTCGCGCGAAGCGCTCGCCAGCAAGCTGCCCGAGAGCAGCGCGAGCACGATCGGCGGAGGCCTGGCGCAGCGCCGGGATCAGCTCGCGCTGGGAGACGTCTCCCAGCTCTACGTGGACACACGGAAGGCCTCCACGGACTTCAACGCCTCGGTGGATGGGCTGCTGAGCCTGCTGGAGAACATCCGCACCGTGCCACCCACCACGCGCGAGCCAGACCGGCGTACCTGGGGCCCGTGGAGGGACGACGCCCATCCAGGCAACGACGTGCGCTTCGTGATGGATCGCGCGGGAGATTTCTTCGAGTACCACCTCGACTACAAGCCCTCATCGGCCTCCGCTGAGGACGCCTGGTGGACCTTCCTGGAGGGCTCTTTCAAGGCGGACGCGGGCATCCGCGTGGGCGAGGGCAAGTTGCACCTGCTCATCGATGTCGCGCTGGCCCATGGCCTCAACGTGGGCGAGCTGCGGACCCTCAAGCGGCTGGACATCGACTACCAGAACAAAGCGCTCCCCACGCTCGTGGAGATGAGCTTCACCTCGCAGCCTGTGCCGCCCCTGAGCTCCCAGCAGGTTCGCTACACCTACCGCGAGCTGACCGGTGGCCTGGGGGAGATGCGCTTCCTGCTGAAGGAAACGGACGCCGTGCCGGGCAATCTGCTCGAGGACGTGGAGATCACCAGTCGTTGGACGTCAAACAGTGGCGGTGTGGCCACCTTCGTCATCCTTCGCGGGGACCTCATGGGCGCCAGCTACAAAGAATGCTGGGACGCCCAGAACCACATCACCTTCGCCAAGAGGAGCTGGGAGTTCTTCGGGATTGGCAAAGCCAGCGATTGTCCGAACCTTTCAGCCTTTGACAATTGAGTGGAAATTGACGCGGAGCGGCACTGTTGTCTGAGAAAAGGTTGGCTGTTGTCAGAGGCGCTTGTTAGGCAGGCAGCCCCCGCGCTCCATGCCCTTGCCTATGGCACCCCTAGTTGGCGCTGGGACAACCTCTGGAGGTTACACAATGAAGGCGAATCGTCTTTTCATCGCGTGTGTGGCGGCCCTCTCTCTCGTGGCGTGCGGTGGCGGCACCGAGCTGACCGCAGTGCTGTCGGGCGCGGCGGAGAAGCCCAGCGCGGTGACCACCACCGGCAGCGGCAGCACGGACGTCACGGTGGACGGCAAGAAGATCGAGGTGACTGGCAGCTTCAAGGACCTCAGCGGCAACGCCACGGCGGCCCACATCCACGGCCCGGCCGATGCGAGCAGCACCGCGGGCGTCTTCTGCAACCTGACCGTGCCGGCCGCCGCCAGCGGCTCCATCACCACGGACAAGAACGCCGGTTCTTGCGGGGCCATTGAGCTGACCGAAGCCCAGGTGGCCGACTTCGAGGCCGGCAAGTACTACATCAACATCCACACCGCCGCGAACGCGAACGGCGAGATCCGCGGCCAGCTGATCAAGAAGGAGTAGCGGAAGGGGGCCTCCTGGCCCCTCTGGGGCAGGCCGGGCTGCCGCTTGCTCGCCTGCCCCACCCCGTTGTCCTTCCTTGACTCGGCCTTGCCTGCTCTTTAGGTTCCGGTCCTTCCTCAAGAGAAGCCTGAAGGATCGCCATGGCCCGTATCACCGTCGAAGACTGCCTCCCCCTCGTCGACAACCGCTTCGCCCTGGTGCTGCTCGGCGCCAAGCGCGCCCGCCAGCTCATGGCCGGCGCCCGCCCCATCATCGAGATCTCCAAGAACAAGCCCCCCGTGCTCTCCCTCCGGGAGGTGGCCACTGGCCGCGTGAAGTTCGACCGCGACGTGCGCGAGGCGCTGTCCGGCAAGTACTCCGCGGACGAGGCCAAGGCCGCTGCCGCTCCGGCCGCTCCTCCGGCCGCGCCGACGCTGCCCCCCTCTGTCTGAGCCCGGCTCCCTCTGGGAGCCCTTGACTCACTTGGGGGGAATCGAGTCTCCCGCGCGCAGCAGCTTCACCGCGCGCGCGGCGATGGACTTCTCCCCCTTGTAGCCCAGCATCGGGACGAGCTGTACCAGCGGTACCCACCGCGCCTCGTCCACCTCCACACGCGGCCCCGGCGGCAGCACTCCCAGCTCCCCGGACAGGTAGCGGAAGAGGAAGAAGTGGACGCGCTTGAAGATGCGCTGTCCGCGGAACTGGTAGACGTAGCGGATCTCCCCCAGTGACGAGAGGAGACTGGCCGTGAGGCCCGTCTCCTCGCGCACCTCGCGGGTGGCGGTCTGCTCGGGCGTCTCGCCGGGATCCACGTGTCCCTTGGGCAGCGCCCACAGGGAGCGGCCGTGGGGGCGGATCACCGCCACCTCCCAGCTCCCCGCATTCTCGCGGATGACTATTCCTCCGGCGGACGCCTCGCGCGGCATACGGGGAGCACCCTACCCCGAAGTGAACCGCCCGTGGCCTACATCCCGCTGGAGAAGTGCCGCAGCTTCGCCTCCGCACCGAGCCGGTAGGCGTACCGAAGGTCGGACAGCAGCCTATCCAGCCGCCGTCCGGCCACATGCCCCATCAGCCGGGTGCAGAACGAGCGGGACAGCCGGTTGGCCTCCTCGTACCGCCAGCGCTCCTGGGTGGACAGCCGGGGCCGGTAGGAGACGCGCTCGAACAGGCGCCGCCGCAGCTCCTCGGACCAGGCCTTCACACCCTCGCCCCAGCGGTGCAGCAGGCAGACGGCGAACTTGTCCACCTCGGCCTGGGCCTCCAGTTCCAGCAGCGACAGAGCCCGCCCGTGGGCTGCCGTATGCGCCACATAGAGGAAGTGAGAGACACCCTCGGCCAGCTGGCAGTACCCATCGAGATCGCCATCGAGGATGTGGCCCACGGGGCCCGCCTCGTAGGGCTTGAGCCGATCCAGCAGCGAGGGCGCCAGGTAGAGGGCCAGCTCCAGTTCCTCCTCCCCAGCCCCTCCGGCGACCAGCAGCTCCTCCTCCGCGCGCCCGGTGGATCCCAGCTGCACGGCGGCCTCCCGGTCCACCACGAAGGTCTCTGCCCGCGCCTCGCAGGTGATGCCGTAGATGGCCTCCAGGTGCTCCTGGATCCGACCGATCATGCGTGCTCCCGGCTAGTTGGGCAGATTCCCTTTGGGCGTCAGCATCCCCGCGTCCACCAGCACCCGCTCCAGCTTGTTGCTGCCGGTGCGCACCCACGTCTCGTACACCTTCAGAGTGCCCGTGGGCCCGCCCTGCACCATGCCGCGCGCGGAGATCTCCTCCAGCACGTCCACCAGGGCCCGGAACTTGGAGCACAGCTCGCGGTACACGTCCGCGAACCCCGCGCCGGGAGACAGATCGGCCACCTGCCCGTATGCCGTCCCGCCCATCTGGATGTAGTAGTCCGGCCCCACCACGCTGCTCTGCAGGGCGCCCGCGAAGAACCCGGCCTTGTAGAGCGAGACGTCCCCCAGACGCCTCAGCGTCCGGATGCGCTCTTCGCGATCTTGCTGCAGCGCCCGGTGGTACATCACCGCCAGCGGCTCGTGGTCCTTGCGCCCCTCCTGCTCCTGGCTGAACAGCTTGTCACTGGCCGCAAACTCGGAGAGCAGGTTGACGAGGTAGAACTCCGTCATCTCCGCGATGACTACGCGCTGACGGCGAATGACTTCGCCCAGTATCGACTTGAAGAACTCCTTCAAAGAAGAACCAGTCACCAGTTCACTCATCGACATCACCTCCGTCTCCCAGTGACGGGAGCTACCCCAAAAGGGTAGCAGCGGACGTTTTTGCCCGCAAAAGAGACCCCAGTCTTTTCAGACACTTACGCTGGCACTCTCCCTGGGAGAGTGCCAATTCCCGCAGGTGTGACCGGCGCGCGGCCGAGGCGGCTCCGAGCGGTGGCCTGCTGAAAAAAGGCAGTCAGGACGGCTGGTTAACGAAGCACAAGGACTCGCGTCGGGGTCGCTTGACGAGGTGACTTCCCTGGTTATTATCCGGCGCGCTTGAGCCTTAGCACTCGGCAGTAGCGAGTGCTAAAGCCCCCGGGCCCTCAGGCCCCTATCACCCCAGGCGCACGGCCCTCCCGGGCGCCTACTCGCTAGCAAGGAGACTGACCATGAAGATTCGCCCCCTGCAGGACCGCCTCATCATCAAGCGCGTGGCTGAGGAGAACAAGACCAAGGGAGGTCTGTTCATCCCCGATACGGCCAAGGAGAAGCCGCTCGAGGGTAAGGTAGTTGCTGTCGGCAACGGCAAGGTGCTCGAGGACGGCAAGATCCGCCCGATGGACATCAAGGCCGGCGACACCATCCTCTTCAGCAAGTACGCGGGCACCGAGATCAAGATCGACGGTGAGGATCACCTCATCCTCCGTGAGGAGGACGTGCTGGGTGTGATCGAGAAGTAATCCCCTGCACCTCACCCCACCCCTTTCCTCCAGAGGAACACAACAATGGCGAAGGACATCATTTTCGACGTACGCGCGCGTGAAGCGATTCTCCGCGGCGTGAACATCCTGGCCGACGCGGTCAAGGTCACCCTGGGCCCCAAGGGCCGCAATGTCGTCATCGAGAAGAGCTTCGGCTCGCCCACGATCACCAAGGACGGCGTGACCGTCGCCAAGGAGATCGAGCTCGAGAACAAGTTCGAGAACATGGGCGCGCAGATGGTGAAGGAGGTCGCCTCGAAGACCTCTGACGTGGCCGGCGACGGCACCACCACTGCCACCGTGCTGGCGCAGGCCATCTTCCGCGAGGGCGCGAAGCTGGTGGCCGCCGGTCACAACCCGATGGACATCAAGCGCGGCATCGACAAGGCCGTGGCGACCATCGTGGCCGAGCTGAAGAAGCTGGCCAAGCCGACCAAGGACAAGAAGGAGATCGCCCAGGTCGGCACCATCTCCGCCAACGGTGACACCAACATCGGCCAGATCATCGCGGACGCGATGGAGAAGGTCGGCAAGGAGGGCGTCATCACGGTGGAGGAGGCCAAGGGCCTGGACACCACCCTGGACGTGGTCGAGGGCATGCAGTTCGACCGCGGCTACCTCTCCCCGTACTTCGTGACGGATCCGGACCGGATGGAGGTCGTCCTGAACGACCCCTACATCCTCATCAACGAGAAGAAGGTCTCGTCGATGAAGGACCTGCTGCCCATCCTGGAGCAGGTGGCTCGTGGCGGGAAGCCGCTGCTGATCATCGCCGAGGAAGTGGAGGGCGAGGCCCTGGCCACCCTGGTGGTGAACAAGATCCGCGGCGTGCTGAGCGTGGCGGCCGTGAAGGCGCCGGGCTTCGGTGACCGCCGCAAGGCCATGCTCGAGGACATCGCCACCCTGACGGGCGGCCGGATGATCGCCGAGGACCTCGGCATCAAGCTGGACACCCTGACGCTGGCCGACCTCGGCCGCGCCAAGCGCATCACGATCGACAAGGACAACACCACGATCGTCGACGGCGCCGGTGCGCAGAAGGACATCGAGGCGCGCGTGAAGCAGATCCGCGCCCAGATCGAGGAGACCACCAGCGACTACGACCGCGAGAAGCTCCAGGAGCGCCTGGCGAAGCTCGTGGGCGGCGTGGCGGTGATCAACGTGGGCGCGGCCACCGAGACCGAGATGAAGGAGAAGAAGGCTCGCGTGGAGGACGCGCTGAACGCCACCCGCGCGGCCGTCGAGGAGGGCGTGGTGCCCGGCGGCGGCGTGGCGCTGATCCGCTGCTCCAAGGCGCTGGACACCCTCAAGGTGGAAGAGGGCGAGAAGTTCGGCGTGGACATCATCCGCCGCGCCATTGAGGAGCCCCTGCGCCAGATCGTCGGCAACGGCGGCCTGGAGGGCAGCGTGGTGGTGAACAAGGTCAAGGAGGGCACTGGCTCGTTCGGCTTCAACGCCGCGACCGGCGTCTACGAGGACCTGCTGGCCGCGGGCGTGATCGACCCGGCCAAGGTGAGCCGCACGGCGCTGCAGAACGCGGCCTCCGTGTCCTCGCTCATGCTCACCACCGAGGCCATGGTGGCCGAGCGCCCGAAGGCGGATGAGGACAAGGCCCCGGCCGGCGGCGGTATGGGCGGCATGGGCGGCATGGGCGGCATGGGCATGTAGTCGCCCCCTCGCCTGGCGCCTCGCGCGCCTGGTGGGCACGGCCTCCGGTTCCTTCGTGGAGCCGGGGGCCGTCTGCTTTTTCGGGGAAGGTGGCGCGCCGCTGCCCTGCCTCTTAGCTTTGCTGGAAGACGAACAGGAGGACTGCCGTGAAGCCGGTGAAGATCTACACCACCAACTACTGTGGCTACTGCGTCCGGGCGAAGGACCTGCTCAAGCGCAAGGGCGTGAATTACGAGGAAGTGGACGTCACCGGCAACGACGACATGCGCACCCAGCTCGTGGAGATGAGCGGCGGCCAGCGCACGGTGCCGCAGATCTTCATCGGCGACACCCACGTGGGCGGCTACTCCGACTTGGCAGAGTTGGACCGCAACGGCCGCCTGGACCCGATGCTCCAAGGCTGAGCAAGCAGACAGGCAGTCAACCCCCTCGGCACGTCTCCGGGCGTGAATAGCTTCCTGGGAAGGACAAAAACCTACCCAGGAGGAAGCACATGGCCGGTGAAGAGCGACAGACGGGGACCCGTGACGAGCACTACAACCTGATCAGCGCGCTGTACCACCTGCTCAAGGGTGCCTCGACGGCGGAGCAGTACATCCAAGACGCCCAGGAGGCAGGCGATCAGGAACTCGTGCAGTTCTTCAAGGATTGGCAGGACGAGCAGCGCAACTTCTCCGAGCGCGCCAAGAACCTGCTCAGCGGCCGGATGACCCATGCCCGCGCCGGCGTCGGAGCCGGCAAGAAGGCCGCCGGTGCCAAGCGCGAGACGCGCGAGATGAGGGACGTCACCAACGCCAACGTGAGGTCCGGCGGCAACGCGAAGGACGACATCGTGGACGAGCAGTCCAAGGAGTCCTTCCCCGCCAGTGACTCGCCCGCGAAGTACTAGCCCGAGGGCTCGGCCCGCGGAGTCCTGCTGGATTCCGCGAGGCCGATGGTCTTGACTCACCGGCCGTGAACCGTGCCGGACCGCTTCTCGTGGGTGCCCTCCTGCTGCTGGCCCTCACGGGTGCTGCGTGCAGCTCGGGGTACAAGATTCAGCGTGATGTGCCCGCGGAGCTGTCCGCCTCCGCGGTGATGGTCTACCCCTTCCAGTTCCGGTGGCCGGAGCGCGCGTATCGCTCCTTCGAGCTGTCCCAGCGGCTCATCGACGTGGCCCTTGCCGAGGCTGGTGAGAGGGCCCTCTTCTTCGGCCCCTCCGAGTTCAAGGTCTACCGTCCGGACGACAACAACGCCTGGGCGGCCAGCACCGCCGTGCCCCTGCTGGTGCCCTACAGCGTCCGCCCCGAGCAGGCCTTGGTGCTTCGTTCCTGGGCGGAGCGCCGCGTCCAATCGGGGCAGCGCGAGCTGCTCGACGACAAGGGCCGCCCCATGGGCCAGAGCACCGTGGAGGAGACGACGTACCTGGGCCACGTGGAGGTGCTGCACCCCTCGACTCAGCGCCGGGTGCTGGAGATCTCCGGCGAAGTCCAAGCAGATCCCTTCGCCGAGCGCACGGATGACGGCGCGGATCCGGCGCCCGAGCTCACCGTCCTCATGGAGAAGCTCACCCGGCAGGCGCTGCAGGCCCTGAAGGAGCACCTGCACGCTCCCCGAGCGCCCTCCCCTGCCCCCGCCACGGTGGCGAGCATCCCCTGGCAGGCCTTCGAATATGCAGACGAGGGGCGCCCGGCCCACGTGGGGGCGCTGGCATCGATGGATCCGCTGGATGCCGAGTTACTCCGCCAGCAGCGCTTGCGTTTCGCCAATCCTGGAGTGGAAACACCCGTGCTGGATCGCCTGGCCCGGCTCCCCGCCGGACTGTACGTCCTGTCCTCACCCGAGGGCGGAAAGCTGTCCGTAGGGGACCTCTTGCTGCAGGTTGATGGCCAGCCCGCCCTCCCCCAGGTGTTGGCTCGGACACGGCTGGCGCCCACCCCTGCCCAGATTCAGATCCGTCGAGCAGCGGGGGGAACCTTCCAGATTCTCCTGCCCTGAGTTTGTTTGTCTTGCCCCCCACGTCCAAACGCCCATAAACAGGGCCCCTCCAGAGCAAGACGGGCTGCTGTGGGCGGCCCGAGTCGAAGGCGAGCACCATGAGCGACAAGCCCGAAGTCACCCAATCCGTCATGACGGAAACCGAAGGCCGCCCCGTGCGCATCCAGGTGCGCGAGTGGACGGTCGAGGTCTCCGCGGGCCCCGACAAGGGCAAGAAGATCACCACCCAGGACTCGCTGGTCCGGGTGGGCTCGGATTCCGCGAGCGATCTGGTGCTCACGGATCCCACCGTCAGCCGCCGTCACCTCGAGATCGAGCGCACCGCCAAGGGGCTGCTGCTGCGCGACCTGGGCAGCCGCAACGGCACGTATCTGGACGGGCGGCAGGTGATCCAGGTCGTCCTGCAGTCCGGCGACAAGGTGCAGTTGGGGAAGACGAAGCTGTCCATCAAGCCGGACACGCGCACCACCGAGGTGGAAGTCCCCTCGGGTGCGGATGCGTTCGGCTCGCTGGTGGGCGCCTCGGAGCGCATGCGGATCCTGTTCTCGGATCTGCGCCGCATCGCCCGCGAGGACATGAACCTCCTCATCGAGGGCGAGACGGGCACCGGGAAGGAGCTGGCGGCGCGCGCGGTGCACCAGCACTCGGCGCGGCGGCACGGGCCCTTCAAGGTGGTGGACTGCAACCTCATCACCGAGGAGAAGGCGGAGCGGGAGCTGTTCGGCTCCATGCGCGCGGCGGATGACGAGGAGAAGGGCGTGCGGGGCGTCTTCGAGGCGGCCCAGGGCGGCACCCTCTTCCTGGACGAGGTGGGCGAGCTGCCGCTGGCGCTCCAGCCCAAGCTGCTGCGCGTGCTGGAGACGCGCGAGGTGCCCACGCTGAACGGCGGCGCGGTGCCGGTGAACGTGCGCGTGATTGCCTCCACGCACCGCAACCTGGAGGAGGATGTGCGCCAGGGCCGCTTCCGCGCGGACCTGTACTTCCGGCTGGCGGTGGCGCGCGTGCGGCTGCCGCCCCTGCGCACCCGGCGCGATGACATCCCCGTGCTGGCGCACTCGCTGCTGCAGGCACTCAAGGCCAACTTCGAGCTCACCTCGCAGACGCTGGCGCTCTTCGAGGGCTACGACTGGCCGGGCAACGTGCGCGAGCTGCGCAACGTGCTGGAGCGCGGCGCGCTCATGCAGGAGACGGGCAACACGAGCTGGCTGGACTTCATGGCCCAGCCCCAGCAGAAGCCCGACGCCAGCGCGGCGCCCCACACCAGCGTGGGCGCCCTGGTGGTGGGGATGAACTACCACGAGGCGAAGGATCGGGTGCTCGCGGACTTCGAGCGCTTCTACTTCGCCGAGGTGATGAAGGAAGTGGGCTTCGACATGAAGGCCGCCGAGCAGCGCACCGGCCTGTCCATGCAGAGCCTCTACCGCTTGTTGAAGAAGAACGGGCTGCGTCTCAAGGACCTGAAGAACGCCGAGGGTCTGGAGAAGTAGGCCCACACACCGCCACACTGAGGGGAGTACACATGTTGCGCCGTCTCGCCATTGGAGCTGTCCTCGTCACCGCCGCCTGTGCCGGCCAGCAGAAGCAGGAGGCCGCCGCCGCTGCCGCCGCCACGGTGCAGGAGCGCATGCGCATTACCAACCAGCCCGTGTTCGACGTGGCCGTATGCCACCCGCGCGCGCTGGAGCTGCCCCAACCGCCGAACCAGGGCATCCTGGTGGGCGCGCTCGTGTCCACGCGCTCGCAGGTGATGGAGTGCCTGGTGGACCCGAAGGACCGCGGCCCCGCCACCACCACCAAGGTCACCATCAAGACCACGGTGAACGACCAGGCCGCCACCCACACCGTCACCGGGGAGAACCTGACGCCCGAGGGCCAGGCGTGCGTGCAGAACGTGGTGAACAAGGCGGTGCCGGTGCAGCCGCTGGCCAAGGGCGGCACGCCGGTGGAGGCCGAGGCCTCCTTCATCCACGAGCTGAACAACAGCCCGGCGGTCTCCTTCGGCGTCAACGAGGGCTCGGACTTCTCGGGCGAGGTGCGCCTGGCCCAGCCACAGTGGTGCGACTGCTACGCGGCCTTCGCCACCCAGGCGCCTCCGGTGCTGACGGCGAAGATCACCCTGAAGAAGGCCTCCCCGACGGCGGCGGATGTGACGTTCGAGCCGAGCGGCAACACCGAGGGCGACCAGCTGGCGGCCTGCCTGAAGCAGAAGATTCTGACGCTGCCGGCGAAGGTGAGCTCGGACGAGCTGAGCTTCCCGCACCGCTTCGTGCACTTCCACGCGCAGGCCACGGAGCCGGCGGCCAACCTGCCGCCCGAGCTGCGCTTCTACCAGCTGGAGCTGGTGCGCGGTCAGCGCGCGGCGGACTCGGCGATTGCCTTCGGCCAGCGCGCCAACGCAGCCGAGGCGTATGACGCCATCGTCGCCAAGTACCAGAAGTCGAAGGACTGGAAGCTGGTGCCCGAGCTGAAGGAGAAGTGCGCGGCGCTGGTGAAGTCGGCGGACGGCTGGATCAGCGCCATCGAGGCGCAGCAGGCGGCGGAGCAGGCCACGGTGACGCTGGTGCAGGAGCTGAAGGCCAAGGACGAGGGCTGGACCGCGGTGGAGGCCAAGAGCCAGGAGGCGCTGACGGCCACCCAGAAGGACCTGGAGACGGCCAAGCAGCGCCGCCAGGCCGACGAGGGCGCCTGCCCCAAGGAGCGCAAGTAGCCGCTCGGAAGTGAAAGAGGCCCCCGCCACAAGCTGCCGGAGGCCTCGAAACGGAGAAGGCGCGGGACCCATTCAGGGGCCCGCGCCTTTTTCGTGGCACAGCGAGGGAAATCAGGCGGCGGTGACGTTGTCGTTGGCCGCGGTGGCCTCGCGGATCTTCACGCTCACCAGCTTGGAGATGCCGGGCTCCTCCATCGTCACGCCGTACAGCGTGTCAGCCACCTCCATGGTCCGCTTGTTGTGGGTGATGAGGATGAACTGCGACTGGCGGCTCATCTCCTTCACCATCTCGTTGTAGCGGCCCACGTTGCCCTCATCCAGCGGCGCGTCGACCTCGTCCAGGAGGCAGAACGGCGTCGGCTTGATGAGGAAGATGCCGAAGATGAGCGCCACGGCCGTGAGCGCCTTCTCGCCACCCGACAGCAGGTTCACGCTCTGCAGCTTCTTGCCCGGCGGCTGAGCGACGATTTCCACGCCCTGCTCGGCGCCCGGGCCCTCGTTGGTGAGCACCAGGCTGGCGCGCCCACCGCCGAACAGCCGCGGGAACACCGCCTGGAACTTCTCGTTCACCACGTCGAACGTCTGCTTGAAGCGCTCGCGGCTCGTGGAGTCGATGCGGGAGATGGCCTCCTTGAGATGCTCCAGCGTCGCCATCAGGTCCTTCTTCTGATTCGCCAGGAAGTCGAAGCGCTTGGTCAGCTCCGCGTGCTCCTCGATGGCCGTGAGGTTGATCTCCCCCATCTTCTCCACCTGGGCCCGCAGCTCCTTCAGCTCCTCCTGGACCTCGGGTGCCAGCGGCGCCAGCAGGTGGTAGCGGTGCAGCTCCAGCTCCAGCTCCACCTGGTGCCGCTCGCGGATGCCCGCGCCCAGGTGCTCCAGTTCCAGCGCAATCTCGCGCTCCTTCAGCGAGATCTGCGACAAGCCCTGCATCAGCTCGTCCAGCCGGCCACGCAGCTCGCGGAACACCGTGTCCTGCTCACGCACCTCGGTAGAGGCCGCAGCGTGCCCGGTACGGCGGCCCTCGAGCGTCTCCGCCGCCTGGCGGTGCTCCTCGGACCGCTTCCCACGCCCGCCCTCCGTCTCCTCGATCTTCCGCGTCAGCTCGTCCGTGCGAGCCGTCCCCTCGCCCACCGTCGCCCGGAGGCGGTAGATGCGCTCCTCCATCTCCTTGCGCTGGGAGATGAGGCTCTCCAGCTCCTTGCGCGCCGACTCGCCGCGCTCGCTGCCCGCGGCCACCTTGATGCGCAGGCCCATCAGCTCCGCGGACGCCGTGTCCGAGCGCTGCTTCAGCGACTCCAGCTCGGCCGACAGCTGCCGCACGCGCTCCTCGCGGCCCTCGCGATCCGCCTGCCCGTGAGCCACCTCGCCCCGGCTGTTCTCCTCCTCGTGCACCAGCGCCCCGTGTGAGTGCGCCAGCTGCGTCTCGTCCGCCTCCACCGCCGTGAGCCGCTCGCGCACCCGGGCCAGGTCCTCGCTGGCCTTGTGCAGATCCTTCTCCTGGTTGGCCAGGTTCAGCTCCTCGGCGTGCTGGTTCTTCGCCAGCCCCTTGAGCACGTTCTCCGCCTGGCCCATCTGCTTCTGGAGCGTGTAGTGCCGGGTGAGGATCTCGTTGTAGCGCTCCTCCACCTGGGCCACCTGGGCGCTCAGCTCGGCGATCTCGCGCTTCTTCTGCAGCGCGCCCACGGCCGCGCCCTCGCGCTCACCGCCCGTGAGCGTGCCGTCCGCGCGCACCACCTCGCCCTCCAGCGTGACGAGCGTGCACTGCGGGCCGCCCGCCGCCGCGTACGCTCGCGCGGACTCCAGATCCTGGACGATGACCACGTCGCCCAGGAGCAGCCGAACCACCGGCTGGAGCGCCTCCTCGTACTTCACCTCGGCGTAGGCGCTGCCCAGCACGCCGGGCCGGCTGAAGTCCGGCTCCACCACGGCCGCATCGAGGCGCGGCACCGGCAGGAAGCTGCCCCGGCCCTCCGAGGCCGTCCGCAGGTACTCCACCAGCTCGAAGCCCTTGTCCGGGCTCTCGACGATGACGTGCTGGAGCCGCTCGCCCAGCGCCGCCTCCACCGCCCGCTCGAAGCGCGGCGGAGCCGTGAGCACGTCCGCCACCAGGCCGAAGATGCCCTGCTCGCGGAACTGCTGCCCTGCGCGCATCATCACCGCGCGCACGCCGCGATCGAAGCCCTCGTAGTTCTTCTGCAGTTCCTCCAGCGAAGCCATGCGGCTGCGCTTGTCGGCCAGCTCCTCACGGAGGCTGATGACGTGGAGCTCGCTCTCGGTGAACTCGGCCCGGGTGCGCGCCAGCGCCTCCTCCTCGTGCGTCTTGCGCTCGGCCAGCTCCAGCGCGTTGTGGCGGCTCTCCTCCACCTGCTGCAGCACCGTGGAGCGGCTGCGCTCCAGCTCCTGCTCCTGGGCGCGCAGGGTCTCGGCCTCCGCGCGGATCTTCTCGCGGCGGGCCTCCAGGTCCGTGCGCTGCCGGGCCAGGTTCACCAGGTTGGACTCGTGGTTGGCCAGACGCGCCGCCACGGCCACCAGGGCGGCCCGCTCCTGCTCCAGCCGCATCCCCACTTCCGTCTGCAGCTGAGTGGTCCGGCGCAGCTCCTCCTGCGCCACCTGCATCGCAACCTCGTCCTCCTTCCACGACCCGGCGATGCCCGACAGCTCCGCCTCGCGGGCGGCCATGGTGTCGGCCACCTCCGCCTGGCGGGCCAGCAGCGCGTTCAGCTCGCCCTCGGCCTGGTGGACGCGGGTGCTCGTCTCCTCGAGGTCCTTGCGCCAGTAGGCCAGGTCCTGGTCATCGCGCTGCACCGCGCGCTCCAGGGCGTGGACCTCGCTGGCCAGCTTCTGGAGGGCCTCGGCCTCGGCGTCCAGCCCGGCGCGGCGCTGGGTGATGCCCTCCTCCAGCTCGCGCACCCGGTCGATGTTCTCGCGCTCCTCGGAGCTCAGGCTCTCCAGGCGCAGCTGGAGCACCTTCTTCTCCGACTGCAGCTCCAGGTAGCGGTGCGAGGCGGCGTGCAGGTCAATCTCCCGCATGCGCGACTTGAGCTTCTTGTACTTCTCGGCCTTCTTCGCCTGCCGGGACAGCGTGTCGAGCCGCTTCTCCAGCTCGTTGGTGATGTCCGTGACGCGCAGGAGGTTGGCCTCGGTGGCCTCCATCTTGCGCTCGGCCGCCTTGCGCCGGGTCTTGTACTTCGTAATCCCGGCGGCCTCCTCGATGATGCTGCGGCGGTCCTCCGGCTTGCTGGAGACGATGAGGCCCACGCGGCCCTGCTCGATGATGGAGTAGGCCTTGGTGCCCACGCCGGTGCCCAGCAGCATCTCCGTAATATCGAGCAGGCGGCAGGTGGTCTTGTTGATGAGGTACTCGGACTCGCCGTTGCGGAACAGGCGCCGGGTGACGGTGATCTCCGGGAAGCCCTGATACTGGGGCGCGAGCTGATCCGCCTCCTCAATGGTGAAGGTGAGGGACACCTCGGCCATGGAGAGCGGCGGCTTGTTCTCCGAGCCGTTGAAGATGACGTCCTCCATGCCGCGGCCACGGAGGTTCTTGGCGCTTTGCTCGCCCATGGCCCAGCGGATGGCGTCCACCACGTTGGACTTGCCGCAGCCGTTGGGGCCAACGATGCCGGTGACACCGTCATCGAAGCTGAAGACGCTGCGCTCCATGAAAGACTTGAAGCCGGTAATGTCCAGGCGCTTGATTCGCATCCCGTGGGGCTCCTGTGGGCTTGGTGCGCGTGAGGTGGGAAATCGCTCCAAGGCCGAAAAATCGGCCCCGGAATGTGGTCAGAAGTACCAGTCACAGGTGGCCAGATCAAGCGTGACCATGCACCGTGTGACCCTACATTTCGAAAGGTGCCCTGTACCGGCGGTGATCAGCGGAGCGTGCAGGTAAGGGGTTGAAAAGTGAGAGATGCACCCTACCTTTCCGGTGATCTTTCTGGAGGAAGCCTACGTTCGCGCCCTTTCTCGCCTTCTCGGTCCTCGTTGGAGCGACTCCTGCAGGTCTACCCGACCGGTCTGACATGCCTGTAGCGGAGGGGGCCTGTCCGAACCCGTTCTTCCCTCTGGAGGAGGGGCTGAAGCTGACCTACCGGGCGGGATCCTCGGAGTTGACGATCTCGACCCGGGGGGTGACGTCCACCTCGGAGGGCCTCAAGGGACTCCTGGCGGTGGATCTGAAGGGCCGGAGTGGGGAGACGGAGGCCTTCTGTACCTCGGAGGGGGTACGCACGGGGCTTGGCGGCCTGGAGGGGACGCTGCTGTCAGCCTCGGGGATGAAGGTGGAGGTGGTCTCCGCCGAGGGAGTGGCCGTGCCGCCCGCCGCGCGCATGGTCCCTGGCTCGTCCTGGAAGAACTCTCTGTCGGTGAAGCTGCAGCCGCCGGAGGGCTCGAAGATGCCGGCCGGGATGGTGCTCGCCAGCACGTTCGATAAGGAGGCGACCGTCCTCGGGGAGGAGGAAGTCACTGTCGGGGCGGGCACCTTCAAGGCGCTGAAGGTGAAGAACCTGACAACGGCGCGGGCCAGCCGTGCCGGGGCTCAGGGGCGGTCCATCGAGAGCTTCATCTGGTTCGCGCCGGGGGTGGGCATCATCAAGGTGGCCACGGGCAACAACACGGACCTGGAGCTGCTCAAGGTGGACCGGCCCGTGGCGGTGCAGAAGGCCCCGGCCAAGGCGAAGAAAAGCACGAAGCTCTGAACCCTTGGCGCAAGCCTTGTGGCCGTAGCTTGATAGCTCCCCCGGATCGGAGGGAGCTCGATGACGCTTCGCCATGCCATGGCAGCGGTGCTTGCGCTGCTCATGGCCGCTTGCAGCCCACAGCCCAAGGTGGTGCGGTTAATAAGCGGCCAGGGCGCCCCCGTTGTGCACGTTGCGCGTGCAGGCGTGGAGCCCGTGCAGGTGGACGACGACAGCTTCGAGCAGGCGCTGGTCGAACATGGCCGAAGCATTCAGCCCTTCTCGGTGCCGCTCATGGAGGCACGCCGGTTATGGCGGGGGCCCCCTCCCGCAGAGCCCTATGCCCATGTGAGAGGACGCCTGGGCCTCGTGTCAGTCGGGTCAGCCCCCGAGGCCCCGCGAGTGCACCTGCTGCCTGAGTTGGCTCCTGCCGCAGCAGAGCTCAAGCGCTGCTACCTGCAGTGGTGCGGCCGCACTTGGGGTGAGGGGGACTGCCTGCGCCTGCTGGTGGACAAGCCCGAGTTGGACAACGACGGCAAGTACACGCTGGCCATGGCCATCGCCCAGCGCCACGTGCTCGGTGAAATGAAGGACGCCTTCGGAGAGATGGTCAACCCGGTGGCGGTGTACGCGTCCATCACGAGCGCGATGACCGTGTACCTGCTCTTGTGGACGCTGCCCGAGCCGGTCTCCAAGGGACTCGCCGCGACCATGACGGTGGCGCTCATGGCCTACCTCGGCGTGGACACGGTGTGGCGGCTGATTGACGGATGGTTGGTGGTGGTCCGTGAGGTGGATCGAGCCACCACCTTCGAGGAGATCGAGGTGGCTGGAACGAAGTACGGCAAGACGATGGGCAGAACGGCCGCCAAGGCCTTCGTCATGCTGGCCACGGTGGCCGTGGGAAACACGGCCGCTGGCATGGCGTCGAGGCTGCCCACACTGCCTGGTGCGGGGCCAGCTGCCGTGCTCGCCGAAACGCAGCTGAATCTCCGGTATGCAGCGGCGGCCTCCCAGGTCGAAGCAGTCACCGTGTCGGCGGAAGGAGCCACCCTCACGCTGGCACCCGGCGCAGTGGCCATGGCAGCTCGAGGCGCCGGGAGCAGAAACAACAGCGTCTACCGCTCAGTGAGCCCCCAAGGGCAAGTCCAGTACGTGGGCATCACCAATAATGTCGCCAGACGCGCTGTCGAGCACCTCCGACAAAATGGATTCGATATCGATAAGTTGCTGGGCAATCTCTCCCGGGAGGATGCACGAGCGGTCGAGCAGGCCCTCATTGAAATCCACGGCCTTGGAAAGAACGGAGGAACGCTCTTGAACCGCATCAACAGCATCGCGCGTACCCGTCCTGACTTCGCCGCGCTGTTGCGCAGAGGGCAGGAACTGTTGAACTCCATTGGGTACCGGGTGGAATGAATGGGCTCGCCACGAAAGCGCGTGCGGATGGGAGACCTTCTGGAGGTCAGCACTCCTCGGGGTCTCGCCTATGTGCAGTACGTCGGGAAGCATCCGGAATATGGCCACGCCATCCGAGTCCTTCCAGGCTTCTTCCAGGCACGGCCTCAGGACTGGACCTCGTTGGCATCCCAACCAGGCTACTTCACCTTCTATCCTGTCAGCGCCGCTGTTTCGCAGGGGTTGGTCGCCATTGCCGCCCATCATCCGATCCCTTCGGGGCAGGAGTTGCCGACCATGTTCCGTCGACGCGGCGCGATTGCTCCAGACGGAACGGTCCTGACGTGGCTCATCTTCGGCCATGGACCCGAGACGCTTCGAACAACGCTGAGCCCAGAGGAAAAGCGCCTCTCCATCGCCTCGATCTGGAACCACGCGTTTCTGGTGGGTCGTCTTGTAGAAGAGTGGCGTCCGGACAAGGGGCCTCGCGCGGCTGAGTTCTCGCAGGTTCAGCACGTCCAGAGCGAGCCAGAGAATTCTCCAGCGTCACCTGAGCCAGAGAGCCCCCGCCGCATGGCGCATTACCTCTATTTTCCATCAGCCAAGGCAGGCAAGCCGGTCGCCACCGAGCTTCGGAAGCGCGGCTTCGAGATAGAGAGCCGCCGCAGCGGAGACGAACAGCACTGGCTTGTGCTCGCTACGCACAGTGTCGCAGGGGAGAACGCCGAGCACACTCGCGATGAGCTTGAGCAGTTGGCGGAGCAGCACGGTGGCACTTATGACGGCTCTGAGGTTGCCACCTGAAGTCCTTCCGGTGACGCCCCCGTTACAAGAGTTCGTCGAGACGAAACCCATCAGAGCGGGTGCGTTCGGCCCTACCTGTGCAGTAGCATGACCGCCGTGCTCGCGACGGAGAGTCGCGAGGAGGCACCATGCACTTCGATGCTCCTGACGTAGGCTCAACCGTTGGCCCCTGGCTCCTCCAGGAGCATGTGGACTCGGGAAGCTTCGGCATCGTCTACCTTGCCCGGCGTGCAGAGCAGCCGGACTCTCCGCGCACCCATCGCGAGTTGCTCCAGGTGCTCGCCCAGCTGGCAGGGGCCCTGGCCACTGCTCACGCACGCGGGGCCCTCCACCGCGATGTGAAGGGCGAAAACATCCGCGTGCGCACCGATGGCCGGGCAGTGCTCTTGGACTGGGGCTCTGGGTGGTTCGAAGGAGCGTCCCCCCTCACGGACAGCCCCGCCCCCCCTGGCACCACCGCGTACCGGCCTCCCGAGCAGCGCGCCTTCCAGTGGCAGTTTCGCAAGGACATGGAGGCCCGCTGGCACTCGACCGCTACCGATGACCTCTACTCCTTAGGAGTCACCCTCTACCGCCTCGTCACGGGCAAGTACCTGCCACCCTGTACGGACGGCGGGGAGCCCGTAGCGCGCAAAGTGCCGCCGCCCTCGACCCTGGCCACCGTGTCCCCTGAGCTGGAAACGATCATCCTCCGGCTTATCTCCGACGACCGGAAGGTGCGGGGCACGGCAGAGCAACTGGCCCGAGAGTCCGCAATGATCGTAGAGACGGGCGGGCCTGCCTTGGACCTGGCGATTCGTCCAACGTCCAGCGCCCTCGTGACGGAGGAGGGAGAACCGCCCCAGCCCTCATCGGGAGGTCTGGACGACGACGGCCTCGAAGAGGACGAACGGCCCTCCGACTCGGTGCCCGCCAAACAGAAGAACCGTGCCGAAGTGGCGCCCTCCATGCGGGATCGCGTTCGCCAACACCATGAGCTGGCCGTGCCCGCTTGGCTTACCTGGACGGGCGCTTCCGCCATGGGAGGGCTCATCACTGCCCTTATGATGTTGTGGGTGCGGCCTGGGGTTCCAGAGCCCGCGCCCAAGCCCCTTCCCAACCCCACTCCCTGGCTCGCCACTCCCGAGGAAGTGGCTCCGTTCGCCCCGGATGCAGGCGTCGGAGAGGCGGCCCTGTCGAGCGTCGAGAATATGAACCCGCGCGTGGGAGACTTCGTTGTCTCCCTAGGTCGTTCCATGCCCTCTAAGCCGTTCCCTTTGCAACGGCGCCCACCTTGTAACCGTGGAGAGAAAGAGATCAACGGAGGGTGCTGGATCGGACCGATTGATGCAGAGAAGCCCCCGTGCGGCGACCAAATGTTCGACTACGAGGGCAGGTGTTACTTCGCGTCCTTTGGCGAAAACCGACAACCCACCTCTGGAGAGCCCTAATCAAGGCCGTGCGCGCGAAGCGCTCACGCCGTCCCGCGCCCTGAAGGCGAAGGCCCTGCCCCCTGAGGCGCCGCCGCACTGCCATCCGCAGGAACTGCCGCAGCCGCCTTGGCCGCCGCCTGGGGCTCCACCGTCACCCGCACCACGCGCGGCCCTTCCACCTCGTCCACGACGATGCGCCACATGTCCAGCTTCAGGCTGTCGCCCTTCTCCGGCACCTTGCCCAGCTTCGTCATCAGGTAGCCCGCAATCGTCGTCACCTCGCCCTGCTCGTCCTCCTTCAGGTCGAAGTTGACGTCCAGCCGCTCCTCCAAATCGTCCAGCTGCGCCGTGCCCGGCAACTCGAAGCGGCCACCCGGCAGCGAGCGCACCTCGTCCATCCGCCGCCCCAGCTCCGCCACGTCCCCCACCACCTCCGCCACCACGTCCGCGATGCTCACCAGCCCCGACGTGCCGCCGTGCTCGTCCACCACCAGCGCCGTCTGCCGGCGCCGCCGCCGGAACTCCGCCAGCAGCTGCTCCAGCGTCACGTTCTCCGGGATGAACAGCACCGGCCGCTGCACCTGCGACAGGGCCCTCAGCTCCCCCCTCGACAGCAGGAAGAACAGGTCCTTCGCATTCACCACGCCCTCCACCTCGTCCAGGCTCCCGCGGCACACCGGCAGCCACGTGTGCCCCGCCGCCCGCGCGTCCGCGATGCACTTCTCCAGCGGCTCCTCCACGTCCAGGTACTTCACCTGGTTCCGAGGCACCATCACCTGCCGCGCCGTCTTCTGCGCCATCTCCAGCGCCCGCTCGAGCAGCTCCGCTCGCGCCGTGGTGATCGACCCCGCCTCCGCCGAGCTGTTCAGGATGACTTTCAGCTCGTCCTCGCTGTGCGCCTCGTGCGTCTCGCTCGCCGACTCCAGACCGAACAGCCGCAGCAATCGCCCCGCAATCCCGTTCAGCAGCCAGATCGCCGGGTAGAACAGGAAGTAGAAGGCCCGCATCGGCAGCGCCACCGCCAGCGTCGTGGCCTCTGCCCGCTGGATCGCCAAGCTCTTGGGCGCCAGCTCTCCCACGATGATGTGCAGGAACGTGATGATCACGAACGCGACCGCCACCGCCGCGCTGTGCCCCACCGTGGCCACCGCCTCCGCTGGGACAATCCGCGCGATCACCGGCTCCAGCAGGTGCGCGAACGCGGGCTCACCCAGCCAGCCCAGCCCCAGCGACGCCAAGGTAATGCCGAACTGCGTGGCGGAGAGGTAGGCATCCAGCTTCTCCACCATCTTCAGCGCGTTGCCCGCCCCGGGCTTGCCCTCGTCCACCATCGCCTGCAGGCGCGTGCCGCGGATCTTCACGATGGCGAACTCCGTCGCCACGAAGAAGCCGTTTGCGAACACCAACAGAATCGCCAGTCCTAGGAAGATCCACTCGCTCGCCATGGCGTTAGAACAACGCCTCGAACTCGGGATCGCCCTTGAGAGAGTCGAACATGGGGTCCGTCGACAGCCACCCCATCACCTTCCCCTTGTCCGCCGCCAACGCCTTCTGCAGGAACGACACCGCGTCCTTGGGCCGCCCCCACAGCGCGTACAGCGCCGCCAGGTTGTAGTTCAGCAGCAGATCCTCGCCGTTCAGCGTCCGCGCCTTCTCGTACGCCCGCTCGGCCTCCGCGTAGAAGCCCTTCTGCGCGTAGCAGATGCCCAAGTCCAGATGCGCCTCGAAGTTGTCCGCCTCCAGCCGCACCACCTCTTTGAGCTGGGTGATGGCCGAGCGGTAGTCCCCCTCGTCCATCTGCAGCGCGGCCAGCTCGTGCCGGGGGAACGCATCCTGCGAGTCCAGCTCGATGGCCGTCTGCAGCTCGCGCATCGCCTCCTCCACCCGGCCCTGGTCCGCGTACGTGAGCCCCAGGTTCAGGTGGGCGTCCGGGTACTCCGGATCCAGCTCGATGGCCTCCTTGTACTCCTCCACCGCCATCTCAGCCGCATGGGTGGAGAGGAAGCAGGCGAGGTTGTAGTGCGCCGTGGCGCTGTCCGGCTCCAGCTTGAGCGCCGTGAGGTACTCGCTCAGCGCCTCACGGAAGAGCTTCTTCTCCGCGTACACCGTCGCCAGGTTGTCGTGGGCGTGCGCCGAGGCGGGATCCAGATCGATCGCTTTCTTGAACTCCTTGATTGCCTCGTCCAGCCACCCGCGGTCCGCGAGCTCGATTCCCCGGGAGTTGTGCTCGTCGGAGAGTGCAATGTTGTCCTTTTCGCGGGCCATGAATCGCCGGGCAATCTACGCGCCGCCAATCGAAGGGCGCAAGGTAGAGTTTCCCTCCACTTATGCGCCACTTCGCCCTGTTGCTGCTGCTGGCCACCGCGTGCACCCTCCGTCCGCTCCCGGACGCGCCTCCGGGCTCCCCGGGCAACCCGCCGGGCCGCGATCCCACCGCGCCGCCGCAGGACCCCGGCCCCTGGGCCCCCGAGCCTCAGAAACCGGGCACGCTAAACGTTCCAAACCCGACAGCCCCGGCTCAGCCCGCGGCCACCCTGGCCCCCCGTCCCGTCACCCTGCTGGTGGGCGGAGATGTGACGGTGGGCCACCACTACCAGACGTACTTCGACGAGCAGGTGGGCAAGGGCCGTACGCGCGAGGAGATGTTCGCCTACGGCTTCAAGGAGGTGAAGGCGGTGGCGGACACGGCGGACCTGTTCCTCGTGAACCTCGAGTGCCCCTTCACCGAGAGCTCCGACAAGCTGCCCAAGAACTTCAACTTCCGCGCCCGGCCCGAGTTCGTGAACACCCTGCTGGCGGGAGGCGTGGACGTGGTGAGCCTCGCCAACAACCACATGATGGACTACGGCCCCCAGGGGCTCGTGGACACGCTGATGACGCTGGAGCAGGCGAAGATTCCCCACTTCGGCGCCGGCCGCACCCTGGCCGAGGCCCGCCGCCCTGCCCTCGTCACCGTGGGCGGTGTGCGCTTCGCCTTCCTGGGCTACTTCTTCCTCGGCGACCGCAACATCGAGCCCGCCCAGGTGTACGCCACCGAGACGACGCCCGGCGTGGCCGGCCACTACTCGGACGTGGCGGTGCTGGAGCGGATGCTCCGGGAGGACATCCTCGCGGCCAAGGCCCAGGCGGACGTGGTGCTCCCCTTCTTCCACTGGGGCGTCGAGAGCACCTACAACCCCCTGCCCTACCAGCTCCAGTTGGCGCGCGCGGCCATCGAGGCGGGCGCGGCAGGAGTGCTCGGCAGCCACCCGCACGTGCTCCAGGCCATGGAGCTGCACCAGGGCGCTCCGGCCATCTACTCGCTGGGGAACTTCGTGTTCGGGGGCAACTGGAACCCCAAGGACAAGCGCAGCGCGCTCCTCAAGGCCCGCTTCTCCCCGGGCGGCTACCTGTCGAGCGAGCTCATCCCGCTGCGCACGGACCGGTACCCGGAGTTCCCCATGCAGCCCAGCGTCGTCTCCGGCCCTGAGGCCGCCGAGGTGCTCAAGCTGCTGGCTTCCAGCTCCGCGAAATTGCCCCGCATGCTGCCTGAGCTGGAGCCCTACCGCCCGGCCAGCGCCTCCCCCTAGCTACGGGGGGAGGGCTCGGGCGCGAGCGGGTGTTACTTGTGGCGGGCCTTGTTGCTCTGGCCGCGCACCGCGCGCTTCCGGCGGCGCTTCAGGACGGACTTCTTCGTCTTCGCGCGGTTGGACAGCTTCTTCTTGCTGCGATTTCCCTTCTGGGCGGGCATGTTCTGGCACTCCAGTGCAGTTGTTGAGCCGCAGTGTAGCGGCAACGGGCGCCCTTCTTTCACGCCCCTGGCCAGCCTTCCAAGGAATTTCTTGAGGCCTTCCACCCTTGCCAGCGGGCAGGCAACGGGGCAATACCCCGGGTAACAACGATGATTGACAAGCTCGAAGAGGTCGAACGCAAGTTCGAACGCCTGACCGCAGACCTGTCCAACCCCGAGATTCTCGCGGACACGGCGAAGCTCCAGAAGGTTTCCAAGGAGCGCGCCGGCCTGGAGAAGCTCGTCGAGACGTTCCGCAGCTACCGCAAGGTGTTGGCGGACCTCAAAGAAGTCGAAGCCTGGCTGGACGGAGGGGACGCGGACGAGAAGGCCTACGCCCGGGAGGCCCTGCCCGGCTTGAAGCAGCAGCGGGACGACCTGGAGGCGGAGCTGAAGATCCTCCTGCTGCCCAAGGATCCCAATGACGAGAAGAACGTCATCCTGGAGATCCGCGCGGGCGCGGGCGGCGACGAGGCAGGCCTGTTCGCCGAAGAAGTCATGCAGATGTACCTCCGCTACGCGGCCACCAAGGGCTGGAGCGCGGAGGTGGTGGACCTGAGCGCGGGCGGCGCGGGCGGCGTGAAGGACGCGACGATCACGCTGTCCGGCCCCGCCGTCTACAGCCACATGAAGTACGAGTCCGGTGTGCACCGGGTGCAGCGCGTGCCCGCCACCGAGGCCCAGGGCCGCATCCACACCTCCACCATCACCGTGTCGGTGATGCCCGAGGCCGAGGACGTGGACGTCCAGATCAACCCGGCCGACATCGAGATGCAGGTGATGCGCTCGACGGGCTCGGGCGGCCAGAGCGTGAACACGACGGACTCGGCGGTGCGCCTCATCCACAAGCCCTCCGGCATCGTCGTGAAGTGCCAGCAGGAGAAGAGCCAGACGAAGAACCGCGCCCAGGCCATGCGCATGCTGCGCGCCAAGCTCTATGAAATCGAGCAGGAGCGCATCCGCTCCGAGCGAGACTCCATGCGCCGCGGCCAGGTGGGCACCGGCGACCGCAGCGAGAAGATCCGCACCTACAACTTCCCGCAGGACCGCCTCACGGACCACCGCATCAGCCTGACGGTCCACAACCTGCCGGCCATCATGGCCGGAGGCATCGAGGACGTCATCACCGCCTGCCGCACCCACTACCAGGCGGAGGCCCTCAAGCAGCAGACCGGCGCGCCCCGGCCGCCGGAACCCCCCAGCCCCCGCACATGAGCAGCGACACCTGGACCATCCGCAAGGTCCTCACCTGGACGACCCAGCACTTCGAGAAGCGCCAGGTGGACGCGCCGCGGCTCACCGCCGATGTGCTGCTGTCCCACGTGCTGAAGGTGAGCCGGGTGCGCCTCTACGTGGACCTGGATCGGCCGCTCTCCAAGGAGGAGCTGGCCTCCTTCCGCGCCCTCATCGAGCGCCGCATCTCCGGCGAGCCCACCCAGTACCTGACCGGTGTGAAGGAGTTCTACAACCGCCCGTTCAAGGTGGATCAGCGGGTGCTCATCCCCCGCCCCGAGACGGAGCTGCTGGTGGAGGCCAGCTTGCACGCGCTGCCCAAGGACACGCCCAGCCGCGCCCTGGATGTGTGCACGGGCTCCGGCTGCATCGCCGTCAGCCTGGCCGCCGAGCGCCCCCAGGCCTCGGTCCTGGCCACGGACCTGTCGCCCGAGGCCTGCGCCCTGGCCCGGGAGAACGCCGAGGCCCTCGGTGTGGGCGCCCGCGTCACCATCGTCCAGGGGGACCTGTTCACCCCCGTGCCGCCGGACGCGCGCTTCCACCTCGTCGTCTCCAATCCGCCGTACATCGAGACGGGGGAAATCCCCAGTCTGTCGGCGGAGGTGCGCCGGGAGCCTCACCTGGCCCTGGACGGCGGGAAGGATGGGCTCGACGCCCTGCGCCGCGTCATCCGGGAGGCCCGCCGCTTCCTGCGGCCTGGCGGCCTCCTTGCAATGGAGATTGGAGAAACCCAGGGGAACGCCGTCCGGGAGCTCCTCCAAGCCGCGGGGTACGAGAACGCGCGGGTGGAGAAGGACCTGGAGCGGCGGGACCGCTTGGCTTTTGGGACACAACCTGCGGCCACCGGGCCACAGGCGTGAGACAGGACCGATGGACAAGATCGTCGTGAAGGGTGGCCCCGCGCTGCACGGGGAGGTGAAGGTCTCGGGAGCGAAGAATGCCGCGCTCCCCATCCTCGCCTCCTCGCTGCTGGCCGACGGGACAAGCGTCTACCGCAACGTGCCGGACCTGGTGGATGTGTCCACCATGCTCAAGGTGCTCAACACCATGGGCTGCGAGGCCGAGCGCCTCACCGGCCGCCAGAAGAACGTCTGCCAGGTCGCCGTGGGTGGCAACACCATCACCCCCGAGGCCCCGTACGACTTGGTGAAGACCATGAGGGCCTCCGTGCTGGTACTCGGGCCGCTGGTGGCCCGCTACGGCCGCGCCCGCGTCTCCATGCCCGGTGGCTGCGCTATTGGCGCTCGGCCCATCGATCAGCACCTCAAGGGGCTCAAGGCCCTGGGCGCCGACATCACCCTCACCGAGGGCTATGTGGAGGCCCGCGCCAAGCACCTCAAGGGCGGCACGGTCAACTTTGACGTCATCACCGTCACCGGCACGGAGAACGTGATGATGGCGGCGGTGCTGGCCAAGGGCCACACCGTCCTGGAGAACTGCGCCCGCGAGCCCGAGGTGGAGGAGCTGGCCAAGGTCCTCAACAAGATGGGCGCCCGGATTGAGGGCGCCGGCACCTCCGTCATCACCATCGACGGGGTGGACTCCCTGCACCCAGTGGAGCACAGCATCCTCCCGGACCGCATCGAGGCAGGGACCCTGCTGGTGGCCGCAGCCATCAGCGGCGGAGACGTGCTGGTGAAGCACGCCGTGCCCGAGCACCTGGAGCCCGTCATCCAGAAGCTGCGCGAGGCCGGCTGCACCCTCACCACCGAGAACGGCGGCATCCGCTGCAAGGCCCCCAAAACCATCCACCCGGTGGACGTCACGACGACGGAACACCCGGGATTTCCAACGGATATGCAGGCTCAGCTGATGGTGCTGATGTGCGTGGCCAACGGCACCTCGGTCATCTCGGAGAACATCTTCGAGAACCGCTTCATGCATGTGGCGGAGCTGCATCGCATGGGCGCCGACATCACCATCCAAGGCCCCACGGCCGTGGTGAAGGGGGTCAAGAAGCTGTCCGGTGCGCCCGTCATGGCCACGGACTTGCGGGCCAGCGCCTCGCTGATCCTCGCCGGCCTGAGGGCCGAGGGCCGCACGGACGTGGCCCGCGTCTACCACCTGGACCGGGGCTACGAGCGGCTCGAGCGCAAGCTGCGGGGCCTGGGAGCGGACATCCGCAGGGTCAAGGCCTGAGGGCAGCGGGACGGTCCGTTGCCAACAGATCGCCCGACACCGGTTGCATCCGGAAATTTGGGCGCCCTATCATTCTCCGAACCACGGGGAGCAAGGCTCCCCCTACCAGGAGAACGAGCCGCCCCATGAACTGTCCCGCATGCAACGTCGAGATGGCCGATCTCGAAGGGGACGACATGACGTTGCGCAAGTGTGGAGAATGCGGCGGTCTCTGGATCGACGTGGCGGACCTCAACCGGGTCCTTCTCCACAGCAACCTCCCCGGGCTGGAGAGTCAGGGCGGCAAGGTGGATGCGGAGGCGCTCACCGGTCAGTGCCCCGAGTGTCAGGTGGATCTGGTCCGCGTCACCGGGGGTGATCGCCAGCACCCTCTCAGCTACGACACCTGCGAGTCCTGCGGCGGCATCTTCCTGGAGTCCGAGTTCCAGGACGCCACGGACGTGAAGGTCGCCGTGAAGGAGATCGTCGACTTCTTCAAGGCGTTCAGCGCGAAGAAGAAGTCGGCCGCCGTCTAGGCCAGCAAGGCCCCCGAAGGGGCCCTCGTGCGCCGCTCAGCCACGGCTCCGGAAGGGCTGCTTCCACTCGTCCGGGAGCTCGCCGTCCAGGGTGAGCGTGTACTCGCCCGGCTGGCCCTCTGCCTCCTCGCGGGTGAAGCGGACGGACACCTTGCCCTTCTTCGGAATCTCCAGCGTCACCTTCGAGCTTGAGACCGAGTAGGTGCCCGTCAGCACGGTGGGCTCCTCGCCTCCCAGCGGCTCCAGGGTGAAGCGGTACGTCCCGTCCACATAGAAGGACAGGAAGCGATCCGGCGCACCCTGCAGGCCGCCGAACCACGTGCCCACCACCGGCGCCTGGCGCGCGTCGTACTTGAGCACCGGGGCCAGCTTCGTCCCGTTGAGCGCCTTGCCCTGGTAATAGAAGACGACGTCCGTGAGGCAGACGGGGATCTGCGACTCGGAGCCGGGGAACACGTCCTTCACCTCCAGCGTGAACCAGCCGCCGGTGACGGGCGGGTTGAGCGGCACCGTCTGCTGGCCCCGCTTGTCCTCCAGGGTGAAGTTGCGCGCGCTGTCCTTGCCCTCCAGGGAGATCTTCTTGGCCCGGGCGTAGCCCTTGAAGGACTCCCGATCCGTGCCGTTGCCCGTGTACACGCGCACCTCGTCCACGGTCGTCACGCCCTTGAAGCCGATGGTCAGCCGCGCGGGGGCTCCCTCTCCCTCGGGGGCGCACCACACGGTGGTGTCCCGCCCGTCGAGCACGTTCAACGGAGTGTATTTCCCGGGGTTGGAGTCCTTCTCCAGGTAGTCCCCCGACTGGGCATAGCCCACGGAGGGAGGGGGCGCGGCAAGCGCGCTCGGAGCGGTGGCGAGCATCAACAAGGGCGGCAAGACGAGGTGGCTTCGCATGATCCCGCATCTTGGATCGCCCTCCGGGTGCCCCTCCAGTCCACGGACCGTCCGGATGAAAACCGGGGCTGCGGTGTTTGCGATGCTTGACACCCCGTCCCTACGGGGAAGAGTAGGCGGCCGATGCGAGGGAACGCGATGCGACGTCTGGGCTGGATTCTGGTGTGTGCGGCGCTGGCTGGCTGCCCCAAGGGCAAGGACGAGGTGCCCGATGCGGGACCGGCGGATGCCGGCCCGGACGTTTTGAGCGAGAAAGAGCCCAACGAGCGGCCGGATCAAGCGCTGACGCTGACGCGAGACGCGGTGGTGAACGCGGCGCTCTCGGCGGATCCGGCCAAGGGCGACGAGGACTGGTACCGGCTGGCGCCCGCCTCCCCTCGCACGGCGGAGATCACCGTGTCCGGCATCCCCGGCGGGGACGTGACGATCGAGGTGTATGACCGGGACCGCAACCGGCTGGGCGGTGTGAACAGCGAGGGCGAGGGCAAGCCGGAGCGCTACCCGAACCTCTACGTCGAGGGCGAGCGCTACGTGCGCGTGGCCCCCGCTCGCAAGGGCAGCGGCGGGGCGTACACCCTGACACTCAGCTACCGGCGGCCCAATGACGGCGAGGAGCGCGAGCCCAATGACCGGGCCGTGGACTCGACGCCGCTGGCGCTCGGGCAGACGGTGGCGGCCTACATCGGCCACGCGGGAGATGAGGACTGGTACCGCATCGAGCTGCCGGCCCAGGAGGCAGCCACCCCGCCCGCCCCCACTGAGGGGACGCCGCCGGCTCCCACCCCTCCTCCCGCTCCCGCTCCCACCGAGGGGGCCACGCCCCCGGCCCCCCAAGGGACACCGGCCGCTCCTCTGGCCGAAGGGGAGACGCCTCCGGCTGCCGCTCCTACCGAGGGCTCCACGCCTCCTCCCGCCGAGGGAGCTGCCACGCCCCCGCCGTCGGGCACGGGCACGGAGATCCCCACCGGAACGGCGACAGCGACACCTCCGCCTGCGGCGCCCCCTCCCCCGCCGCCCGCGGAGCCTCCAGGCGTAGCACTGAAGATCGAGCTGTCCTCCATCGAAGGAGTCCGTCCGGAGCTGGCGGTGCTGTCCGCCGCGGAGGCTCCGCTCTTCTCGCTGCGTGCCAGCAAGGAGGGCGAGGCGCTCACGCTGCGCAACATCGGCGTGCGGGCCACGGATCAGGTCGTCTACGTGGTGGTGAAGAGCGGCTGGGTGGGCTCGGGCAAGGAGGCCAAGCGGACCTACAACGCCACGACGCCGTACACCCTCTCCGTGTCGCTCGAGGAGGCGGGCTCCAACGCCGAGCTGGAGCCCAATGACGAGCTCTTCAAGGCGACGCCACTGCAGGGCTCGGGCTTCAAGGAGGGCTTCCTCTCGCCGAAGAACGACGTGGACTACTACGTGCTGCACACCACCGAGCCCATGCTGGCGAAGGTGGAGGTGTCCGGCGTGGAGCGGCTGGACTTGGTGCTGTCGGCGGTGGATGCGCCCACGGGCGACGGGCAGCAGGAGACGGTGACGCTGAAAGCCAACGACGGCACGCTGAAGGAGCCCGAGCGCCTCAACAACGTCTCGTGCAACGGCACCTGCTACTTCAAGGTGGAGGGAGCCTCGCGCAAGGTCGACGGCAAGTGGGTGCGGGACTACGAGAACCCGGACCAGCCGTACCGCATCACCATCACCGCGGTGCCGGACAACGGCAGCGAGGAGCGCGAGCCCAACAACACCGTGGACCGGGCCATGGAGATCACCACCGGCAAGTCGGTGCGCGGCACGGTGTACCCGCCGAAGGACGTGGACTACTACCGGTTGGACCTCACGGACCGGCCGGTGCGCACGCCCATCCAGGCCACGCTGCTGGGGATCCTCAAGGTGGACGTGGGCCTGTACCTCCACCGGGTGGGCGAGGACGGCAAGCTGACGCTCGTGCAGACGTCGGATCGCGCCAAGGGAGACCAGCCCGAGCGCATCCGCTACAGCCTGGAGCCCGGCGTCTACATCTTCGAGGTCCGCGACGCGAAGAACCGCGAGTCCAACTTCCAGGACCCGTACCAACTCACCGTCTCCGAGGGAGAGTAACCGAGCGGACGGAGCCGTCACTTCTCATTGACAAGCCCCAGCCGGGCTCCTACCTTGCGAACGCTTCTCGGTACGCGGTGGTAGCTCAGTTGGTAGAGCACGAGCTTCCCAAGCTCGGGGTCGCGGGTTCGAATCCCGTCCGCCGCTCACTCGTAAAGGCCGGTAGTTCCTGAGGAAACTCGGAGCTGCCGGCCTTCGTGTTTCCAGGGCTACTTGCGCAGCGCGGAGGCGAGGACGAAGCGGCCGCACAGCTCGAGGGCGAGGTCGGACTCCGGCTGGCCATAGAAGCTGCCGGTGAAGACGGCCACCAGGTTCAGCGAGGGGAAGACGAAGAGGTACTGGCCTCCGTTGCCCCGAGCGAACCAGGCTTCTACGGGCGTGTCACCGATGCCGAACGTGTTGACCCACCACAGGTGGCCATACTTCGAGTCCCCGAGCGGATGGCGCCCTACCGTCGACTCCCGCACCCAGTCCTCGGGAAGAACCTGCAGGCCTTGCCACCGGCCTCCGTCCAACATCACCTGTCCCAGCCGAGCGAAGTCCCGAGGGCGCAGGTGGAGGTGTCCGCCCGTGTCGGTGCGCCCGCCATCCGCCGCCTGCCACGCGAAGTCGGTCACCCCCAGCGGCTCGAAGAGGTGGCGGCGCGAGAACTCGGGGAACGTCGTGCCCGCGGCGTCCTCCACCAGCGCGCCCAGCACCACCACGCCGCCGGTGCAGTACGCACTCGACTGGCCTGGCTCCTCCACCATCGGCAAGTCGAGGATGAACTTCACCCAGTCCCGCGAGTCGTACATCCGCTCTTCCTTGCCGGGAGAGTCCTCCTGCCAGTCGTTGCACGCCAGCCCGGTGCGCATCTCCAGCAGGTGGCGCGGCGTCAGCCGCTCCTTGCGCGCATCCGCGTTCTGGAAGGGCGCGTACCGGCTCAGCAGGGGCAGGATGGGCGCATCCAAGCCCGGCAGCAGCTTCTGCTCCAGGGCGATGCCCGTCAGCATCGAGGTGACGCTCTTGGTGGCCGAGCGCAGATCATGCGGCGTGTCGCGGCGGAAGCCGTTCCAGTAGCGCTCGTACACGAGCTTGCCGTTGCGCACGATGAGCAGCGAGTCCGGCGCGCGGTAGTCTCCGGCCTCGAGCTTCCGCTCCAACTCCGCGAGCCTCGCGGGGTTCATCCCCTCGGCTTCCAGCGAGGAGACGGGCCACCCGTCCCCGGTCGAATCCACCGGACTGCCAGGACCCTCCATCCCCAGGCCTCCGCAGGCCACCAATCCACATGCGAGCACCATCCCGACAAGCCAGTTTGCCATGGGCTCTCCAGACTCGGTTCAGGCCCGCGCTTCCACTGGGGCCGAAAGGTACCGCCAGAAGAAGGAGAACAGGAAGCCCACCGTGCGGCTTGACTGAACGAAATTTCAGGCTCACCTTGGGGAGGTGAAGCCGCGTCCCGTCTCCAATCCGCCCAACCCCTGGGCGAGCACCGAAGTGGAGTACCTCGACGAGATCCCCCCCTCTCGGCTGGAGGTGCTGGAGGATCACAGCCGCGAGGTGCTGGCGCGCAACAACAGCCCGGACGTGTGCTTCACCTGGAGCATCAACCCGTACCGGGGCTGCATGCACGCCTGCGCGTACTGCTATGCGCGCCCCACCCACGAATACCTGAGCCTGGGTGCGGGCACGGACTTCGAGACGCGCATCGTCGTGAAGCCCCACGCCCCGGAACTGCTCCGCGAGGCCTTCGAGCGCCCCAAGTGGCAGGGCGAGCCCATCGTCTTCAGCGGGGTGACGGACTGCTACCAGCCACTGGAGGCGTCGCTGCGGCTCACGCGCCGGTGCCTGGAGGTGTGCGCTGAGTACCGCAACCCCGTGGGCATCATCACCAAGGGCGTGCTCATCGAGAGAGATATCGACGTGCTCCAGACGCTGGCCCGCGAGTCCCAGTTATGGGTGAGCGTGAGCGTGCCGTTCCACAACCCGGAGCTGGCGCGGGCGATGGAGCCGTACGTGGCCACGCCGAAGCGGCGGATGCAAACCATCGAGAAGCTGGCGGCGGCGGGGATCAACGTGGCGGTGTCAGTGGCGCCCATCATCCCGGGCCTCAATGACGAGGACATCGCCAAGGTGCTCGGAGCGGCGCGGGAGGCGGGAGCCCAGAGGGCCCACTACACCCTGCTGCGGCTGCCCGGCCCGGTGAAAGAAGTGTTCGAGGAGCGCCTGCGCGAAAAGCTGCCCCTGCGCGCCGAGCGCGTGCTGCACCGCATCCGGGAGACGCGAGGCGGAGAGCTGTCCGATCCGCGCTTCAAGCACCGCATGCGCGGCGAGGGGATCTACGCGCAGACCATCGAGCGGCTGTTCGACGCGGCAGCGCGCAAGGTGGGGATGAGGATGTCCATGATGACGGAAGCCGCGCCCTCCCCTTTCCGGCGGCCGACGCGGCCCTCTGCCCAGCTCAGCCTGTTCTGAGAGACAGCCGGGAGGTGGGCCTTGAGTGCTTCCACGGCCGGCGTGGACAGGTCCTCCGTTTGACCGGCCTGCCTCTCCGTCACCCGGCGTCTGCGATGCGATCGAGCAGTTCGCTCAACAGCAAACTCTCGCCCTTCGTGAGAACCGTGATCTGGTCGATGGAGGCACGCAGCGCTGCAGCCTTTGCGCGGACATCCGCGTTCTCCGGTGTCACCGCCTCGCTCGTGATCGCGGCCACGACCGCCTCGCGTGCAGCATCGGCGAGTCCAAGGTCGCGCTGCCCTTCGGGCTGGCGCAGGAGCGTGAGCACGGCCCCGGTCCCCATCGCCGACACAAGGCCGAGAGCCCGCTCTTCACTGACCCGCAGCCGGCCCGCGAGCGCGATGTTCCGGATGCGCCGCCGCAGAACATCCTTCCCGTCGCTGACGGCAGGAGACTGCCAAGCCGGATGCGGATCGCTGCTCATGATCGCGAACAGCCCTGGATGGCTCAGGCCAAACGCGACGTGCGTGTCCCAGCCATCGCGAAAGTCCTGAAGCGGGTCGGGATGCGGCGTACGCGCGGACTTCTCCGACACGTAGCTATTCAGCACGTGCTCGATAACGACTGTAAGGAGGCCTCGTTTGTCGCCGAAGAGCCGGTAGATGGTCGGCGCCTGCACACCGGCGGCGGCGGCCACGGCCCGCGTGGTCGCGGCATCGGGACCTCCGGAGGAGATGAGCTCAGCGGCGGCCGCAATGATGCGCGCGCGCACATCGGGGCCCTCGGCGTCTTGAGCGGCGGACTTCTCGCGGTCCTCCATGGATCTGACGGTAGCACGCGGCCACCGAAACGGTGCTACCAGCAAATTGATAGCGGCGTTAACAGGGCCGCATTATCATTGATAACGCAGCGGCGTTTCCACCGTTAGCCAAGGGGCGTTCAATGATCGTCGTGACCGGAGCAACAGGGCAGCTCGGCCGTCTCATCGTGGAGAAACTCGTCACCCGCGTCCCGGTGGAGCGGGTCGCCATCAGTGTCCGAGACGTTCAGAAGGCCCAGGAGTTGGCGGCACGCGGCGTCCGAGTGCGCAGAGGCGACTTCACGGATCCGAAGAGTCTCGCGCACGCCTTCGAGGGCGCGTCCCAGGTCCTGATCGTCTCGTCGAATGCGGCTGCGCATGGCGGCGATCCCCTCGCCCAACATCGCTCCGCCATCGACGCCGCACGGTCTGCGGGCGCGCGGCGCATTGTCTACACGAGCCACATGGCCGCGAGCCGTTCGTCGGCATTTCCTCCGATGATTGACCATGCGGCGACGGAGCAGATGCTGGGCGAGTCCGGTCTGGCGTGGACCGCGCTTCGCAACGGTTTCTACGCTGCGAGTGCGATGTTCCTGCTGGGGCGGGGCCTTCAGACGGGAGTCTTCGAGGCGCCCGCGGACGGAAAGGTCTCCTGGACCACGCACGCAGACCTTGCGGAGGCGGCCGCGGTGATTCTGGCGAACGAGGGGCAGAACAACGGGCCGACGCCGCCGCTCACGGCAGCGCAGGCGCTCGACTTCGGAGAGCTGTGCGACATCGCGTCGAGTGTCCTCGGACGGCCGCTCCGTCGAAGCACCGTGTCAGAGGACGAGATGCGCGCGAAGCTCACGGCGTTCGGAATGCCCGCGCACGCGGTCGCCATCTCGCTCGGCCTTTACCGCGCGAGCCGCAATGGCGAGTTCGCGGCCGTCGATCCCACGCTGCAGAAGTTGCTCGGGCGTGCGCCAACAAGCATGCGCGAGGTGATTGCCGAGAAGATGGGCCGAGCGGCTTAAGACGGAGAGAGGCTGCTCGGCTTGCTTGGTCATGGGTCCAGGGGTGACCCACCTCGCTCAACTCCACAAGGTCTCCCAGCACGTCCTGGGCCGGACGGATACGCCCGAGCCACCTGCTCCAGCGCCCGCAGCCGCTCACGCAGCGATCGCGGCTGATGAGCCGCCCACGCGTACAGCGTCACGCCGTCGATCGCATCCATCACCACATACGGAAAGGACTCCCCGTTCGGCGACGTCCACTCGCCGCGGTCATGCAGCCGGGGCACGTGGGGATGGCGCACGCGCGAGAGCAGCTCTCCCTCGCGCTCGAATCGAGGATCCCTCGGGTAGCGCGCCACCTTCAGGGCGAAGGGCCCCGCGCTCTCCTGCCCCACCCGCTCCACGAGGTAGACGAAGCCGTAGACTCCCAGACCCTTGCCCCGCAGCACACGCCAAGGGCCTACCTGCATGCCAGCAGTGAGTTCCGCGGGCCCTCGTGCCTGTCCCCGTTCCACACCGCACCTCAGGGTGAACACCGGGTGGACCTCTCTGTCCACCCGGGTGTCACCCTACCTCATGGGTCGCTCCGGCGCACAGCCACACAGCCCCCAAAAGCTGCCCCTGTGCCAGAGACCGCGCCCTCCTCTTTCCGGAGGCCGGCGCGGCCCTCTGCCCAGCTCAGCCTGTTCTGAGAGTGCACGCCCTTCGATGATGGACTTAGTATACCCCGTATACTAAGTCCTGCTCCATGCTGGCTTGCCTCCAGAGGAGAACCGCATGAGCGAACGATGGCTGCTCCGTGGCGCTGAGGTGATCACCTGCGATCCCGACAGCGCCGACATGCCGCGCGCAGACGTCCTGATCGAGAACGGAGTCATCGCTGCGATGGGTCCTGGGCTCCGCGCGGACGATTGCCGGGTTCTTGAGCTCGACGGAAAGATCCTCATGCCCGGCTTCATCGACACGCATCGGCACACGTGGCAGACGCCGCTGCGCGCGTTGGGTGGGGACTGGACCGTCATGGACTACCTGGCAGCCGTGCGAGTGAAGCTCGCGCCGGCCTTCCGCCCCAGCGACATCTACGCCGCGAACCTCGCCGGCGCGCTGGAGGCGCTGGACGCAGGCATCACCACCCTCGTCGACTACTCCCACTGCATCGAGTCACCCGAGCACGCCGACAGCGCGCTGGAGGCCCTCGAGCACGCCCGGATTCGAGCGCTCTTCTCTTACGGCTATGCGGAGGGCGCGCGCGCGAGCCCTGCCTTTCCCACCCACGAGAGCCGGCTCCAGGACGCCCGGCGCTTGCGGACCACACGCCTTGCATCGGACGACCGCCTGGTCCGGATGGGGATTGCCCTCACCGAGATGCAGATCCCGTGGGAGTCGAGCCGGGCCGAGATCCGCTCGGCGCGCGAGCTCAACGTGCCCATCACCGCGCATTGCTCGGCCTGGCCCGTGTCAGGACCGAGCGAGATCCAGCAGATGGCCACCGAGGGGTTGCTCGGGCCGGATGTCCTCTTCGTCCACTGCACGTGGAGCTCCGAGGAGGATCTGAAGCGCATCGCCGACAGTGGTGGGGCGATCGCGGTGACCCCAGAGACCGAGCTGCAGATGGGCATGGGCTTCCCCGTCACTGGGCGTGCGCTGCGAAGCCGCGTTCGTACAACGCTCGGCTGTGACGTCGTCTCGAGCAACGGCGGAGACTTGTTCACCGCCATGCGGCTTGCCCTGCAGGTCGAGCGGGGCCTGGCAAACGCACGTGGAGGGATGCCCCGGGCCCTCGACCTCAAGGCAGAGCGGCTGCTCCAGATGGTGACGCGCGACGCCGCGGAGGCGATTGGGCTGGGGCGCGTCACCGGCTCGCTCCGTCCGGGCAAGGATGCCGATCTCATTGTTCTCGCCGCGGACGCGCTGAACATGACGCCGCTCAATCGTCCGCGAGATGCGGTCGTGATGCAGGCCCATGCGGGCAACGTCGAGTCCGTGATGGTTCGCGGCAGGCTGGTGAAGCACCGGGGGGTGCTGCTCGACGTGGACCTGCCTGCCGTCAGGCGCAAGGTGGTCGAGACGCGCAACGCCGTGCTCGAGCGCGTGGGAGGCCTGTCGATGCTCCTCAGCGATCGGGCGGAGCTCGACAAGCACTGGGACACGGGCGGCGGTGCCACCACGGACGACGCGTAACGGCGGGCAGGCTCACGCCTTGCGTGTCAGCCGGCCTCTCCTCACCCCGGCGAGCCGCGCATCGATGCGCCTCTGGATTCCCTCGAGCATGAAGCTCAAGCTGGCCTCGAACTCGGCCTCGATGCTCGTGGCTTGCATATGGGGCAGGGTGTGGGCGATGCCAGGGTATTCTCCAGGAGGCAGCGTCGCGGCCGCAGCGAAGAACCGCTGAAAGAGAGGGGGGGCCTCCTCACTCCGAGAGTCCCACTGCTCTTGTCGACGCACTGCCCCGGCGAGCCAGGAGAAGAAGGTGTTGTGCAGCGCTCCAGCTTCCTCCCACGGAACACCGGCGTCATGCAGCTTGCGGACTGTCCGGTCGAGGATGACGAGCGTGGCGCCGACGATGGGACCTTCCTCCAAGAGGAAGTCCATGACACCTCGGTTCGCCAGTCCGAGCGCGCGCACCCGCCTGGCAAGCTCCCGGAGCCACGCCAGCGGCTCCAGGCGATCCTCGGGCAGCAAGAGCGTCGCGAAAATCTCCTCGACGACCCACAGCGCGAGCTCGTCCCGGTTCGCGACGTGCTTGTACACGGCCATGGGGGTCACCCCAAGCCGCTCGGCCAGGGACCGCATCGAGAGCGTTCGGAGCCCATCCTCTCGGACGAGCTCTACCGCGGTCGCCACGACCAGGGCGCGGGAGAGGCGCGGAGGGCGCCCTCGCACCTTGCGTGGCTTGCTCTCGTCGGAAGGCATGGGCGTGAGCATAGGCTGACGCCGCGGAGCGTGAAGACCCGAGTATTAAGATGGGCCGCATGGACGCACGGAACTCGTGCCACGAGGCCATCCCTGCGGCTCGAGAGAGAAGCGGCGGCAACGCTCCGCAGCGAGCGCCAGCCCGGTCACCAGCGCGATGAGCACGAGGAGGCCGAGGAAGCTGGGCATGGCGCTCCGCCATTCTTGGGAGAGAGGTCTCTGCGCGGACGGCTCACACCGAGGTCGGAGCCTCGCCGCGCTTGGGCTCGACGTCCGCCGAGGCCACGCTCGTGGCGGCTGTCTCCTGGTCCGCCGTCACCAGTGGCACATCGACGAGGTGCTCGGAGACGAACCAGACCTGCATCTCGTTCACTCTCACCACCTCGCTCACCAGGAGGTCGTTCGTCCCTTCATCCCCCAGCTCCGAGGCACGGCGCGCCGCCTCGCGGGACTGGCGGAGGATGTACTCATGGGCCTCGAGCAGCCGGGAGAGCTGCACCGCCGGCTCCTCCACGTCCCGCGGCGGGCGCTCGATCTTGCTCAGCTCCGCGACATCGTGCGGCATTCCCAGGCTGACACCGCCGAGGAGCTGGATGCGCTCGGCCAGCGCATCCACCAGCTCCGCCTGCTCCTCGTAGTGCTTATCGAAGAGCAGGTGCAGTTGATAGAAGGTCGCGCCCGACGTCTGCCAGTGGTGCTTCTTGTACATGTCCCTCAGGACAATGGTGTCCACGAGCACCTGGTTGAGCCGGGCCACGCTGTCTGCCTTGGCCTCCTCGCTCAGGCCGAGGGGGAGCTTGCGGAGTGTCCCAGCTCGCTGGAGGACCTTGCCGCGTTGCCTCAGAATGGGGGACGCCTGGTCTCCATCCGTGCTCTTCCAGCCTGCGCCCTTTCGTCCCTGTCCCTGTACGCTCGCCATCATGTCCTCCTGGTGGAACGGCGGAATGCCTGACAACGTGCCGCCGGCTCTCTCAACGCTGGGATGGGGCTGACGGGGCCGCAAGCTCGGCCATCGCGAATGCGCGCCCGTTCGACGAGGGAGGAAGGAGGGCCTGCACGGCGGCTTCTCCTCAGATGACTGGAGTCACCACGCCGAGACGCCAGTCACCAGAGGGGCTGCGGCTCGCCGCGCTTCGGTTCCAGGCCGGGCTTTCCAACCTCTTGAGATCACAAGGACTCCGCGGCGGGCCCTGCTTCCTTCCGCGCTGGCACGCCAGCCGCATTGAGAAGGGCTCAAGTCGTTGCGCACGGTCTCGCGCTCCACCTCTTCGATGACAGGAGTCACCCCATGAAAGGCCTCAAGCTCGGCGGATTCAAGGCACCGTCCTCCCTCCCCGGAATCAAGACGGACATGCCGCGGGCGCCGTCGCCCACGAGCCCGAAGCCTTCCTCTTCCTCCCAGCCGAAGCAGTTCAAGGACGGGTTTGACGCTGCGGGTGCCAAGCCCCCGCAGCAGCCGGGCAAGAACGTCACCTCGTCGTTCGGCTCCAACCCGCTGGGCCACGCGGGCCAGAACACCCTGAACTCCTACAACATGTTCCCGGGAGGCGCGCCGCAGGGTGTGGCGCTCCCCAACGCCAACAAGCCCTTCGTTCACGCCAACGACTCCGTGGTGACGCTGAACGCCCATCAGCACCAGGGCAACACGAACCTGTCCGTCACCGGAGCCGGAAATCAGGGCATCCCGTCGCACTACATGCACTACCTGTCGACGGGCGAGGGCAAGTTCGCGGGCATCCAGGGCGTGCCGCTCCACCCGCGTCCGGATCAGCCGCAGATGGTGGTGACGGGGGCCCTCAACGGCTGCGCCGTCCACGCCCTGCACGATCCAAAGAACAACACGCTGTCCTTCCTCCACCACGCGGACTACTCGAAGAATGGCGCGAACGAGCTGAAGGACTTCCTCTCCAAACCGGACAATAAGCACATGCTCCCCGTGGGGAGCTTCACGCCCAGCGAGTACTCGCATCCCACGGGCAAGCACGGCGTCCCGACCGGCGCCACGCCCTTCATCCACTACACCCAGCCCTCCGGCAATCGCCCGGGCCAGTGGACGATCGCCGGTCAGCTCAACACCTTCAAGAACGGTGGCACCCCCGGTGGCCGCCCCGAGCTCATGCGGCCCACGGACCTGAAGGTGCCCTTCGTGCAGACGATCCCCGTGACGCCGTAGCCAACCGCTCGAGTCCATCGGGGCGGCTGCACAACCGTCCACACTCTCCCAGCGCGCCTCTTGCCCTCGGCGGGCCCAACTGTAGGGTCGCCGGAGGATCGACGACCTCTGGTACAAGAACGCCATCGTCTATTGCCTGGACGTCAAGACGTTTCCCGCTTCTTGGCCTCCTCGATCTGCTTCGCAATCCAGTCGCGGTAGCTGGAGGTGCTGGTGAACCAAGACTCCGTGGCACCTTGACTGACGTACCCGCCGTTGATGCCCACGAGATACCGCGTGCCCTTCTCCTCCAGGAAGCAAGGCCCTCCGCTGTCGCCTCGATGAGTGTGCGCGCCCGGGAACCGGAACCGGATCTCCCGGCCCTTGCGATCGTTCGACAGGCGGAGCTCCGCCACCACGTTGCTTCCGAAACGGCGAATGCCTTTCAGCGCGGGTTCGTCCGCCACGGCCCCATAGCCAACGACGGTGACTTCATCGTTCAGGAGAACCTCCGCCTCCCGCAGCTTGTTGTCCCAAGACGTGTTGGCGAGTTCCTTCTCCAGGTAGATGACCGCCAGATCCGCAACCTTGCTCTTGACGAAGAGCCTGCCACCCGCCACGTCCAACTCGGACCTGAACCCTTCGTGGACGACCACTGTCCCTCCGGTCCTGTCAACCCAAGGTTCCACCCCCTCCCGCGACCGGTACAAGACGCTCTCTACCACTACGTTCTTCTTGCAGGCTGTCTTGTCCATGCTCCGAACGCTGGGGCCACTCGGCCAACAAAAGCAGTGTGCTGCGGTGAGGACGAGGCGCCGCGCGATGAGCACACCGCTGCACAGGCCTGATCCGATCTCGATCTGGACCGCAGACCGGAAGCGATTCTCGGCATCCTCTATCCCACCGGAGAGCCCGAACTCATCACGAGAGGGAGAAACCAGACCCAGCCCAAGAGGACCGTCTGCAGCCATACCCGTTGCGGCTTCTCCCGAGACGCACCCACCCGCGAGCGAGAGGAAGAGCATCAAGCCCAGCGTGGCTTCCCGTCTCGCATACCGTCGCGACATCTGCGCTTACTCCTTCTTCTTGGAGTTGCCGGATGGAGTCCCGCTTCTCCCCGCCGCACGGCGCATCTCCGCAGCCAGCCAGCCGCGAAACACGTACGTGCTTGTGAAGGACGGTTGCTCATCCGAGTCCACGCTCGCAATCCCCACGAGCGCACGTGCAGTCCCCTTCTCCCGAAAGCAGGGCCCTCCCATATAACCGTTGTAGAGCAACGCCCCCTGCTGTTCGTACAGGATCCTTCCCTCCAGGGAGACGCTCTGGACCTGGACACGCCGGGAGTAGCGGACGCGCATGAAACCACCGATTGCCTGGGGGGTGTTCCGGACATGCCCCGCCATGACCAGGGCCTCGTTGCTCTGGACTTCCGCATCCGCCAACGGAACGCCTGAGTGCCCGGCCGCGACAGGCGTGTCCAGCACGATGGCCGCGAGATCCGCCTTGCTCGAAACAACGGCTCCCCGCGCATCGAGGCGAAGTTCCAGGTCCGGATGGGGACGAACCTCCCCTTGGTAGAGCTGAAACTTCACCTGCGTTGCCGTCTCCTTGTATTGCTTGTCCAAAACCTCCCCGTAGATCGCTGTTGCCACGCCGACACGTTTCGCACAGGCAGAACTGTCGATGAGCGTCTTCTCGATGGTGCCTGGTGTCTCAACTGAATGCGGCGAGCAAACACAGCTCCCGGCGGTCAGCACCAAGTGAGGGCTCACGAGCACACCGCTGCACTCCACCGAGTCCAGCGGGTTCCCCTTCGCGATCATCACGGTGGCGACGTAGCGGTTCCGGTCGTCCATCTCTCCGGCGTACGGGTCCATGTCGCGTTCGAGGACGCCAGTCTCGCGGAGCTGCTCGGTGGCGTCAGGAAGTCCCTCCTCCACCATGAGTTGCTCAGGAAGACTGTCTTCGGAGGCCGGCTCCTCTGTCTTGCTCTTGCAACCGGCCGCTCCAAGCCCCAGCGCCGCCATGACGGCGAAGAACAGCGTATAGGCTGCACGCGACATTCGGGGCTGGGGCATCAGGCCTCTTCCGGGGCTCGGGTGGAGCAAGCCCCTCGGCTACAGCAACAACGGCGCCCCGCCCGAACACTCCAAGCGGGGCCACTCGGCAAGTCAGTCTTCCTTGCCGAGCATCCCGTCCTTCAGGTCATCGTCCACGGGCTTGGCGCCGAGCCACACCCCGAAGAGCGCGTCCGCGAAGTCCTTGCCCTCCAGCGTGAGCGCCTCTCCCGCCTTGCTCTGCACCTGCGTGCCCTTGCCCGGCACATAGGTGATCGTCAAGTCGTCGCCCTTCTTCAGATCCGGCACCGCGCCCTTGAGCTTCTCCAGCCGGTCCTTCAGCGCCGGCAGCGCCGCCTTGCTGTTCTTCTCGATGCCGTCCGCGATGGCGTCCGTGATCTTCGCCTTCTCCAGATCGCGCAACATCACCATGCGCACGCGCTTGGTCTGATCCGAGCTGATCACCTGCGCCGCGTCCTGGCTCACCGTCTCCACGTAGAGCGCCGCCGCGTACACCTTGAAGATGGCCTTGGTGCGCAGCCCCGCTCCGTTCAGCTTCAGCTCCTTGCCCTCCACGGAGACCGTGTCGGGGAACTTCACCCCCGCCACTTCCTTCTCCTTGGCCAGGGCCGGCAGTGCGAGGGTCAGGGACAATACCAGGGCGGACAGCGTCGCTTTCATGGACTTCCTCCCGTCAGTGTGGAGCTACGACGCCAGCCTAGCCGTGTTTCTTCACGAACTGCTCCATGAAGGCCACCAGTGTCTTCACGTTGTCCACTGTCACCGCGTTGTACATGGACACGCGGATGCCTCCCACGCTGCGGTACCCCTTGAGCCCCACCATCCCCGCCTTCTTCGCCTCGGCCACGAACGTCTCATCCAGCGCCTCGGTCGGCAGCCGAAACACCCCGTTCATGTACGAGCGCGACCCCTTCTCCACCGGCGCCCGGAAGAAGTCCGCGTGGCGATCGATCATCCCGTACAGCAGCTCGCCCTTCTCCCGGTTCCAGCGCTCCAGCTGCGGCAGCCCGCCCACGCTCTTGATCCACGCCAGCACGTTGCGGCACAGGTAGATCGAGAACGTCGGCGGCGTGTTGTACAGCGAGTTGTTCTCCGCGTACGTGCTGTAGCGGAAGATCTTCGGGATGTTCGTGCTCCCCTTCGCCATGAAGCCCTTGTCGATGATCACCAGCACGATTCCCGAGGGCCCCACGTTCTTCTGCGCCCCCGCGTAGATCATCGCGAACTTGCTCACGTCGATCGGCTTCCACAGCAGATCCGAGCTCATGTCCGCGATCAGCGGCACGCTCCCCACCTCCGGGAACGTGTGCCACTGCGTCCCGTAGATGGTGTTGTTGCTCGTCATGTGGACGTAGGCCGCGGCCGGATCCAGCTGCATCTCCTCCTGCTTCGGGACGCGCGTGTACCGTTTGTCCGCGTTGATCGTCGTCGCGGCGATGCGCGACTGGCCGTAGTACTTCGCCTCGTCCCGCGCCTTCTCGCTCCAGACCCCCGTCATCAGGTAGTCCGCGCTCGTCTCCGGCGTCAGGAAGTTCATCGGCACCTGAGCGAACTGCTGCGAGGCGCCCCCTTGCAGGAACAACACCTGGTGCGTCGAGGGGATGCCCAACAGCTCGGTCAGCAGGGAAATGGCCTCGTTGTGGACGGCCTCGTACTCCTTGCCCCGATGGCTGTGCTCCATGATGGACATTCCGGTCCCCTGGAAGTCGAGCAGCTCTTCCCGGGCTCGCTCCAAGGCCGGCTGGGGTAGACCGGCAGGACCGGCATTGAAGTTGATGACGCGCATGGCTGTGTCCTTTTAGGAAGGGAACCGCACCGCCATTCTCTCCGACCGGCCTCCCAGGGCCAGTCAGAAGCGCACACAGTGTGCGGCACAGAGCGTGTGGCCGGCAGGGCATTGCGGAGGTCTGGAGGTCAGGTGGGTTCCTCGGAGGAACTGGCACAGTGGGTTCGGCGGGCCGCCGGTGGGGATGCGTCCGCCTTCGGTGAGCTGTACCGGCGCACAAGGCCCCAGGTGGCCCGGCTGACCGCCGGGTTCGCCACGCTGGACGCAGATGAGGTGGAAGACGTGATTCAGGAGACCTACGTCCGAGCGTTCAAGGCGCTCCCCCGGCTCAAGGACGCCACGGCGTTCGAGGCGTGGCTCCTGGCCATTGCCCGCAACCGGGCCCGCACCCGCCTGGAGCGCAAGAGCCACCTGCGGCGAATGGAAGAGGAGACCCCGGATCCCCAGCCCGAGGCCGTCCCTCCCCTCCCCGAGGCCCTCCAGGTGGAGCGGGACATTGCCGAGGTGCGTCAGCTCATCGCCGAGCTGCCCGAGGGCGAGGAAAAGAAGACCGTCCAGCTCTTCTACTTGGAGGGAGAGCTGTCCGCGCGGGAGATCGCCGAGAAGCTCGGCGTCGGCAAGAGCGCGGTGACCATGCGCCTGGAACGGTTCAGGGCGCGCATCAAGCGGAAGCTGCTCCAGCGCGTGCTCGCCGGACGGTGGGAGTGATGTCATGAAGCACCTCGATGCGCAGGCGCTCAGCGCGCTCGCCGCCAAGGACCCCGAGGCGGTGGCCTACTTCCGGGAGCACCTGGCCTCCCCCTGTGACACCTGCGAGGAGTTCCTTGCCCAGTCCACCACCGATGGCCTCGATGGCCAGGTCGACGCCCTCCTGCTCGCCCTCGCTCCTCGCAAGGCCGCCGCCCACGACGAAGTGGGCTGGATGCGCCTCAAGCGACGCCTGCGCACTTCTGCCCACGCCGGGCGCTGGGTCGGCGCGGCCGCGGCGCTGGCAGCCTGTCTGCTGGCGGTGGTGCTGGTACCCAAGCTGGTGAAGGCGCCGGAGCAGGCGCAACCCTGGAATGGGGTGAAGGGCTCCAGCCGCATTGCGCTGGAGCTGGCAGCGGTGGCCCGGGGCTCGGACGGACAGTTACGGCGGCTGGATCAGGGGGCGGCGGTGCCCTCGGAGGATGTGCTCCTGCTGCGCTACCACGCCACCGAGGCGGGCAGCGCCCTGCTCTTCCAGCAGACGGGAGACAGGGAACCCGAGCTGCTCGGCAGCTTCCAGCTGGAGGCGGGGACGCATGATCTCGAGGGCCCGCAGGGGCTGGCAGGGGTGAGCCTCTCGGGCGAAGAGGGCCCTGTCACCCTGTGGCTGGTGGCCACTGCCGCGGGTGAGCCGCTGTCGCCCAATGAAGTCCAAGGGGTGCTTGCGGGCAGCAAGGGCCACGGGGAGAACCCGCTGTCCACCGCACGGTTCGACGTCTTCGTTCAGACCGGTCAGAATCCCCGCTGACCCGTGAAGCGCCTGCTCCTCATGTTGCTCGGGGCCCTCGTGGCCTGCGCGAGCCCCTCGGCCCAGGAGAAGGGCGGCCTGGTGCCGCTCCGACTCGATGAGGCGGCCCTCTCCACCGCCTATGCGCCCCGGCGCATCGCCCTGTTGGTGGGCATCTCCGAGTTCCAGGATCCCCAGTGGCGCAACCTGCGCTACTCCGAGAAGGACGCCACGGATCTGGCCGCCGCGCTGAAGGATCCGGCGCGCGGGCATTTCGATCAGGTGCGCATGCTCACGCGCCCCGAGCAGACGACGCGCGCGGCCATCCTCTCCGCGCTGCACGAGCTGCAGCGGGAGGCCACCCGGCCGGATGACGTGGTGGTCGTCTACTTCTCCGCGCACGGCACGCTGGCGAGGGACGGACAGGGCGAGCTGAGGCGCTACCTCGTCACCCAGGATGCTTCGTACCGCTCCATCTCGCAGACGGCCCTCTCCATGGACGTGCTGAAGGCGGAGTTCGACAAGCTCCCCAGCCGGCGGCGGCTGCTGGTGCTGGCCACCTGCCACAGCGGCAGCGGCAAGTCGCTGCTGCCCAAGGAGCTGGAGGCGGAGCTGACGGGCATCAAGTCCGGCTTCTACGCGCGCCCCCTGGAGGAGTCGAGCCGGGCTTCCATGGTGTTCGCCGCCTGCGACTGGGGCGAGACGGCCCGCGAGGACGAGGGGCTGCGCAACGACATCTACACGTACTTCCTCATTGAAGGGCTCAACGGCAAGGCGGACCGGAACATGGACGGCGCCGTCACCGCCACCGAGGCGCATGACTACGCGCGCCGCCGCACCTTCGCTTTCACCCAGGGGCGCCAGCGCCCGTCGGCGGAGATCCTCGAGGTGGGCGCGGATCCGGTGGTGCTCTCCGGCAGCATCAACCGCACGGGGCGCCCGGAGCTGTTCTCCTACAACCCGCGGCTGGACGGCTTCACCCTCAAGGTGGACGGAGAGCCGCGCACGGAGCTGCCCGGCGGCACGGCGGTGGTCCCTGGCAAGCGCACCGTGGAGCTGACCAAGGGCGACGCGGTGCTGGTGCGGCGGGAGATCGACATGACCGCCGGCGAGCGCCTGCCTTTGGAGGAGCTGCTGTCGGACACCTTCCCGCGACGCTCGCTCGCGCTGGTGGGCGGAGTGTTCTCCTTCGTGGACGGCAAGAGCCGCGCCGAGCTGCTGCCCGCCTCGCCCGAGGTGGCCGCGGTGCTGCGGCTGGAGGACAAGCCGCTGCAGGACTTCGCGCTGCTCCTGGATGTAGGCGGCATCCGAGGCCAGCACCGCCTGAAACTCGCGCCCGGCTCCGAGGTGCCCTTTGGCTACACCCGCCTCTCCGTGGGCGTGGGCATGCCGTATTTGTGGCGGTGGGACCGGCTGTCACTTTATGCAGGACCGCGTGTGGCCGCTCTCTACCTCCGGCGGTCCTTCCAAGTGGAGGCATTCACCGGTGGGCAGAACTACTTCACCGTGAGCCCGGGCGTAGTGGGTGGCATGGTGTGGCGGCTGGGTGACAGGCTGGAGCTGACCTCTCAGGCCCAGGTCATGCTCACGTACGTGGTGGTGGACGGACAAGGACAGGCGGTGGGGTTCACCGGCGGCTGGGCAGGCATGGGGTACCGGTTCTGATGCGCCAGACACTGCACATCGCGATGGTGGTCGGGCTGGCGCTCGGCGCGCTCGGGTGCGGAGAGCTGGAGAACGCCCCGTTCCGCCTCGGCACGGTGCAAGGCCGCCTCACGGAGAGCGATGCATCCGTGGCCCTGGTCGCCGTCATGGGAGCCCCCGAGCTGCGCAGCACCCTGGCGGCGGATGGGAGCTTCAAGCTCGAGCAGGTCCCCGCGGGGCAGGCCGAGCTGTTCATCATCGCCTCGGCGAGCAAGGCCCTGCGCGTGTCGCTGATCGTCCAGGGCGGGCAGTCCGTCACCGTAGGCTCGCTGACCCCCAAGGAGGCCAGCTTCCTCGCGTTGCGGCTGAAGGCTCCCTCGCACGAGCCCGTGGAGCAAGCGCAGGTGACGCTGGTGGGCACCCCCATGCTGCCGCTGCAGCCGGACGAGCATGGGCGCCTGAGCGTGGGGCCACTTCCGGATGGCTGCTACACGCTGAGCATCTCCGCCCCTGGCTTCCCCGATGTGGCGTCCGAGACATGCTTGGGCTCCGGAGAGACCCAAGAGGTGAAGGTAAACCTCCCCGCCCCGAGCAAGAAGTGCGAGCAGACGGGCTGCTCGCAAGGCTTCGTCTGCGCGCAGAACGGCCGGTGCGTGGAGTGCCTGGACGACTCGCACTGCGTCTCCGGGCTCTCCTGCCGCGGCATGCGCTGCGAGGGCGAGGCCCCCGTCTGCACCTCCTGCGAGGGGGACTGGCAGTGCGGCTCCAAGGCGAGTTGCCAGGAGTTCGCCGATGGCTCCAAGGCCTGCGTGACGTCCTGCGCGAACGCCAATCAGTGCGAGGATGGCTTCACCTGCCAAGCGGGCCGATGCCTGCCCGACGAGGCCCAGTTCAATGGCTGCCCGGCATACGTCAAGCTGGGTACCTCGTGCGACAACCCGGTGCTGTGCCGGAACCAGGGGCTCGTCAACGGGCTCTGCGTGGGAGGCCGCTGCACCATCCCATGCGACACCGGCCGGGTGTGCCCGGAGGAGTTCTCCTGCGAGAACACCAGCGACGGGCGCGTGTGCATCTCCGAGTAGCGGAGGAGCCCAGGCGCCTCCGCCTCACGGCGTGAGGATCAGTCCGTCCGCAACGCACTCGTCCACGGCCCGCCGCACGTCCTGCTCCGCCGCGCCCGTGGCCGCTGCCACGTCCGCCACCGCGAACCCCTCCACCGCCATCTTCAGCACCAGGAGCGCGCGATCATGGGCCGCCATGAACCACGTGTTGAGCTGGCGCGGGTGCCGCCACAGGAGCGCCATCTCGTCGCCCGCCGCCGGCGCCGGGGCCGCCGCCTTGCTCCGAACGTAGGCGCAGAGCCGGTACGGGTGCTGGAGCACCGCCAGCGTGGGGTTGACCGTGAGCCGCTCCACGCGCTCCGGTACCCGCTCCTCGGAGGCATACACCGCCCAGTCGGCCCACTCGAAGCGCGCGAGCGCGGGGAGGAACTCCGGCAGCCCCTGGTCCGCCGTCACATCCGCCACATAGGCCGGGAAGGACTCTCCCGCCTGGTTCATCTCGAAGTGCCGCGCGGGGCGCGTGGGGAAGTAGCCCTTCACCAGCACCTCCCAGCGCTCCGCCCCCACCACCGCCTTCACCAGTGGGTAGAGCTTCTCCACCACCTCGCGCACGTGCGCCTGCACGAACTCCCCATACAGCGCCACGCGCGAGTCCGGCGCCTCCCAGCCCGGGTGCGCCGCGCGCAGCCGCTCCAGCCCCGCAGGGTCCGCGAAGTACTCCGTCATCGAGTTGAAGAAGTGCCGCAGCCCGGGCCTCATCGCGCCACCTCCTTCAGCACGGCGCGCGCCTGATCCGCCTCGTCCAGCACCGCCTCCAGGGAGGGGATGTCCTGATCCCACTCGATCAGCGTGGACACCGGCCCGGTGCGCTCCACCACGTAGCGGTAGAGCGACCACACGTCGCCGGGCACGGGGCCGACATGGGTGTCGATGATGACGTCCGGGTAGCGCGTATGCCCGGCCATGTGGAGCTGCACCACGCGATCCAGCGGCAGCGCGTCCACGAAGGCGCGCGGGTCATACCCGTGGTTCTGCGCGTTGACGTAGACGTTGTTCACGTCGAGCAGGAGCCCACAGTCGGCCTGCTCCACCACGTGCCGCAGGAAGGTGGCCTCCTCCAGCGTCCCGCCCGGCATGCGCGCGTAGTAGCTCGGGTTCTCCAGCAGGAAGGGCCGGCCCACCCGCGCCATCACCTCGCGGACGCGAGGCACCACGTACTCGACCGCCTCCTCGTTGAAGGGCAGCGGGAGCAAGTCATGCAGGTACACCCCACCCAGGCGCGTGTAGCAGAGGTGATCCGAGAAGAAGGGCATGTCCAGCTCCTTCACGAGCGCGGACAGCCGGGTGACATAGTCCTCATCCAGCGGATCCGGGCCGCCGATGTTGAGCCCCACGCCGTGCGAGAGCAGCGTCCAGCGCTCCTTGCAGGCCTCCAGCGTGTGCCGCGAACGGCCGCCCAGAGACAGGAAGTTCTCGGGGATGATCTCCAGCCAGTCGACCGTGCGCTCGGTGCGAGGCAGCGTCTCGTAGAAGCTGCGCCGGAGCCCGATGCCAGCCCCCAGTGGTCTCAACCCATGCCTCTGCGCGTAGCTCTCGGACACTGTGCAGCTCCTCGGGGAGAAACAACACGGGCGGCGGGAAGAGTCCTCCCCACCGCCCGAGCTCACTGCGAAAGCTGCTTACTTCTTGTTGGCGCAGGTGCCCTCGCCGCAGCTGGCGTTGGTGCCCTTGGCCTCGGTGGCACCCTTACAAGAAGCCTCGGTGCCCTTGGCCTCAGTGCCACCCTTGCAGGAGGCCTCGGTGCCCTTGGCAGAGGACTCGGTGGTGGCGGCGCCCTCGGTGGACCCCTCAGCGGCCTTGTTGGACGCACAGCCGGTGGCCAGCGCGCCGAGAGAGAGGGTACCAACGATGGCAGCCAGAGCCTTGACGTTCATGGATGATTCTTCCTTTCGGGACTGCATTCGGTACTGCGGGGGGGACTGCTACAGCTTGAACTGGGTGGAGCCCCAAGCGTCCACCGACACATCGGCCATCTCGGCCACCTTGAGGATGAGTGCGCCCGTTCGGTTGATCTTGTAAGCCTCAAGGGGAATCTGGAACTTGGCGCGCACGCGGAGCAGATCGCCCGGGGCGCGCTTGCCCGTGTCCTCGGACTCCTTCAGGTAGAAGGCGGTGACTTCCACCGGCTCCTCGCGCGTCACGCCGTGGATGGAGAACTTGCCCTGCGTCTTCAGCTTCACGGACTTGCCCGGCTCCAGCGGACCCGGCAGCACCAGATCCTTGAACTCGACGACGATGTCCGGGTACTTCGCCGCGTCCAGCCACTTCTCGTTCTGCAGGTGGCCATCGCGCGTCTCATTGCCCGTCTTGATGGAGCTGACCGGGACGGCGAGCTTGCCGGAGGCCTTGTTGCCCTCCACGGTGATGGAGCCCTTCACCTGGTTGGACAGGCCGTTGATCACTTCCAGTGGTGCATCCAGCACGAAGGTGATGGTGTCGCGGTTGTTCGGATCATTGAAGACGAAGGTCTGCTTGGCGGGAGCGGCAGGAGCCTTCGGCTGAGCGACAGCGGCCAGGGGCAGCAGGGTGGCAAGGCACAGCGCGGCGAAGCGTACGAACATATCGGCCTCTCTACGGATGCGGCTGCAAGGTGGATGCATGAGGTACGCGCGAGCGGGGATCCTGGTTACAGGCCGGAACTCGAATCTCCGTCCACTACTGGATCCTGGAAGCCTTTTGTCCATCCAGAGCTTCACGCAACACGCTGTCCCGGGCCGGTTGAATCGTGACGCCTCCCGGAGTGGGCGTCACGCCGAGGTCTTCTAGCAAACCTTCGAGCCCTGCAAAAGCAGGCCGATGGAGATCCTCCTCCAGCAGCGCGCGGAAGATCGGCTTGCCAGCCACCGCGTCCACCGCCGCGCCGTAGGCATCTACAGTGGAAGTGGATCCTTGCGTTGCCAGCAACTCCAACACGTCCTGTAGGCCGCGCGCGTTGTGCGTGGCCCGGCGAATCGCTACGTCGAGGCGCAGGGAGAAGAACGCGCCCACCCAGTAGATCCCCGGCGGCGCGCTGTCGTCGATCATCTCCTGCAAGGTCTGCCCCGCAGCCTGCGCCCGGCCGCGCCTGAAGCCGCGGATCATTTCTGCCCAAACGGCCTCGGCGCTCATGCGCCCAGAGCGCGCCTGCACCAGCTCCGTGAAGTAGGTGGCGAGCCCTTCGGAGATCCACGCCGCGCGCGGGACAAAGGTCGGATGGGTCAGGTGCAGCAGCTCGTGGAGGGCCGTCCAGTCCCGGTGGAGCGCATCGAGCCGGGCGTCCTGGCCCACCAGGAGGGCAACGCTCGGCGGCGAGCTCCACATCACCATGCCGAAGACGTTGGCGTCCTCGCGGCCCGGCACCGGGTAGATGCTCACGGAGATGCGCGGGAAGGGAAAGCGGCTGCGGACATAGCGCACCTCCTCGGCCCGCTGCCGCAGCCAGTCGCAGAGCTGCGCATCCTCCACGTGCGTCATGGTCCCGAGGATGGCGATGTCCAGCACGGCCCCCTGCAGCTGGGCCTGGCAGCGCCGCCCGCCGAAGGCCTGGAAGCCCGAGTCCACCAGGTCCTCCGCGCTCACGTGGTATTGCCCATCCGGCCCGGGCTGCCACGGCAGGAGCGCGTCCGCCCCCTTCACCGAGAGCTCCACGCGGACGCCCGGCTCCGCCACCCGCGGGCGGATCAGCCACGAGCGCCCCGCAAGGAGCAGCGCGTCCTCTCCGGTCTTCAGTCCCCCGGAGAAGTTCCACCAGCGCCCGCGCCGCCGTGTCTCCAGGGCGTAGCGATAGCGCAGCACGCGCGTGTCCTCTGGAACAGAGATGCCCCGGTCCTCCACCTGCAGCACGCGCGCCTCGCCCGTGCGGCTGTAGGCCTGCACGGTGCGCACCCCGCCCTCCTGCGTGAAGAGGAACTCGCGGGGCGCATCGCTGCCGCGCACCACCTCCACCTCGAGGGACGGCTCCGGCTCACGCACGTAGGTGATCGTGTAGCGCAGGGCCGGTGAGGGCTCCTGCGCGGGTGGAGGCGGACGTGGCGGGCGGACGGTCTCCGCCCGGCACGAGGCCAGCACCATGGCGAGGGCCAGCAAGCCCAGCCTCTGCGCGTGGGAGCTGGGCCGCATCAGAACAGGTGGAGCACCAACCCGCTGCGCAGCTTGGGCTCGAACCACGTGGACTTGGGCGGCATGATCTCGCCCGCGTCCGCGATGGCCATGAGCTGATCCAGGCTGGTCGGGAACATCGAGAAGGCCACCTTCCACGCCCCGCCATTCACCAGGCGCTCGAGTTCCTCCATGCCGCGGATGCCGCCCACGAAGTGGATGCGCGAGTCCTTGCGCGGATCCCCAATGCCCAGCAGCGGCTCCAGCACGTTGCGCTGGAGAATCGTCACGTCCAGCACGCCCGTGGGCGTCGTCTCGAACGTGCCCGGCTTCGCGGTGAGCTGGTACCACTGGCCGCCCAGGTACATGCCAAACTGGTGCCCCCGGTCCGGCTTCTTCTGCGTGCCCGGCTTCACCTCGAAGCGCTCGCCCAGCTTCTGCAGCAGCTGCTCCGGCGACAGGCCGCGCAGGTCCTTCACCACGCGGTTGTAGTCGAGGATCTGCATCTGATCGTGCGGGAACACCACGGCGAGGAACCGATCGTGTCCCCCACCTTCCCCGCGCTGCTGGCGCAGGGCATGGACGCGCGAGGCGGCCGCGGAGCGGTGGTGCCCGTCCGCAATGTAGAGCGCCGGCACCGCGCGGAAGGCCTCCTGCAGCTTTTCATTCAGCTCGCCGCGCACCACCCAGAAGGTGTGCCCGATTCCGTCCTCGGTCGTAAAGTCGTACTCGGGGGCGCCGCGCGTGCCCTCCTCCACCAGCGCGGCAACGGCCGCCGTGGCCCGGTACGTGAGGAACACCGGTTCGTCATTGCCGCCCAGCTCGTCCACGTGCCGCGTGCGGTCGTCCTCCTTGTCCGCGCGCGTCAGCTCGTGCTTCTTGATGAGCTGGGCGTCGTACTCCCGCACGCTCGCGGCGGCCACCACCCCCGTCTGCACATGCGAGCCCATGCGCTGGCGGTACAGGTAGAAGCACGGCTCCGCCTCCTGCACGAGCCGCCCCGTCTTCTGGAACTCCACGAGGTTCTCACAGCCCTTCGCGTACACCTCGTCCGCGTGCTCGTCCGTGCCGGGCGGCAAGTCGATCTCCGGGCGGGAGATGCGGAAGAAGCTGTCCGGGTTGCCCTTCGCGTAGGCGCGCGCCTCCTCGGCGTTCACCACGTCATACGGAGGTGCCACGAGCTTCTGTGCCAGTTCCTTCGGAGGGCGGAGGCCACGGAAGGGACGGAGTTCAGCCAAGGAGTCACTCCAGGTCAGGGTCTGGGGCCGAGGCTGGCCCAAAGCCCCCGGCGATGCGAGCGCCTTCTCCTTTTTCCATGGCGCACTGTGTCAGTAAAACGTTGACAACCGGGGCGCAGAGCGCGGGGGGAACCCTGCCTTCCTCATCGGTAAACCACTGGAAACACTCTTCATTTCCCGGAAGTGAACGTTCCGGGACTGCCCCGGGGGGTGCCGTCCGTTGCCCCTCCGACAAGGCCGCGCCCCCCGCAAAACGTTGATTGCAAATCGGTAAATCGGTTTGCAGAGTGCCCCGGAGCATGGCGAGCGCGGGCCAGAGCGCGCACCCATGTAGGACAAATTGATGAACGAGAATGCACTGAACGCGAACGTTGGCCTGAAGCTCAGAGGCCTGCGGCTCGCGCGCAATATCAAGCAGACGGACGCGGCGAAGGAGCTGGGGGTGTCCCCGGCGTACCTGAACCTCATCGAGAAGGGCAAGCGGGTGATGCCCTTCCCGCTGCTGTGGAAGGCGCTGCGCTACTTCGATCAGGATCCTGAGCAGTTCATGTCCTCGCTGGGCGAGGGCCGGGTGGACGAGGCGCTGGCGAAGCTGCTGGACGAGCCGCTGCTGAAGAGCCTGGATATCGACTCGGAGTCGCTCCAGAGCCTGTCGGCGGAGCCGAAGCTGGCGGGCACGGTGGCCGCCCTGTTCAACCTGTACAAGAACACGCGCACGCAGTTGGAGAACGTGCTGGCGCAGCTGTCCTCCGAGGAGCGGGCGCGCGCGCAGCGCAACGACGGGCCGGGCCTGCGCTACGACTACTCGCCCTACGACGAGGTGAGCGACTTCCTGGAGCAGCACCGCAACTACTTCCCGGAGCTGGAAGAGCAGGCGGAGGCACTGCGGCGGGACTTCAAGCTGGAGCGGCTGTTGACCAGCTCCCAGCTCATCCGCCTGCTCGAGGAGCGGTTTGGCTTCCGGGTGAACTTCGAGCGCGCCCCCAGCGGCTCGTCCGTGGTGCGGCGGCTGGACTTGGAAGAGCAGACCCTGACGCTGTCTCCGGACCTGACGGAGCAGCCACTGAAGTTCCAGGTGGCCACCTCCATCGGGCTGCTGATGATGGACCGGGCGAAGCTGGTGGAGCGAATCGTGGGGGGCAACCGCACGCGGCACGCGGAGACGGTGCGCCTCATCAAGGTGAACCTGTCCAACTACTTCGCCGGCGCGCTGATGCTGCCCTACGGGGACTTCTTCCGAGAAGTGGAGCGCTCGCGCTACGACGTGGAGCTGCTCTCGAGCATCTTCGGCACCACGTACGAGACGGTGGCCCACCGGCTGTGCAACCTGTCCGACCCCAAGCGGCCGGGGCTTCCCTTCCACTTCCTGCGGGCGGACATCGCCGGCAACATCTCCAAGCGCTACAGCGGCACGGGGCTGAAGTTCGCCAGCGGCGGCGGCTCGTGCGGCAAGTGGGCGGTGCACCTGGCGTTCCTCAACCCGGGCCAGCTCACGCGGCAGTACTCGATGATGCCGGACGGGGCGGCGTACTTCTGCTTCGCCAAGGTGCAGCTGCAGCCCATCGAGGGCTCCATCGTGAAGGGCACGGCGTACTCCATCGGCCTGGGTACCCACGCGGAGAACGCGAAGTACCTGGCCTATGGGCTGCCCACCACGGATCTGCGCAAGGACGCGGTGGCCACGGGGATTACGTGCCGGTTCTGCGAGCGCACGGACTGCAACCAGCGCGCGGCGCCCAGCTACCGGTTCGCCTTCGCGTTCGACGAGTACACGAAGAAGGACTGCTTCTTCTCCCCGCTGCTGGTGCACGAGCAGGGCGACAACTGGACCTCCCAGGGCGAGCGCACGGAGAACGGGGAAAGGAATGGGGCCCATAAGGACGGCCGTCAGGAACTGCTGGACAAGCAGGCGCGGCGCCGTAACAAAGGCGAGCCATGAGTCTGACGGACACCGAACGCGCCCACATCCAAGAGACCCTCCAGAAGCAACGGGATGCGCTGGCGACGCTGCGCTTCACCGGCAGCCCTGAGCAGGTGGGCCAGGGGTTGCTTCAGCTCGCCGAGCTGCACGGCCTGCTGGAGGACCACGCCGCGAGCCGCAAGCACTATGAGGAGGCGCTGAGCCTCTTCAAGACGGCGCGGCACAAGACGGGGCAGGCCCAGGCGCTGTACGGGCTGGGCGTGGCGCGGGCTCAGTTCGAGGACCACAAGGGCTCCATCGAGTGGATCGCCCAGGCCGCGGCCCTCTACAACGAGGTGAAGGACAAGGAGGGCGAGGCCCTCTGCCGCGCGTGCATTGGTGAGTCCCTGCGCGCGCTGGGCCACACGGACGGCGCCGAGGAGAAGTACCAAGAGGCGCTGATCCTCTTCCGGCAGACGCGCAACACGGACCGGGTGGCGGCGCTGCTGATGGACATCGGCGACATCCGCATGGAGGCCGGGGACTACAAGCGCGCCCGGGAGCGCTTCCTGGAGGCGCTGACGATTCTGGAGAAGGGCGAGGAGCCGGAGCCGCTCGCGCTGTGCCAGCTGCTGCTGGGCGAGGCGGAGGGGCTGATGGGTAACCACGAGGCGGCGCGGCCCCACCTGCTGGAGGCCGTGGAGCTGTACGCGCAGCTGCATGACCACGTCTTCGAGGCCCGGGCCCGGTGGGACCTGGGGCTGGCCTGCTACCACTCCAAGGACTTTCCTGCGGCGCGAGTCCAGCTCGAGGCGGTGCTGCCCCTCTACGAGGAGCAGGGCCGCACGGAGGAGGCCGCCAAGGTGCGCAACGTGCTGGCGCACTTCACCGCGAGCGGCGTGTAGCTCAGGCGCTGATGCCGGCGCCCACCGCGAGGGCGAGCAGTCCGAGCACGCCTGCGGCACAGAGCGTGTAACGCCACTCGCCGCGCAACCCGAGCATGGTGCCGGCCATCACCAGCCGCGCCACCGGCGTCACCAGGAGCAGCGAGGCGGCGCCCTTGCGCAGGGTGTCGATGGCCACTTGCACTGTCTCGGATTGGGGCAGCGCCTCCAGTGCCAGCGAGCCGAGGAACATCGTCCCGCTGATGATGGCCCCGCCTCGCAGGATGCGGGCAATCCAACGCTCCCCCGCCGCCGAACGCCCGATGCGCTCGCGGGCTCGTGCGGGCGCTGCTGCTGGAACTTCCGTCTCTGCCACCACCGCGTTCGCCTTGGCCACCGCCCCAACGGGCGGAGGCGTCGGTGCCGCGGCCTCGCTCACTTCCATATGCTCGGCCACAGTCCCTCTCCTCCCTTCCAGAACATCTGCCCCGCCACCACCAGCAAGACGACTGCGAACAGCTTCTTGAGCACCGCCGTGGGCACGCGCGGCATGAGCCGGCTGCCCACGTACGCCCCGGCGAGCACGCCCACCACCAGCGGAGCGACGAGCGGCAGCTTCATGTGCCCGCGCCAAGCGTAGGACGCCACGCTGGCGGCGCCCGTCACGCCGATCATCAGGTTACTGGTGGCACTGGCCACCTTGAAGGGCACCCGCATCCCGTAGCTCATCAGTGGCACTTTGAGCGGGCCGCCGCCCACGCCCAGCAGCGCGGACAGCCCTCCGGCCACGAACGAGCCGGAGATGCCCAGCGGGTAGTTGGTCGGCGTGTAGACGGTAGTGGCCGCGGGCTCTTCGTTCCGCGTGCGCACCAGGAGGATCTGCAGCGCGACATAGAGGGTGAAGAGGCCGAACACCACCGCCACCATGGCCGGAGCGAGGTAGGCGGCGACCAACCCACCGGTGATGGCACCCACCACGGTGGCGAGCTCCAGCGTGAGCCCCAGTCGGATGTCACTCAGGCGATTGTCCACATAGCTGGCGGCGGCCGCACACGAGCTGGCCACCACACACATCAGGCTCGCGGGTACGGCTTCTTCGAGCGGGAGGTGGAAACCGAACACGAGCAGAGGCACGAGCACCACCCCACCGCCGATGCCAAGCATGGCGCCTGTCAGGCCGCCGAAAGCGCCCGCTGCGATGAGGAGGAAGAGTGTCATCGCGTGAGAGGATAGGAGTGGGCTCCCGGATCGGATAGACGCATTCCCGTGCAGCTCCGGAGCTCGCCTGGTCGGCTGCTGTGCTCGGACTCACGCTACGGCTTGAGGGCTGGGCGAACGTTAAGCACCGTGCCTCGCAAGCGCTGAGGCTCACTCCAGGAAGCGGCGCTCCCACCGGTACAGCACTTCGTCCGGGAACTTCCACTCCGGAACGCGAGGCGACTGATAGAGCCAGGGTTCCAAGACCTGGGCCAGCTCGCGGTACGCAGGCAGGGTGTTCCCCTGCTCCAGATCTCCCGCTTCAGGCCACTCTCCGAGTGTCACGACGGCACGGCCTGCTCCCATGTTCTCCACGGTCGTCCCTCCGGAGTGCAGGCGTGCAGCCAAGCCCTCTGCCCCCCCCAGTTGTCCCAGGACGGGCTCTCCGAGAAACGTCAACCAGGACACGCCTTTGATGCGTGCACCGAGCCGGCCGGGCAGCCGCTCCATGGCCGGCATGTCCAAACCGGGGTGACGGAAGCACTGCGGCCAGAGCAACTTGCGGACCTCGTACAGGTCCTCGGAAAAATACACGGAGAGGCCTGCGTGACCGGAGTTGAAGGGCAGTTCCGCGCCCAACTCCAGAGCCAGTTTGCGGACCTGAGCCGGTCCATGCTTCTCCAGGTACTCAGTGGGCAGCCAGAACGCCACGGCGCAGGTGCGCTCCAGGTCCTGGAACTCGAAAGCTTCTTTCAAATCCCGCCCTGAGTAGCGAAACTCATAATCCGATGAGAGTCGATCCGTCTCGCGCAGCCGGATCTCGGCGCCCCGGGGATGCCCCATCTTCTGGCGTAGCATTTCCCACTGGGATTGATCGAGTTCCTGCCAATCGCCCTCTCCATCCGGCGTCCAAGCAAGTGTGCCGAGACCGATTGCCTCGCGATAACGTTCTAGGCCTCTCATCACCCCAGGAATGACTTCCTGGTGAGAGCGCTGCATATAAAAGCAGATGCTCAGGCTCGTCCGGGTGCACGGAAATCGCTCCTCCCCATCCTCCCCGTCATAGCGAATTTGTGGATAACGCTCGCTCATCGGGTCACTCCGAATGCGGGACGTACAGACATGACCTCGGCTTTGAAGGCCTCTTCGTACACAGTCTGCTGGTTCAGCGGATGGAATGGATGATTCGGATGGTATTCATGCCATGAGGCCTCTTTGTCCTTCGGGCAGGGAAATTTGAAGTCAAACACCGCCTGGATGTTGAGCAGGTCGCCTGCGGCATGGACCACGACATCCGGGATCAGGGTCCCCAACAATTTGTGGAACAATCCCTCACGGAGCCACGCATCCACCTGATTGGGATTGAGCGGCTCCACAGTCCGCGTCTTCCGATCGTACCGGTAAGGTTGCTGCATGGTGACGTATTCCCAAAGTTCCTCGGGTAACTCCCTCTGGACACACTCCATCGCGGCTCGGTGCTTCTCCTGTCCCAAGTGCATGGCCCAGGTCACCTTGCGCCCGCCGTTTTCTGTCTTGAAGGTCTCCCGACAAAGTTGGCGAGAGGGGCGTTGTCCCTGTCCGAGCAGACGATCGTCGACGTCTCGGCTGGCCTGATTGGCTCAGTCGCTCAGCACCTGCACCACCCTCGCGAGGTCCGCAGCCTCCAGTAGCTTCATCAGCGCCGATGCGGCGCGCGCGGCCTCTATCGAACGGGCCACCCATGGCAGTATGGGTGTTTCGCCGCTGGGAGGCGCATAGCAGGCCGGCGTACGCATGCAGGCGCTGCTCGCTGAATCCATCGACTGCGCGTACTGCCTGGGCGTGAACGAACCACCGCCCCTCGGCGCGGCGCACGAGCCGAGGACCCCACTGGCTCCCACCAGCAGAAAGAATCGCAATACGTCTGACAGGAAGGACATGACCACCCTCAATGGGCGTCAGGCGGCGTAGGCGCCGATCGTGCCCTCGGGGAACTCTTCCAGAAAACGTGCGCGCGTACGCGGCGTGAAGGTCCCCCGGGCCATGTAGAGCAGCAGGTGCCGCAGCACCCCGCGTGTCTGCTCCAGTGCGGCTTCCACCTCGGCCGCGAAATCGAAGCTGTCGTGGCGGTACAGCTCGTGGAAGCTCAGCTGCGAGTACGCCGGCAACGAGCGCATCCGTCCCACCGGGCTCGAGAGCACCATCCCCATCATGTAGAGCCCCCTCACCCACCCGTCCACCTGCGCCTTCGTCGGCGCATGCCCCACCCGCTCCTGCGAGGCCAGCCGCACCAGCTCGTAGATGCCCCGGCCAATCCCCCTGTACGGAAAGCCCCGGCTCTTCGTCACCTGGAAGCGCGTCCGCAGCCCCGCGTTGCCCAGCATCTCCATGCCGTGCAGCTCGCGCAGGTAGAAGAGCGTCTGCGCCCATTCGATCTTCCGGTGCGCGTCCAGCTCCGTGTCCTCTTTGCGGCGGTGGCGCGCCACCAGCAGATCCACCCCCGGGTGCAGCCGCCGATCCAAGCACAGGTGCGTGAAGTACCCCGCCAGCAACGCCAGCCCCGGCTCGGTGCCCACCAGCGCCCCGGTGGCCACCAGCTCCCCCATCTTCAGCCCCAGCCCCACTGGCGCCCGCTCGTGGTACAGGCGAGCAAACGCGGGCACCTCCCGCTCGGGCAGCAGGGCCGTCAGCCCTCCGCGCAGCCCCTCACACAGCGGGAGATCCGGCAGCGCGGCCCCAAAGCGCGCGTACGGCAAGTCCTCGGCCAGTGCGCGTGCAATGTCCTCGGGAAGGCTCCCTGGGTGGGCGGCGAGCTGCTCGATGGCGGTCAGGTGAAGGAGCAGCGAGGGCATGCATCACCAGAGCTACCCAGCGCGCCGTGTCAATGCAACGCCCATGTGAAGCCGAAGCTTTGCGCGTAACAGGCACGGCGATACAGTCCGCGCCGCTTTCCACCCCCAGGAGTACATCCCCACCATGAATTTCAGCTTCGTCCCGGGCGACGCCCTGCGGGCAGGCGGCGCCCTGCTCGTCATCCCCCTGCTTGATGGCGACCTCGGAGACACCGCTTCCACTGCCCTCACTGCCGCGGACAAGGCCCTGGAAGGCAAGCTGCGCGCAGCCGCCACCCAGGAGGGCTTCAAGGGCAAGGCGGAGCAGTCCCTGGTGCTGAACACCCTGGGCACGCTCGCCGCCGAGCGCGTCCTGCTGCTGGGCCTGGGCTCGCGAGGCAAGTTCACCCACGAGGTGCTCCGTCAGGCCGCCGGGCGCGCCGCCAAGACGGCCCAGAAGCTCAAGGTCCAGGAGCTGACCTTCGTTGTCCCAGAGGCCCTCGCCGCCCCCGAGGCCGTGCGCGCCATCGCCGAGGGCCTGCTGCTGGGCGTCTACAAGTTCGACCGCTACAAGACGGGCGGCCCCAAGGAGGAGAAGAAGGCTCCGGGGCTCGGCACGGTGAAGCTCGTGGTGTCCGGGGACGGCAAGAGCCCGGAGCTCCAGGCCGCCGTGGAGCTGGGCCGCCGCGTCGCCGAGGCCACCAACTGGGCGCGGGATCTCGTCAACGAGCCCCCCAACGTGGTGGACCCGGACCGGCTCGCCCAGGCCGCCCAGGAGGTCGCCAAGGCCACTGGGATCAAGGCCACCATCGGCGGGCGCAAGGAGATCGAGCGCCTCAAGATGGGCATGTTCCTCGGCGTCGCCCAGGGCAGCGCCCACGAGCCCCGGCTGATCCACCTGGCCTACATCCCGAAGAACCCCAAGGACGCCAAGCGCGCGCCGCTGGCGCTGGTGGGCAAGGCCATCACCTTCGACTCGGGCGGACTGTCGCTCAAGCCTGCCGATTCGATGATCGACATGAAGACGGACATGGCGGGCTCGGCGGCGGTGCTGGGCGCCATGCGCGTCATTGGCGAGCTCGCGCCGCCCTTCCCCGTGCACGCCTTCGTGGGCGCATGCGAGAACATGCCCTCGGGCACCGCCTACCGGCCGGGTGACATCCTCACCTCGCGCCTGGGCAAGACGGTGGAGATCACCAACACGGACGCCGAGGGCCGCCTGGTGCTGGGTGACATCCTCACCTGGGCCGTGGAGCACAAGCCCGCCGCCATCGTGGACCTGGCCACGCTCACGGGCGCGTGCGTCATCGCCCTGGGCAACTACATCGTCGGCGCGTTCGGCGACAACGATGGTGCCATGGAGGAAGTGCTGAAGGCCGCCAAGGCCGCCGGCGAGGAGTTCTGGCGCATGCCCGTCACCGAGCTGCAGAAGGACGCGCTGCGCTCCGAAGTGGCCGACATGAAGAACGCGGGCGAGCGCTGGGGCGGAGCCATCAACGCGGCCCTGTTCCTCAAGGAGTTCGTGGGCGACACGCCCTGGGTCCACCTGGACATTGCCGGCCCGTCCACCAGCCCCAAGGAGCGCGGCTACTTCAACAAGGGCGCCACGGGCGTCGGCCTGCGCACGCTGGTCGAACTCGTGCGCCAGCGCGCCGCCTCCCCTGAGAGCACGGAGAGCCCCGCTGAGAGCGCGGCCCCTGCTCCGAAGAGCCGCGCCAAGAAGGGCCGCTCGGCCCGTGCCTGAGCCGTATGCCCGGGCTAGCCTGGCTCGGGCAGCGGGTGCACCGCGCCGAAGAGGGCCTCCACGCTCCGGTTCACATCCTCCGGAGCCGTCTCCGGCCAGGTGGCCAGGAACATGAACACCCGGCCGGGGCTGCCCTCCGTCACCGCCACCCGGCCGCGCACCCCACCCTCCACCGTGAAGTTGAAGCCCACCGCGCTGTCGGACAGCGGCAGCGGCTCCGGATCCGAGGCGACGAAGCCGGGCTGCTCCTTCAGTCCCTCGCTGAGCCGCTCGGCGAACTGCGTGGGCGTGGCCACGGCGGGCGCCACCTGCAGCACCACCTGCGCGCCCGTGGTCCGGTGCTTCAGGACAACGGGGATGGCCATGCCCTCGGGAGCGTTCTGCTCCTCCGTCTCGTCGAGCTGCCACTCCGCCGTGGGCCGGACAATCTCGAAGCCCAGATCCTCATCCACGTAGCGTCGCGTCGAGGACGGATACTCCTCGGCCAGCACCGCCTGGGCGCCCGGTGGCGTCTCCTGGGCCGCCTGCGGCCTCACCGCCGAGGACCGCGACGCCCCACACGCCGTGCACAGCACCACCGACACCACCCCCAGCCACCCCATCCGCCGCATGTCACCACCCCCACCCACCCCAAGCCCTGATCGCAAACGTGGGTACGGCTCCCACGCGTGACCAGGGGGGTAAGGGATGAGGAGGAGCAGCTGTCAGGCGGAGGAAACTTCCTCGGCGATCGCGCGCGCGGCGGCCACGGGATCTGCCGCGGTGTGGACAGGTCGTCCCACCACCAGCAGATCCGCGCCCGCACGAATCGCAAAGGCGGGCGTCTCCGCGCGGGCCTGATCTCCCTTCTCCGCGCCCGCGGGACGAATGCCCGGCGTGCACAGGAAGGGCGAGGGCCCCAGCAAGCGCCTGAGACCCTCGGCTTCGCGCGGCGAGCACACCAGGCCATCCACGCCCGCCTTCACGGCCAGCTGCGCCAGCCGCTGCGCCGCCGCCTCGGGCGTTCCGGTGAACCCGATGGACGTCACATCCTCGGCCGACAGCGACGTCAGCACCGTCACCGCGAGCACCTTGGGTGCCGCGTGGCCCTGCGCCTTGGCACCCTCGCGAGCCCCCTTCACGGCGGCCTTCAGCATGGCCTCGCCCCCAGCGGCGTGGACGGTGAGCAGCGCGACTCCCAGCGCTCCGGCGCGAGCCGCCGCCAGCTCCACGGTGTTGGGGATGTCATGCAGCTTCAAGTCCAGGAACACCCGCGCACCGAGCTTCTGGAACGCGGCCACCGCCGCAGGCCCGTGCTCCACGAAGAGCGAGAGCCCCACCTTGGCGTAGCCCACGTGCGGAGCCACCGTCGAGTACAGCGCGAGCCCCTGCTCCAGCGGCAGGTCCGCGGCGAGGGCGAGCCGCTCGCGCGCGGCCACGGCCTGGCTCACGTCAATCCCTCCTGGAGGGCGCGGTACGTCATCGACAGCTGCTCTGCCAGAGCCTGCGGCAGCACGTTCTGCGCGGAGAACAGCGCATAGGAGACGAACGCATCGAGCGCCTCCAGCGTGAGCGCGCGAGAGAGCGCCTCGCCGCCACCGGCCACGTTGCGGCGGATCTGATCCACGTCCACGCGTCCATCCGGGCCGAGCTTCACACCGGAGTACGCCTCCTCCAGCCCTGGAGGGGGCGACTGGAGGAAGCTCTGGAACATGCTCACGTCCCGCCCCATCTCCTCGATGGCGCGGTACACCAGCGCGAGCAGCAGGTTGTAGCGCTCCTCGGGGCCGAGCAGCTCCGAGCCCACCATCTCCAGGCTCGGCGTGGGGCGCACCGGCGCGGGGGGCACCACGGGCTCGATGACGAGCGAGCCGCCGCGGATGCGCTCCTCCATCCAGGTGAGGAAGGCGTGGATGCTGCCTTCGTAAGCCGAGCGCAGATCCTTCAGCGAGATGCCCGGCTTGGCCTTGTTGGCCAGCGACTCCTCGCCGGTCGGGAATCCCTCGGGGCCCACGCGCACGCGCACGTCCTCGGGGAACTGGCGGCGCAGCCGCGTCGTCGCCTCGCCGCGCTTGATGCCCTGGATGACCAAGTCTCGCGTGCGCTCGGGCAGCTTGACGACGTCGCTCAGCGGCGCCTGCGCTTCGAGGAAGAGGAAGGAGCCCTCCATCATCTCGAAGAGGTTCAGCACCACCTCGCGCACCAGGTACGTCATGGCGTTGTAGAGGTTGGCCTCGGAGACGATGCCCTCGGTGGTGAGCACCTGTCCGATGCGGCGCGTGGGCGTCACCTGGGCAACGGCCAGCGTGAGCTGGTCCGAGGTGATGAGCCCCAACTGCACCAGCACCGCGCCCAGCCGCTCATAGCGCTCGGTGGAGGTGGCGAACACCACCTGCCCATCCCGGAACGTCACCGTGCGGCGCAGCTGGTTGTGCTGGACAATCAGCTGCCCGCTGCGGATGCCGGACAAGACGTAGGAGAAGACATCCTCCATGAAGAGAGAGCCGAGGTTGCCGGCGAAGAAGCCGATCAGATCCGGCGGCTCTCTCAGGAGGATCATCCCCTCGGGCGAATGGAAGTGCGCCGAGAAGGGACGGGTGGGCGATAGGCCCATGGTGAGCGGCCGCTCGAGTTCGAGAGCCGCCGTCTCACCGGTGATGCGGGGAGTGGCTTTGGGACGTGGAGGTGCCACGTGCCCAGTCTACTTCTTCTTGCTCAACTCCGCGTCGATGATGCTCTTGAATTCCTCGGCCGGCACCGCGCCCGACAGGACCACCCCGTTGATGAAGAAGGCTGGGGTGCCGCTGACCCCGGCCTTCTCACCGGCCGACATGTCCTTCTTCACGAGCTCGGCCTTCTTGCCGGAGTCCAGGCACTCGTTGAAGCGGGCGGTGTCCAGGCCCAGGTCCGCGGCGTGCTTCTTCAGGTCGTCCACCTTGAGGGCGCCCTGATTGGCGAACAGCTTGTCGTGGTACTCCCAGAACTTCTTCTGGTCATCGGCGCACGCGGCGGCCTCGGCGGCCTTCGGGGCGTCCTGGTGGAAGCTCAGCGGGAAGTGGCGGAACACCAGGCGCACCTTGTCGCCGTACTGCTTCACCACCTCGTCCACGGTGACCTTGGCGCGGCTGCAGAACGGGCACTGGAAGTCGCTGAACTCGACGATCGTGATGGGGGCGTTGTCCGGGCCCTTGGCCGGGCCGGTGGCCTCCACCTGGATGCGCTTCTCCGGCAGGAGGACCTTCACGTCCGCCTTGGACTTCAGGTCATTGAACAGCGCCTGCGCCTTCTCGCGCTTGCCCTGCTCGCCCAGCATCTTGACGATCTCGGGCTTGACCTGCTCCAGCGTCACCTCTGCGGGCAGCTGGCCGGCGGCCTTGGCCTGGTCGTAGATCTTCTGGATCTCCGCGTCGCTCGGCTGGGCGGACTTGTCCTCCACCTCGGCCTTGAGCAGCGCGTCCTCGTTGGGCAGGCCGCGCTTCTTGGCCTCGGCCTGAACGAGCTTCTCGATGATGTAGCCATCCAGGCCGCGCTTGAGCAGGTCCTGCTTGCGCTTGTCGAGGTCCGCCAGCGGCGCGCCAATGCGGCCGGTCAGCTCGCCGTAGGTGACCTTCTGCTCGGCGCCGTCCACCTTGTAGGTGCCGACGACGGCGTCCGGGGCGAGCTCACACTGGCCGCCCGAGGCGGAAGCGGTGGCGGGGTTGGCCGCGGGAGACGTCTGCTTGTTGCAGCCGACGGCAAAGGAGGCCGCGAGCACCGCGGCCAGAAGAATACGGGAGGAGCGCTTGGACATGGGTCCGGCGTCTTAATCGAGGTCTCCCGTGCCTCGCAAAAGAAACTTCCGGCTTCAGGCGACCAGCGGCTCCAGATCCATGCCACCCGACAGCTCGGGCAAGCGCACTTCGGGCCGCTCTGTGTCCACCGGACGACCCTGCACCAGCTCGTAGCAGCTCGGATCGGACAGCACTTTCTGCACCAGCTTGTGGTTGAGCGCGTGGCCCGTCTTGAAGACCTTCAGGTGGCCAATGACCGGGCGCCCGAACAGGGACACGTCGCCCACGGCGTCGAGAATCTTGTGCCGGACGAACTCATCCGGGAAGCGCAGCCCCTCGGGGTTGAGGATGGTGGACTCGTCCACGACGATGGCGTTGTCCAGCGAGCCACCGCGCGCCAGGCCGTGCTTCTTGAGCATCTCCACGTCCCGCAGGAAGCCGAAGGTGCGCGCGCGCGAAATCTCACCGGCGAAGCCCCGCTCGCTCACCTCCACCTCGAAGGACTGGCAGGAGATCATCGGGTGCTTGAAGTCGATGGAGCAGCTGATCCGGAAGCGGCGGGCCGGAGACAGCGTGGCCTCCTTGTCACCCTCCACCACCGTGACGGGCTTGTTGATGACCAGGTAGAGGCGCTGCTCCTCCAGCTCGCGCACGCCCACGCTGGTGATCATCTGCACGAAGTGCTCGGCGCTGCCGTCCATGACGGGCACCTCGGGACCATCCAGCTCCACGCGCACGTTGTCGATGCCCAGCCCGGCCAGCGCCGACAGCAGGTGCTCCACCGTGCCCACCTTCACCCCGTCCTTACCCAAGGTGGTGGCCATGGAGGTGTCCACCACGTACTGCGAGAGGGCCGGGATGGCCACCTGGGCTGCTGTGTCCGTGCGGACGAAGACGATGCCGTGGTGGGCCGGAGCAGGCCACAGGGTGAGGTTTACCATCGCGCCAGAGTGGAGCCCCACCCCCTTGCAGGACACGGGCTCGGAGATGGTGCGCTGATGGTCGGGAAACACAGGCATTGCCGTATCGCCTCTCTTACTGCTTCGGTCCGGCAGGTGTTGCCGAAGGGGCCCTCCGGATCAGGCCCGAATCGTTCACTTCTGGATCTGGGACAGCCCTCAGAGATGAGCAAACCCTATGCCACTGACTTGGAAACCTGTCCGGTCGGACGGACAGGCCCACTGCCTGATATCCCTTTGAAATGACTGGGCTTTTTTCCGGCACTGGCGTCAGGACCGCGCTCCTGTAGGGCTTTCCCCCCTCAATTGGCTGGGTCTCTTCGACATCACCGTGACATCTGTGTCCGAGATCCATCACAAACTGGCGGGTCCATAACGCAGGCAACCGCCCGGAAGCAAACACTCCTCAGGCAGAGGCCTCAGCGAGGGCCGACCCTGTAAAATCAGCAGTGGGAGCTCAACGGTGCGCAGGCGCCAAGAAGCGGTCCCGGAGGGCCTCGGCTTCTTTGCGGTCAAACGTTCGCCCCTGGAGAAGCACCCGGCGGCTCACGGAGGTGAAGGTGCTCTCCAGCGTGGGCGTGAAGAGGCGCAAGTCTTCAGCCAGCCGGTGGCGGATGCCGGGGCCCTCGGGCGGCCAGGGCAGCTCCAGCAGGAGCCCGGTAAAGCGATCGAAGGGCTCGTAGTCCGAGTAGCGGAGCAGCTGGTAGCTCCCGTCCTGGAAGTAGCTCAGGAAGGACTTGAGGGATGACAGGGCGGCCTCCGCGGCCGGCACGTCCTCCGAGTGCATGGCCGTCTCCGTGGCCCGGCACAGCTGGCCGAAGACCCACAGGTCCTTGCGCAGCCGCTGGGCCATGGCCTCCTGGGAGACGAGCTGGGCGAAGGTGTCCTCTGCGGTGGCGGCGCCCGGCGCGAGCGCCTCCACGAGCGCGACAATCTGAGCGCGGAAGAGCGCGGTGAAGGCGGCGGCGGCCTTCATGGAGGGGCCCGTCTCGGCGTCCTCCTGCGCGGGGAGCACCTCGCGGGCGATGCGGTTGGTCTCCTTGGCGATGTCGCGGGCGGCGCGCAGGCCGGCGGCCTTGAGGCGCTTGGGGCCTACCTGCATGGCCAGCTCGTGGCGGAGGTAACCCACCAGGCTCACCGCCTCACTGCGCACCAGCGCGAGCACCACGCGCACGCGCCGGGGCGGGGCCTCGTCTCCCTCCTGAGCCACATAGGAGAGGTAGTGGAGCAGCCGGAACAGCGCGAGGAAGGCGGTGGAGAAGCCGGGGCGGACGTCCGCGGGCTGGCTGGCGAGCAGGTCCAACACCCGCACCGAGCGCAGCCGGTCGTACTCGATGCGGAACTCCAGCGACCGGAAGGGGCGGAAGTAGCGGTTGAGGACGATCTCCCGCAGGGCCAGGTTGCCCACGTCCGTGAAGAGGTTGAGGCTGCACACGGGCAGCTTGAGCAGGTGATCGATCAGGTTGCGCAGGGCCTCGAAGGCCTCGCGCAGCACGAAGAGGCTCTCCTGGGGCGTCTCCTGGACGAGCTCTTCCTCGATGAAGGCGCTGCGGACCCGGTCATCGGCCAGCTGGCTCTCCACGTACTTGCGGAAGACGCGCTTGGAGTCCGAGTCCGGATCCAACAGCCGGCGGCCGATGCGGATGGCGCGGTGGATGGCGTCGCGGACGTCCTCGAGCTCCTCGTGGAAGTCCCGGGTGACGAGGGGGCGCTCGTGGGCATCCACCACCGAGTTGTGCAGGTGGAAGTAGCGCTCCACCCCGCGCAGGAGCATCTCGAACTCGAAGAGCTGCTCCTCGCGGCCCTCGATGGTGACACTGCGCAGCCAGCGCTCGCGCTCGGCGAGCATGATGGCCCGCGAGCCTTGGGTGGTGCTCATCAGGTCCGCGTAGAAGTCGCGGGCGGCCGTCGAGGCATCTCCCTGGGCGCGTGCCTGGCTCATCGGCGGAGTTCCTATCAGAAGAGGGCGCCCTGGGGTGAAGCGGGCGGCGGCGTCTTCTTGAAATAGCTGTAGGCCCGATGCGTCGCCGTCCGGCCCCGAGGGGTGCGCTGGAGGAAACCTTCTTGGAGCAGAAAGGGCTCGTACACGTCCTCGATGGTGTCTCGCTGCTCGCCCACACTGGCAGCGATGGTCTCCACCCCCACCGGCCCCCCACCGAACTTCTCGATGATGGTGAGCAGAATCTTCCGGTCCATGGAGTCCAGGCCGCTGGCGTCCACGCCGAGCCTGTCGAGCGAGGACCGGGCCAGCTCCAGGGAGATGGTGCCCTCGCCCTCGACCTGGGCGAAGTCGCGCAGGCGGCGCAACAGCCGGTTGGCGATGCGCGGGGTGCCTCGGGAGCGGGTGGAGATCTCCTTGCTGGCGTCCTTGTCCATCGGGATGCCGAGGATGCGCGCCGAGCGGTTGAGGATGAGCTCCAGGTGCTTGGGCTCGTAGTACTCGAGGCGCTCCTGAATCTGGAAGCGGTCGCGGAGCGGCGAGGTGAGCAGGCCCGTGCGGGTGGTGGCGCCGATGAGGGTGAAGGGCGGCAGGTCGATCTTCATCGCGCGGGCGGCGGGGCCCGTGTCGATGGTGATGTCCAGCCGGAAGTCCTCCATGGCCGGGTAGAGGTACTCCTCGATGGCGGCGTTGAGGCGGTGGATCTCGTCGATGAAGAGGACGTCGCGCTCGTTGAGGTTGGTGAGCAACCCGGCCAGGTCGCCCTTGCGCTCCAGGGCGGGGCCGCTGGTGACGTGGATGCCCACGCCGAGCTCGGAGGCAATGATGTGGGCCAGCGACGTCTTGCCCAGGCCCGGGGGCCCGGAGAACAGACAGTGGTCGAGCGCGTCGCCGCGGCTGCTGGCCGCGAGCACGTAGACTTTGAGCTTCTCGAGGACCTGGGACTGGCCCACGTACTCGTCGAAGGTGCGCGGCCGGAGCGAGACTTCCAGGCGGACATCGTCCCCCTGGACTTCCCCGGACAGCGTCTCGGACTTGCGCTTCGTAGCCATGGCGGTGTTCACCCTACCAAGAACGGCGTGTGTGTCGCGGTCCATCTCCTGGCGGCGCTAGACTCGCGCGCCTTGATGGCCGGTGGGCCAGGGGGCGCGCAAAGTGAAGGGTCTCGTCTTCGATCTCTCCATCCCCAAGTACGTGCTCGCCAAGGGGATCGGCGGGCTGTACCCGAAGATTCACTACGGACCGGGGAGCTGCCTGTCCCTGAGAGAGCTGCCCTCCCCCACTCCGCCCGGCCCCGAGTGGGTCCGGCTGAAGCCGCTGCTGGCCGGGCTGTGCGGCTCGGACATGGCCACGTTCTTCTTCAAGGCCAGTCCGCAGTTGGAGCCCTTCAATAGCTTCCCGGCGGTGCTGGGGCACGAGATCCTCGCCGAGGTGGCGGCGGTGGGCCCGGAGACACGGGGAGTCACAGTGGGGCAGCGCGTGGCGGTGAACCCGCTGCTGCCGTGCCGGCTGCGAGGCATCCAGCCGCCGTGCAAGCCATGCGCGTCGGGGCAGGAGAACGGGTGCGAGCACACGGCCGAGGGCTGCCTGGCGGCCGGGCAAATGCTCGGCTACCAGAAGGATCTGCCGGGGGGCATGGGCACGGAGATGGTGGCGCACCCGTCGCAGCTCCACGCCGTGCCGGATCGGGTGTCGAACAAGGCGGGCGTGTTGGTGGAGCCGCTGGCGGTGAGTCTGCATGCGGTGCTCAAGGCGGGGCTCCGGGATGAGGACCGGGTGCTGGTGATTGGCGGTGGGCCCGTGGCCTTCGCGGCGCTGTGGGCCATCCGAGCACTGGGGCACCGGAGCCATGTGACGCTGCTGGCGACGGAGGAGTACCAGCTGAAGCTCGCCCGGCAGCTGGGGGCGGATGAGGCGCTGCGGGTGAAGGATGACGCGGGGGAGGCCGAGGAGGTGGCGCGGCTGACGGGGGCGAAGGTCTACAAGCCCGTGATTGGACCGCCTGCGCTGTCAGGAGGCTTCGAGGTGACGATCGACTGCATCGGCAGCGCAGGATCGGTGCAGGACTCGTTGAGGTACACGCGGGCACTGGGGCGGGTGGTGCTGGTGGGGGCGGCGGGGATTTTGGAGCGGGTGGACTGGACCACTGTGTGGAGGAATGAACTGACGCTGCTCGGTTCGTACGTGTACGGGCCGGAAAGCTTCCGGGGCGAGCGCAAGCACACCTTCGATCTGGTACTGGAGCTGTTGGCCCGCCGGGAGGGACCGGACCCATCCGTGCTCGTGACACACACCTTCCCGCTCTCGCGGTATCGAGAGGCCATCGAGGCAAACCTGGCGCGAGGGCGCTACCACTCTGTGAAGACGGCATTCGACCTGACGGTGACCGCATGACTCCGAGCTTTCGTCCCCTTCCCTCCCTGACCGCGGCCCGTGCCGAGCAGGTGCCGGGACTCCGCCTCACGCAGCTCCGCCGCGCCGCGCAGGAGGCGCGCGAGGCGTTCGTCGCCGGTGGACCGGTGACGGCGGTAGCCACGTGCGATTTGATTACGTTCCCGTACCCGGCGCAGTTCGCATTCAGCGGGGCGGCGCTGTCTCCGGCGCCGTACGTGATGATGAAGAACCGGATGCAGGTGGTGCAGTTCCTGGAGGACGGGGAGCTGCGCACGCTGCTGTTCAACCCGAGCGACTACGAGCGCGGGATGGCGGCGCCGTTCTTCCGGGGCCTGCGCGAGAAGTACGGGCACTTCGTCTCGGACAAGGTGATGTCCACTCGGCACGGGACGGTGCAGAGCCACCTGGCGGCACTGGGGCTGAAGCCGGAGGACGTGGACTACATCGCGTTCGACCACCTGCACGTGCAGGACGTGCGCGGATGGCTGGGGGGCGAGGGCGCGTCGGCATACTTCCCTCGGGCGAAGCTGCTGGTGCAGCAGGCCGAGTGGCTGGGCGCGAAGAACCTGCACCCGATGCAGGCAGCCTGGTACGTGCCGAACGGCACGGCGGGAGTGCCCGAAGAGCGGGTGGTGCTGCTGGACGGGGATGCGTGGCTGGGGCCGGGGGTGGCGATTCTTTCCACGCCAGGACACACGCTGGGGAACATGTCGCTGGCGGTGGCCACGGACCGCGATGTGTTCGTGGTGAGTGAGAACGGCGTGGCGACGGAGAGCTACACGCCGCTGCAGTCGGGGATTCCGGGAGTACGGACCTTCGCCGAGCACATGGGCATGGAGGTGGTGCTCAACGGCAACACGCGCGAGCACTCGCTGGACCAATACTCGTCAATGGTGGTGGAGAAGCTGTTCGCGGGGCCGTCTCCGGTGGACGGGGCCTACGTGAACTTCCACCCGTCCTCACTGCTCACGGGTTCCATGCTGGCCCCGGGGTTGTCACCCACGGTGGTGCTACCGGCGCCGAACTTCGGGGACGTGCGCCCGCCCGCTGCTGCGCGCCAGGCAGCCTGAGCAACGGGGCCACTGGCATCCACAGCTCACGGAGGTCGCGAGGCCAGGACTTTTGCCACCCACTGACGAGTGTCTTCCGCCGAAGCGGCATTCTCCTGGTACATCCATGAATCAAACCTTCCCGTGCTGATCATGTCGCAGAGTGCAGAATCGGCAGAGAGAAGTTCCGGGACGTCTCAGGGGAAAGCAACAGAAGGCACTTGCCGCGTCTTGAAATCTGGGAGGGCCAGCAGTCCCCAAGTCAGCGCTCTCCACCCAGGATTCATGCGCATGTGCGTCCGCCCCGTGATGCGAGCGGTGCTGGTTTTGTATGGTGTGGCTTCTGCCTACTCTAGCGCGCACCAGCCCTGAACGTGCCGTCCTCGTTACTACCAAACCCTTGAAAAGACTGGGCCTGCTCCCATGCCTCAGTGCGAACCCGTGCGCTCTGGCCCTCCGCCTCGTTCGCCGGAGCTAACCAGTTAGCTCTGAACCTCGGGCCCGCTCGTCACTGCCAACCGGTTGGCACTGTCCCTCCGCCCCGTTCGTCACTGCCAACCAGTTGGCTCTGTCCCTCTCCCACTGCCGATGGGTTGGCCCTGGCACCTCCTGGATGCTCTCACTGCTGCCAAATGCCTGAAGGCGTTCCACCTCCTAGGTTGTTTCAAGGGAGACTACCTGTCTGGTCTTCTTTCCCGCCCGGAGGTACCTTCTTGGGAACTTCCCACGCCATGCACCCCTCTACCCTTCCTCCAGGTTCGATCGTCGGCTCCTGGCGCCTGCTGGGTCTGGCCTCCCAAGGCTCCTTTGGTGCCGTCTTCCGCGCGGAGAGCACCACCGCTCCCGAGTCAGGCCCCGTCGCTCTCAAGTTCGCGCTCCAGCCAGGGGATCCCCGCTTTGCCCTGGAGGCAGCGTTTCTCTCCCGCATGAAGCACCCGAACTTGCCCCTCCTGCGGGACTCGGGCGAGTGGCACAGCCCCAGCGGCACGACCTACTCGTTCCTGGTCATGGACTGGGAGGAGGGTCTGCCCCTGTACTCCTGGGCCCGGCTCCGGCCCCGCTCCTCGCGGGAGGTGCTGCGCGTCCTGGCTCAAGGCGCCCGCGCACTCCAAGCCATCCATTCCGCCGGTGGGCTCCACCGCGACGTCAAAGGGGACCATTTCCTCGTGCGCCCCGAAGATGGGCACGCCGTGCTGGTGGACTTCGGCTCCTGCACCTTCCGCGGCGCTCCCGTCATCACCCGCAACTCCGGGCCTCCCAGCACGCCCGAATACCTCAGCCCTCAGTCCCTCGTTCACCAGTGGAGGTTCCGCCGGGATCCCACAGCTCGCTATGAGCCCTCTGTTGCGGATGACGTGTACGCCCTGGGCGTCACTGCCTACCGGCTCGTCACCGAGCGTTACCCGCTCATCGCCGACGACGACTCCGGAACGGATGAGGGCCAGGACGACTCCCTCCCCATCATTCCCAAACTCGTGCCCGCGGACGTGCTCGTTCAGCTCAGCCCCGAGTTGGCCCTGTGGATCCGGCAGCTGCTGTCCGTGGAGCCCTCAGCCCGAGGAACTCCGGCGGAGTTGGTCAGGGGCCTGGAGCGGTCGGCGAACACCGAGGGCGCCAAAGCGGACAAGCCCATCGGCCCGATCAGGGCTCACTCCGCCCCCAGAAAAGCAATTCCCCAGCAAAAGCCTCCACCTCCCATGCCGAGCCGTGCGCTCCGTTGGAAGGTGTGGTTCGGCGCCACGGCCTTGACCCTTGTGTTGGTCGCTGGAGGGGGAGGACTGCTCCATGCGCAGATGGAACAATCTTCTTCCTCCGGCCAGCCCCCCACTCTCATGCAGCAGTTCCCCACCGTGCATGCAGAGACTTCAGGGCTCGGAGAACTTGAGCTCCCGGAACCTCTAAATCCATCCGAGCCCATGCCTCCACACGAGGGGATTAACGCCCCCATCCCCGATGGTCCCCTCCAAGGCCAGCGCACGCCTCCGTGCAGGAAACCCCTGGTCGAGATCAACGGTGGCTGCTGGAGCCTCGTAGGCAATGAAACGCCTCCCTGCTCCGACATCACCTATGAGTGGCGGAAGCAGTGCTACCTGCCCTTCATGGCTCCCTCGCGGCCCTTGAACACGAGAGAAAAGTAGCTGGCCGTCGAGACATTCAGTAGGTCCACAGCAGACGGAGGAACTGATGCAGACCGTGGGGGAAAAGCTCTTCGCTCAAGGGGAGGCCAAGGGAGAGGCCAAGGGCCAAGCCAAGTACCTCCTCCGGACCCTGGACCGGCGCGGTATTCCCATGGATGCCAAGACCCGTCGGCGCATCCTTGCTTGCAAGGACACCCGCCTGCTCGACCAGTGGTGTGACCGGGCCCTGACCGCCACCACCCTGGCCGAAGTCCTGGGCGAAGCCTCCAAATAGCCCCGCCCGAACGTCTCCAGGTATCCGAAATACCCCGGGGGGCTCACACAAGCCCCCCATCCGGGCCGCTCTGGTGCTATCTGTCCCGGGCCATGGCCCAGCCCCTTTTCGCTACGGTCCCCAACGAGATCGACTTCCCCGCCGACGAGCGCCGCATCCTCGCCTTCTGGAAGGAACGCCGAATCTTCGAGCAGACGCTCGAGGGCCGGGACGCTGCCCCTCCCTTCATCTTCTACGAGGGCCCGCCCACCGCCAACGGCCTCCCCCACAACGGTCACGTCCTCACCCGCGTCATCAAGGACCTCTTCCCTCGCTACAAGACCATGCGCGGCTTCCGCGTCCCCCGCAAAGCCGGCTGGGACACCCACGGCCTCCCCGTCGAGGTGGAAGTCGAGAAGGAGCTCCGCATCCACGGTAAGGCGGAGATTGAGCGCTACGGCGTCGAGCCCTTCACCCAGCGCTGCATCGAGTCCGTCTTCCGCTACACCAATGAGTGGGAGCGCCTCACCGAGCGCATCGGCTTCTGGGTCGACCTCCCCGACGCTTACGTCACCTACCACCGCTCCTACGTCGAGAGCGTCTGGTGGGCCCTCGCCGAGCTGTTCCGCAAGGGCCTCCTCTACCAGGGCCACAAAATCGTCTGGTGGTGGCCCCAGGGCGGAACCGCCCTCAGCTCCGGCGAAGTCGGCATGGGCTATCGCACCGTCGATGACCCCAGCGCCTACGTCGCCTTCCCCCTGAGAGGCCAGCCCGACACGGCGCTCCTCATCTGGACCACCACCCCCTGGACACTCCCGTCCAACATGTACGCCGCCGTGAACCCCTCGGTGGACTACGTCACCGTGGACGCCGGCGACCGCAAGCTCATCATCGCCGCAGCCCTCCGCGAGGAGCTCGCCAAGAAGCTCAAGAAGGACCTGCCCATCCTGGAGACCCAGAAGGGCAGCGAGCTCGTCGGCCGCCGCTACTTCCCGCCCTATGACGTCTACTTCCAGCGCGCCGGCTCCACCGAGCTGCCCCTGAAGGCCGGAGGCTCGGACTCGCCCGCCTGGCGCGTCATCGCCGCCGACTTCGTCACCCTCACCAGCGGCACCGGCATCGTCCACATCGCCCCCGCCTTCGGCGAGGACGACTACAACGCCTTCCGCCAGGAGCGCACCCGCTTCACCCAGCCCGACGCCCTCGAGATGTTCTGCGCCATCCGCTCGGATGGCACCTTCTCCGACGACTTCCCCGGCATTGCCGGCAAGTTCGTCAAGGACGCCGACAAGGACATCTCCCGCGCCCTCAAGGAGCGCGGCTTGCTGGTGCTCATGGAGCAGTACAAGCACGAGTACCCGTTCTGCTGGCGCGCCGATGACGACCCGCTCATCCAGTTCGCCCGCCCCGCCTGGTACATCCGCACCACCCAGGTGAAGGACCAGGCCATCGCCAACAACCGCGCCGTCAACTGGGTCCCCGAGCACATCAAGGAAGGCCGCTTCGGCGACTTCCTCGCCAACAACGTGGACTGGGCCCTCTCCCGCGAGCGCTACTGGGGCACCGCGCTCCCCCTGTGGATCCACTCGGAGACGGGCGAGGTGGAGGCCATCCCCTCGCTCCAGGCCCTGCGCGAGAAGCCCGGCAGCAACCTCGCCGCCGTCGAGGCCGAGCTCAAGGCCTTCCTCGCCCAGAAGCCCGGTGCCACCACCGCCGAGCACCTCATCGTCCACAAGCCGTGGATCGACAAGGTCACCTACGAGAAGCCCGGCACCCCCGGCCGCTTCACCCGCGTGCCCGAAGTCATCGACGTGTGGTTCGACTCGGGCTGCATGCCCTTCGCCCAGTGGGGTTTCCCCCACGCCCAGGGCTCGCGCGAGAAGTTCACCCAGGCCTTCCCCGCTGACTTCATCTCCGAGGCCATCGACCAGACGCGCGGCTGGTTCTACTCGCTGCTGATGATCAGCACGCTCGTCTTCGATGAGGAGACGCAGAAGCGAGAGAACATCCTCCCGTCCCACGGCTGGCCGCACCCGTACAAGAGCTGCATCGTGCTCGGCCACGTCTCCGACAAGGAGGGCAAGAAGGAGTCCAAGTCCAAGGGCAACTACACCCCGCCCGAGATCATCCTCGATGAAGTCCGCATGGACTTCGCCGTGCTGGATGACAAGGCCGCCGGCGTCAACGGCGTGGCCGGCGAGGCGCTCATCGCCCGCGAGGACCTCGAGGGCCTCGACATGCAGGAGGGCGTCAAGGTCCAGGTGTTCCGCCCGGATCAACCCGGCACCGCCCTCACGCTCACGGTGAAGGCCCACAAGAAGCTCAAGCGGCGCGTGCTGCTGCTGGCGAAGAAGGACCTGGAGGCGCTGAGCGTGGCGCCCTCGGCCAAGGGCGCGGATGTCATGCCCGTGGAGGTGCCCCGCCTGGCTCCCTCCGAGCGCGTGGTGCTCAAGGACCCCGCCTCCAAGGCCCCCGGCGCGGACGCCTTCCGCTGGTTCTTCTACGCGGCCAGCCCCACCTGGTCCAACACGCGCCACTCGCTGAGCAACGTGCGCCTGTTGCAGAAGGACTTCCAGGTCAAGCTGCGCAACGTCTACTCGTTCTTCACCATCTACGCGAACATCGACGGGTTCTCGCCCGCCACCGGCAACCCGGACGCCTCCGAGGCCCCGTGGCTCGCCATCCGCAAGAGCCAGGGCTGGCGCGAGCCCAAGGTCCGCACGGTGTTGGACAAGTGGATCCTCTCCGAAGTGCAGCTCGCCCTGCGCGACACGGCCCGCCACCTGGACGGCTACCACGTCTATGAGGCGGCCCAGCGGCTGGTGGCGCTCGTGGACGCGCTCTCCAACTGGTACCTGCGCCGCAGCCGCGACCGCTTCTGGGCTCCCGGCCTGGAGCAGGACAAGCTCGACGCGTACTACACGCTGTACGAGGCGCTCACCGCCATCGCCTCCATGTCCGCGCCCTTCATCCCCTTCTTCGCCGAGGAGATGTGGCTCAACCTGGTGCGCCGCCCCTGGCCGCACTCCCAGCCGGAGAGCGTCCACCTGGGCCGCTTCCCCGACGCCGACGAGCGCCTCATCGACGAGGGGCTCGCCGCGGAGATGGGCGCGGTGCGCGAGCTGGTGTCCCTGGGCCTCAAGGTCCGCACCGACAACCGCCTCAAGGTCCGCCAGCCCCTGTCCCGCGTGGACGTCATCCTCGCGCGCTCGGAGCTGAAGGAGCGCGTGGCCGTCTACAAGGAACTCATCGCCGACGAGCTGAACGTCCACGAGGTGCACTTCCTCGAGGCCGGCCAGGAGACGGACGTGGTCCGCTACAAGGTCCGCCCCAACCTGCGCGCGGTGGGCAGCCGGCTCGGGCCCAAGCTGGCGCCGGTGCGCAAGGCGTTCGACTCGGCGGATGGCCGCATCCTCCAGCGCGAGCTGTCCCTCAAGGGCATGGTCTCCATCACCGTGGACGGCGAGCGCATGGCGTTCCCCGCCGAGGAGCTGGAGGTGCTCGTGGAGGCCAACCCCGGCTTCGCCGCCGCAGGCGCGAGCGTGGGCGTGGTGGTGCTCTACACCGAGCTGACCGAGGCGCTGGTGGACGAGGGCCTCGTGCGCGAGCTGCTCGCCCGCGTGCAGGCGGCGCGCAAGGACATGGCGCTGGGCTATACGGACCGCATCCGCCTCTGGGTGGACGGCGACGCGCGGGTGCTCCGGGTGACGCAGGCCTCCAAGGAGTTCATCTCCCGCGAGACGCTCGCCTCCGAGCTGAACGTGGGCCCCGAGGGCCTCACCGGCAAGGAGGAGGAGTTCAACCTCAACGGCCTGCCCACGCGCATCCGCGTCGAGCGCGCCTGACAGGCAGAGCCAAGGCCCAGGGGCTCGCTCAGGGAGTCGCGAGCCGAGCCCCAGGGCCCTCCAGCGGGAGAATCCAGGGCCGGGGCGAGAGGCTGTACCGGTACGCCGCCAGGTCCACCGTTGGGTCCACGAGGAGTTGGCGGGGCCGCCCGTTCAATCGGACGGCCACCCAGGCTCGCACTTCCACTCCGGGTTGTCCCTGGCGCGCGTACTCCTCCGAGACGTGACGCGCGAAGGTGGCCAGCATGTCCGGGTGGGTCACCATCCGGTACGCCTGCTTGTCGGTGAGGTAGCGCAGCGGCTCCACCTCCCAGCGCTCACCGGAGGCTGGATCCGTGGCCTCGAAGCGCGCGTGGGCCCGCTTCTCCATGATCTTCATGTGCCAGGAGAAGAGGAACCCCTCCTCGTTCCAGAGCACTGGCCCCGGGTAGAGCCAGTGCCGCAGCGGCACCAGCACCTGCACGGTGAAGTGCACGCACAGCAGCACGGTGAGCCACGCCGCGGGCCGCCGCTCCAGCGCGGGCGCTGGGCTCTCCGCCGTGGGTGCAGACAGCGTCCCCGTACGAGCCCACGCAAGCGCCCGACGCGGCCAGTCCGGCTCGAAGAACAGGAGCAGCAGCGAGGCCGCCATCCACGGGAACACGCCGATGTTGAGCAGCAGCCCCGTCATCAAATGGAAGGACAACAGGGCGGCATAAGCCACCGGCCGCGTGCGCCTCCACAGCATGAATGGAGGGCCTAGCAGCACGACGAGCATGCCTCCCCAGCTCGCCCCGAGCGCCAGGACGGGCAGTGGCACCACGGGTGCCAGCGCACGGGCCACCGGAGTGCCATCCAGCCACTGCACCAGGGGCTGGCCGTGGAGCAGCCAATCCGGCTGAAGCTTCGCCATCCCCGAGAAGGCATACGCCACCATCAGCTGCGCGCGCAGCGTCCACAGGCACCAGGCGGGCACGGTGTCCCGGCGCAGTTCCGGGCGGCGCCGTGCATCCAGCGACCAGAGCCCCTCCAGCGGCATCAGCGCCATGAGGAAGGCCAGCAGGCACGCCAGGTAGTAGTGGTTCAGGTAGTGCGTCCGGTCCAGCAGCTGGACGTACGAGAACCCCACGGCCAGCACGAGCATGCACGCCCGGTAGAACAGGCCCAGCATGACCCCCACCGCCGCCACCCCCAGCACGGCAAAGAGGGCGTACATCCCCACGGCCGACAGAGGCTTCACCCACCCGAACCCGGGAAACGTGAAGAAGAAGGAGGGAGCCACGTAGTAGGCGTGGATCCACCCCTTGAGGAAGTAGCGCAGGATCGCGGCGGCCATGACCGCGCCGAAGGCGATGCGGAGCACCGCCAACGAGGCCACGTCCACGGGCCGAAGCAGCCACCGGGGCATGCGTCAGTCGAAGTCCGAGTCCCCGCCACTGCCCGTATCGCCCAAGCATCCACCGCCACCCGAGGGATCCGTGCCGCGGTCATTCTCCTCGTCGTGGCGCACCTGGAACTCACACACCAGCGAGGTGCCGTCCTCGAAGAACAGCTTCAGCGTCGTCGACAGGCGGTTCTCCACGAAGGTGACGACCCGCTCCAGCGTGCCTGTCCGCAGCTTCGGACGAAGGCCCTGGGTCACCAAGTCCCAGTGCTTGATCTCGGGCGAGGGCGCGGGGATGAACCCTCCCGTACCGCCTGTACCACCATCCGCGCCGCCCGTGCCGCCATCCGTACCGCCCGGGGTTCCACCGGGAGCCACCTCGCTCGGCAGGTTCAGCTCCACGCCTCCCGAGAGCACCGAGGAGCGAGCCACCACCGCGCTCATCACCACCTTCCGCTGGCCAAAGCTGACGGAGAGGATGTCCTCATTGTTGAGGTAGTTGATGGCGTAGAAGCTCTCCGGATCGATCTCATCCGACACCGCCAGGTTGCCGATGAACCCCTCGCAGCGCCCCGACGACGTGGAGGCGCGAGAGCAGTCACAGCGGCTGGTCATCATGACCAGGGCCATGAGGGAGAGAATCAGGTACGACCGCGAGGATTTCTTCATGGTGGGGGGGCCTGGGTGCTCGGGGAGTGGCAACGCCACGAACCGGCAGTATTGGGTGGAAGAGAAGCCGCGGTCCAGAGGAGGCTCAGGCCCCCGAGCGCAACACCTTGAGGGCCTCGCGGAACAGCGCCTGGAAGGCGGCCTCGGGCCCCAGCCGCTCTCCGGCCATCTCCGCGGCCTTCTCCGCCTGCGGCGCCTTGTAGCCCAGGTTCAGCAGCGCCGAGACCAGGTCCGCCATGGGCCCCGCGGCCGGAGGCGGCGTCACCGCGCCCTTGGCCACGGCCTCCAGGTGGAGCGTCTTCACCTTCTCCTTGAGCTCCAGCACGAGCCGCTCGGCCGTCTTCTTGCCGATGCCGTGAATCTTGGTGAGCCGCGCCACCTCTTCCTTGGCGATGGCCACCACCAGCTCCGGCACCTCCATCCCGGACAGCACGGTGAGCGCCAGCCGCGGCCCCACGTGCGACACCGAGGTGAGCAGCAGGAACATCTCCTCCTCGCCTCGAGTGAGGAAGCCAAACAGCTCGAAGGCGTCCTCGCGCACCACCGTGCGCACGCGCACCTGGACGGGCTGGCCCTCCGCGGGCAGCTTCCCCATCGTCAGCGTGGAGAAGAAGACACGGTAGCCCACCCCTCCCACGTCGATGATGGACTCGTCGAGGCCCTTCTCCTGCAGGGTTCCGCGCAGTGCCGCGATCATCGCGCCTCCGGGCGCCGGTAGGACGGGCTCAGCCGATCCGCGAGGAGCGCCGCCGCGCCCTTGCGGCCCTTGGCGCGAGCCCCGCGAGAGCTGCCCGCGAGCAGGCCCGCGGCCCGGCCCTGGTTCAAGTGGCACAGCGCCACCGCGAGGGCGTCGCTGGCATCCGCCCGCTCAATCTCGTCGAGCCTCAGCAGGGAGCAAACCATGCGAGCAATGGCGTCCTTGCCGTCCGCGCCGCCCGCGCCCACCGAGCGCTTCACCTTCGCCGGCGGGTACTCGTACACGGGCAGCCCCGCCTGGGCCGCCGCCAGCAGCGCCACGCCTCGCGCGTGCCCCAGCACCAGGGCGCTGCGTGCGTTGCGGAAGGTGAAGACACCCTCCACCGCCACCGCCTCGGGCTTGAGGTGGCGCAGCGCGCCCGTCAGCTCGGCGTGCAGCACCATCAGCCGCTCGTGCAGTGGGGCGTTGGGGTCCACCTTGATGACCCCATGGGCCACATGGGTGAGCCGGCCCCGCCGCTCCTCCACCACGCCATAGCCCATGAAGCGGCTGCCAGGATCGACCCCTAGGACGCGCACGTTCCTCTCCACCACCCCAACGAAACAGGTGTTCAGCCTTGTAACGCGTCCATCAACGCCTCGTCGATCTCGAAGTTGGCGTGGACGTTCTGGACGTCGTCGTTGTCCTCCAGCGCGTCCATCAGCTTGAGCATCTTCTTGGCGTTCTCGCCCTCGAGCTTCACCGTGTTCTGCGGGAAGAAGCTCCACCTCTGCTCGCCCAGCTTGAGCCCCGCCGACTCCAGGCTGTTGGCCACCGTGTGCAGGTCCACAGGCGCCGTGCGCACCTCGAAGCCGTCCGTTCCCTGGTTGATGACGTCCTCGGCGCCGGCCTCGATGGCCTTCTCCATCACCTGGTCCTCGGAGGGGCCCGGCTTCACGGCGATGACGCCCTTCTTCTGGAACATCCAGCCGACCGCGCCCTCGGCGCCGAGGTTGCCTCCACCCTTGTTGAAGAGGATCCGCACGTCTCCCGCGGTGCGGTTGCGGTTGTCCGTGAGGCACTCGACCAGGACAGCCACGCCGCCGGGGCCATAGCCCTCGTACATCACCTCTTCGTAGCTCTCGCCCTCCAGCTCGCCGGTGCCCTTCTTGATGGCGCGCTCGATGGAGTCCTTGGGCATGTTCGCCTCGCGCGCCGCGGCGATGGCGACGCGCAGGCGGGCGTTACCGGTGGGATCCCCGCCGCCCAGGCGGGCCGCGACGGTGAGCTCCTTGATGACCTTGCTGTACAGCTTGCCCTTGGTCGCGCCCATGGCGGCCTTCTGGCGCTTGATCTTGGACCATCGGTTATGACCGGACATGGCGGGGCAACTTCTCCCCTAACCCCACCCACCGAGTCAAACCCCGAGTCGAACGGCCAGGGACTACGCCTCGGCTTGGAGGGCGCGGGACTTGCCCTCTTCCCGGCGGCGGGCCGCAGGCTTCGGGAAGTGCAGGATGACGGGGACGCTCTGCACGGGCTTGGACGCCTCGGCGGCCGCGCTCTCGTCCACGGTCTCCTGGGCCTGAACCGGAGCCGGCTCCGGATCCACCGCCGGAGTTGCCTCGGCCACCGGAGCCGCCTCGACCGTCGGAGCCGCCTCGGCCGCCGGAGCCGCCTCCGCCTCGCGCTCCGCCGCCTCTTGAACCCGGGCCTCGAGCGCCTCCGCCGCACGCTCCTCGGACTCGTGCGCAGCCACCTCACGCGCGACCCGGGCAGCCTCGGCCTCCGCCGGCTCAAAGAAGCGCGGCGCATCCAGCGAGCGCTCCCGCTCCTCGACGCGGCTGGCGGGCACCAGCACCCCCAGCACGAACAGGTGCATCGCCGCCTCGAACGCCACCACCTCGGGCAGCCGGCACTCCAGCAGCACCGCGCGCACCGTGCGCCGCCCATCGAAGAGGCGCACCAGGGCAATCACCTCGTCCGGCAGCTCGGAGAGGTGCTCGGCCATCCGCGCGAAGTCCACCGTGAGGCGCGCCGCCAGCGGCACCCCCACCTCGCGCAGCCGCTCGAAGCGCTCCAGGGCGGGCAGCACCTCGGCGCGAAGGAACGCCCGGTCCATCAGCAGCGAGCCCCGGTGCAGCTCGGGGCCAAAATTCACGCCGAACACCCCGCTGCCGAAGGCCAGCAGGCGCCGGAAGCCCAGCACGCCCCGCTCGCCCTGGAAGGCCGCGTCCACCACGCGCCCGCCGCGGAAGGCGAAGAACCCGTCCCCGCCGTCCTTGAGCACCACGCGGCCCGAGCGCGCACCGGCCAGCAGCGCACGCGCAATCTCCGTCAGGGGCAGCCGCGCCGAGTGCGCCTCGTACTCACTCTCCCCCGTGCGCCGGCCCGCCTTGAGCCGCGCCAGGGCCACCACGTCCTGCACCATCACCGGCTTGGCCAGGTAATCGTCCGCGCCCATGTTCGCGGCCAGCTCCGGGTGGAACGACTCGCGGCGGCTGGCCAGCAGGAACACCGGCACCTGCGCCGTGCGCAGCTCCGTGCGCACCAGTCCGCAGAGCGTGAAGCCGTCCATGCCCGGCAGCTCCGTCTCGGAGACGATCAACCCCGGCAGCACTCCACCCGGCGCCAGCTCCTCGCGGGCGTCCTCCGCCGAGCCCACCAGCGCCACCTCGAAGCCCGCCTCGGACAGGGCCGTCCCCAGCTCGGAGCGGTACTGCGCCTCCGGCTCCACCAGGAGCACGCGCAAACGCCTCGCTTTCCGGCTGCGAGGACTGAGTCCGCAGGCGGAAGAGGCTGGCTCAAGAATGGTCGCGCGAGGGGAACGGGCGGCCATGGGGGGCTCCAGGAGGCGGGTGAGGAAACGTTCGATTATCGGCTCAAACGGTAATAATCCGGGATAGTGGAACTGCTTTTCATCATGACGCGATCTCAATCTGTAAGAAAGTCCCTGGAGGACTTTTTTATTTTGGAACTCCAGGCTGTCCGGAATTGAGCGTCAGCGGAGGAAAGGTCGACGACTCCCGGCAGGCGCGTAAGGTGGGCGCATGAAGCGCCCAGTCTTACTGCTGGCCCTCGTGTTCGCTCTCCCGGTCCCCGTGGCTGCGCAAGGGGCGGCTCCAGCCCGCGAGGAGTGGTCCTTTGGGACGGTGGTGGCCCCGGCCATGCTGCCGGAGGGGGCCTCCTCCGTGTACGGCTACATCGGTGTGCCCGAGATGGGAGGGGGCTACCGGCAGGGACTCTCCCTGTTCGAGATCGAGGCCCGGGGGCGGCTGGACTACTTCCGGCTGGCGGGCATCCTGGAAGTCGGGGCGCGCAAGACGGTGGTGAGCGACGGGCCCACGACCATCGCTCCCACGCTGAGCCTGGGGCTGGTGTTCAACTCGGGCAGCGCGTACCTGGACGCGGACAACTTCGGCGGAACCCTGGTGCGCATCACCCCGGGGCTCATCATCGGCTGGCGGGTGGCGGACACGGTGATGCTGCTGGGGCTCTTGGACTTGCCGGTGGACCTGGGACTGGACCCCACGGGGGCGCGGCGGTTCCAGGCGCTCACGGGCGGAGGGGCGGAGTTCTACCTGGGCTCGGGGATTTCGCTGCTCACGGCGGGGCAGATCGGCGTGGAGAGCTTCAAGGCGCCGCTGAAGGACAATGAGGTGCGGCTGGGCTACCAGGTGCGGCTGGGCATCGGCACGCGGCTGTTCTGAGACACGTCCCAGCCGCGCTCACGTGAGCCCATAGCGCTCGAGCTTCTTGAGCAGCCCCTGCCGGGAGAGCCCGAGCGCCTCGGCGGTATGGGTGCGGTTGCCATGGAAGCGGCGCAGGGCCTCCTCGATCTCCCGGCGCTCCAGGGCCTCCACCTTCTGCTGGAGCGTGGTGGCCCCTGGGGCGGGCGTGCGCGGACGATCGCTGCCGGTGAAGGACAAGTCTTCGGGCTGAATCTCGCGCCGCTCGCCCGCGAGCACGGAGGTGCGCTGCATCTCATGGCGCAGCTCGCGCAGGTTGCCGGGCCAGGGGTGCGACAGGAGCGCCTCGGTGGCGGCGTCCGAGAGCTGCCGGGCGCGGCCATCCGGGCACAGGTGAGCACACTGGTTGAGGAAGTGCCGCGCGAGCAGCGGCAGATCCGCGGTGCGCTGGCGCAGGGGCGGCAGGTGCACCTCCACGCCTTTGATGCGCCAGTAGAGGTCCTCGCGGAAGGTGCCGGCCTGCTGCATCGCTCCGAGGTCCTTGTTGGTGGCGGACAGGCAGCGCACGTCCACGCGCGAGGGCCGATCCGCGCCGACGGGGAGGATGTCCCCCGTCTCCAGAGCGCGCAGCACCTTCACCTGGAGCGAAGGCGTCATGTCGCCGATCTCATCGAGGAAGAGCGTGCCGCCGTCGGCCTCGGCGAACAGACCACGGTGGTCCCGCGTGGCGCCGGTGAAGGCGCCCTTCACGTGGCCAAAGAGGGCGCTCTCCAGCAGGTTCTCGGGGAGCGCACCGCAGTTGACGGGGATGAAGGGCCCGGCGTGGCGGCGGCTCTTGAGGTGAATGGAGCGGGCGAGCAGCTCTTTACCGGTGCCGTTCTCGCCGGTGATGAGGACGGGGAGATCGCTGGCGGCGATGCGCTCGGCGAGCGAGACGGCGGAGAGGAACGGCGCGCTCTGCCCCACCATGGCGGTGTCCCCACCGGCGCGGGCGAGCGAGGACTGCAGGGCCTCCACCTGCCGCTCCAGGGCGACGCGGGCCAGGGCACGCTGCACCACCACGAGGAGCACGTCCGGATCCACGGGCTTGGTGAGGAAGTCGTAGGCGCCCAGGCGGATGGCCTCGAGCGAGTGGCGCGTGTCCCCCGCGCCGGAGACGACGATGACCTTGGTACCGGGCCGTGCGGCCAGCAGCGCGCCGAGCTGCTCCAGCCCAGCGGACACGCTGCCATCCGGCGGGAGCATCAGATCCAGCAGGACGAGGGGAAACGCGCGGGCCTCCACTGCGGCGCGGGCGGAGGGGCGATCCGCGGCCTCGACGAGCTCATGGCCCGCGTCACGCAGCAGCCCGCCATAGACCTTGCGAAAGGCCGCGTCGTCATCGACGAGGAGCAGCGGAGGGAGAGAGGGGCTCATGGCAGCAGATCCTGGTTTACTCCGGCAGCGGTGCCTGACGCGGCGTGCCCATCAGCTCCAGCGTGCGGGCGGCCACACGGATGAGGGTCTGGGCGCAGGGCTCACAGCCGCCCCCACAGCACACGGGCCAGCGGCCCTCGGGGTTCCTCAGGAGCGGCCGGACCGAGGACCGGTAATACGAGGGCAGCTTCAGCTCCTCACTGGCGCGGGTGAGCGCGGCTTCGAGCGGAGAATCGGAGGCGTCGGACACGCCCTGTCTATAACCCGCTCGAGCCCCCCGCGCCCACGGCCGTCACCGCCACACAGGCCTGGCGCTCGGTGACGCCGCGCAGCTCGGCCTCGAAGCGCGTGGCATCCAGGCGCTCCTCGCGGATGCGCTCGGCGATCTCCGGGTGCTGAAAGAGGCTCTCCAGGAGGACCACCTGCCCTCCCCTCGCCTTGCCCTGCAGGCGCGCCGCCAGGTTCACCGTGCTCCCGAAGAGATCCAACCGCTGGTTGGCGCGCACGGCGAGGCACGGGCCCTCGTGGAGCCCCACCTTCAAGCGCAGCCCATGGTGGCTGTGGAGCTGCTCCGTCTCGCGCACCATCTGCAGGGCCGCCGCGAAGGCCTGCCCGGCGCGAGGAAAGGCGGCCATCACCGCGTCCCCCATCGTCTTGAGCACCGCGCCCTCGTGGCTCGCGACGGCCCGCGCCACCGTCTGGAAGTGCTGCTCGATGAGGGCGAAAGCCCGCGCATCGCCGATCTGCTCATAGAGCGAGGTGCTGCCCGTGAGGTCCGTGAACAGCACCACCATGGAGCCGATGGACAGCTCCATCCCCACAGCCGGGGCCTCAGCGGAGAACAGGCTGTGGAAGTCCGGCACCGCGAGCACGTCCTTACCGAGCGCCGCCTCGGGCAGCCAGTCCACGCGCTCGATGGCGAACTCCTCCTCGCGAGGCGTGTCATTGACGAGCAGGAGTGAGACCCCCGACCCCTCCGCCGTGCCCTCCGCAGGAGCCACCGCGAGCGTCTGGGGGCCCAGCGTCACCTGGAGCCGGGCGCCGGGCTTCACGGGGAGCGCGGTGCGGTAGCGCAGCATGGCCGTGCGCAGGGCATAAGCACTGTCCGGCAGCTCCAGGGACACCTCCCGTCGGCTGTGCGGAGCGACGATGAAGTTCGCCCGCACGTGGGGCCGGAACCAGGGCGAGCCCGCGCTGTACGTGCCCGGAGCCAGCATGCGAATGGCCGGGCTCACCCGGAAGATCGCCTCCACGTTCGACGCGAAGTCCAGGCCGAAGGAGCGGTCGCAGTCGACGCAGTAGCCCTCGCGCTTCAAGCCGTCGAGGTTGGGCACCTCCTGCACGCCCTCGCGGCACATGGGGCAATCCAGCTGCCACTGGAGCTCATAGAGCCCCGCCCTCGCCGCGTGCAGGAAGGCCTGAAGCACCTCCCGCCGCTCGAAGTCCCAGGTGCTCGCGAGCTCGAACGGGCGGATCTGCCGCAGCTCATCGTCGAAGGCCTCCTGGATGAAGCGGACCATGCGCTCCCGGAGCTCGGGCTTGACCGGAGCGCTGGCGAAGCGCTGCGCCCGGAGCTGGAGCTCCTTGTCCAGCACGAGCCCTCGGAGACCAAACGCCGATCCATCCGGCTCCAGCTGGCCGAGCAGGTGCCGCAGCTGGATGACGGCGGGCTCCGGGCCCGGCTCCAGGGAGACCTTCATCCGCGCACGCATGAAGAGCCGAGCCAGGGCATCGATGTAGAGCTTCAGCCCCTGCTCGAAGGCCTGGATGAGCCGGCCCTCGACGCGCGAGTCCAGCGGCTTGTCCGCCTCGGCGTACACGGTGACGGAGACGCGGGAGCCCCCGGGCACGGACTGCAGCTCCGCGCGGATGCCGCTCTCGCGAATGGGGCCGGCCAGGTACCGGCGCAGGGCGTGGATGAACTGGCCCTCCACCCACTCGCCTCGCTCCAGCCACTCGGCCTCGCCCCAAGACTGGTAGGCGTGACCGATGCGGGCGCGGACTTGCTCGCTCTCGGCGCCGAGCATGCGGTAGCGATAATCGGTGGGATTCATGCCCACGATCCGGTCCCACCGGTTCGTATCCGCGACGAGCCCCCACACGAGCTCGGGGGGCGCGGGCAACTGACGCTCCTGGGTTCGGGAGTACTGAATCGCCATGAGCCCAGCGTACCCCCTGGGCTCTCGCCTGTGTGAGAGAGCTTGCTTGACTCGCGTACAGAGGCTCTCTACCGTCTCCAAGACGATGCTTCTCTTCTGTGCCCGCTCCATGACGTTCGCCTGCGGCTGTTGTTGCCGCGGCGTACGCTGTTAGCGCTGGCGTGAAGAGACCGCTCCCGCTGTTCCCCTGAGCCTCTGCCGCCGACGCCGCTGGCCCCACGCCAGCGCCCGCGCGTCCGCCGTGCTCCCCGCCCAGTTCCCCGCCGTCCCCCCGCATGTCCTGGAGTGCCCATGCCCATCACCCGCCTCGAACCCCATGATGACTACCTGCGCGTCCACTTCACTCCGGGAGAAGGACCTCGCCACGCCGACTTCCACTGGTTCTGGCTGCGGCACAACTCCGAGCTGGACCGGCACCCACTCACGAACGAGCGCATCGTCTGCTCGTCGGAGCTGCCGCTCGATCCCCAGCCCAAGGCCGTGCGCATCGGCGAGGGCGCGGATTCCTTGGACATCGACTGGGGCGACCGGGCCGACGGCAAGGTGAGCCGCTACGCCTCCACCTGGCTGCAGGCCCATGCCTACGCGGCCGAGCGCGAACCCGCGCCCCCGCCCCCGTCGGATCCGGCCACCATCACCGTGGACTCCCACACGCTCGACGAGCCGCTCGGGCCACGGATCCGAAGCACGCTGGCGCGCACGGGGCTTCTGGTGGTGAGGGGGTTCGGGCTCGACACGGAGGCGATCATCCAGACGTTGGAGCGAGAGGGGCTCTCCGTCATCGGCACGCACTTCGGGCGCATCGAGGATCTGCGCACCGACAACACGACGAACCAGAACACGGACCAGCTTGGCTACACGGACAGCGCCATCCAGCTGCACACGGATCAGCCCTTCCTGGAGCGGCCTCCTCGCTACCAACTGCTGCACAGCCAGCAGCCCGCAGAGACGGGCGGAGAGAACTTCGTGGTGGATGCGCTGGCAGCGGCGAACCACCTGGCCGAGCTGGATCGGCCGGCCTTCGAGCTGCTGCGCACGGTGCCGGTGACGTTCCACCGGAAGCAGAAATCCTTCGAGAAGGTGCTCGTGTCGCCCATCCTGGACTTCAGCGCGCCGGGAGGCTTTCGCATCCGGTACAGCTACTTCACGCTGGCGCCGTACCGGCGGCCGTTCGCGGAGATGGAGGCGTGGTACCGGGCGTACAACCGCTTCGCGAAGCTGGTGAGGGACGAGCGCCACCAATACCGGTTCCTGCTCCGGGAGGGCGACTTCCTCATCTATGACAACTGGCGGATGCTTCACGCGCGGACGTCGTTCACCGGGGCGCGCTGGGTGCGAGGCGTCTACTTCGATTCCGCCCCTCTGGCGGCCTGACCTCGGTAGTCTGCTCCCGCCGCCCTCCCCTCCTGGGAGGGCCGAGTCACGGGAGAGCACATGGACGTTCGTGCAGCGGTCGCGTTCGAGGCGGGCAAGCCCCTGAGCATCGAGACAGTGCAGCTCGAGGGCCCCAAGGCTGGAGAGGTTCTCATCGAGCTGAAGGCCACGGGTGTCTGCCACACCGACGACTACACGCTGTCCGGGAAGGATCCGGAGGGGCTCTTCCCGGCGATCCTCGGGCACGAGGGCGCGGGGATTGTGGTGGACGTGGGGCCGGGGGTGACGTCGGTGAAGAAGGGCGACCACGTCATTCCGCTGTACACGCCCGAGTGCCGGCAGTGTGAGTACTGCCTGTCCCGGAAGACGAACCTGTGTCAGGCGATCCGGTCGACGCAGGGCCAGGGGCTGATGCCGGACGGGACGAGCCGGTTCCGGATTGGGAACCAGCGCATCCACCACTACATGGGGACGTCGACGTTCGCGCAGTTCACGGTGCTGCCGGAGATCGCGGTGGCGAAGATCCGGGAGGACGCTCCTTTCGAGAAGGTCTGCTACATCGGCTGCGGGGTGACCACAGGCATCGGAGCCGTCGTGTACACGGCGAAGGTGACGCCGGGGAGCAAGGTGGTGGTGTTCGGCCTGGGAGGCATCGGGCTGAACGTGGTGCAGGGGGCGCGGATGGTAGGGGCGGACATGATCATCGGGGTGGACATCAACCCGGGGCGCAAGGAGATGGCTCAGCGGTTCGGGATGACGCACTTCGTGAACCCGCGCGAGGTGGGGGGCGACCTGGTGAAGTACCTGGTGGACCTGACGAAGGGCGGCGCGGACTACAGCTTCGAGTGCATCGGGGACGTGAAGGTGATGCGGCAGGCGCTGGAGTGCTGCCACAAGGGCTGGGGCGAGAGCATCATCATCGGAGTGGCGGCGGCGGGGCAGGAGATCAGCACGCGGCCATTCCAGCTGGTGACGGGGCGGGTGTGGAAGGGCTCGGCGTTCGGCGGAGCGCGAGGGCGCACGGACGTGCCGAAGATCGTGGACTGGTACATGGAGGGGAAGATCCAGATCGATCCGCTGATCACGCACATGGTGCCGCTGGAGGGCATCGGCGAGACGTTCGACTTGATGCACCGGGGCCAGTCCATCCGCAGCGTGGTGAAGTACTCATGACAGTGCCGCTGACGTTGCTCTCGGAGCACCGCTGCTTCGGCGGCACGACGGCGTTCTACAAGCATGCCTCGGAGGCGTGCGGGGGCGAGATGCGCTTCGGCGTGTACGTGCCCCCGCAGGCGGCGACGCGCAAGGTGCCAGTGCTCTACTACCTGGCGGGCCTCACCTGCACGGAGGAGACATTCCTCATGAAGGGAGGGGCGCAGCGGGTGGCCGCGGAGCTGGGGTTGATGCTGGTGGCGCCGGACACGAGCCCTCGGGGGGCGGGCTTCCCGGGGGAGACGGACTCGTGGGACTTCGGCGTGGGAGCGGGCTTCTACGTGGATGCCACGCAGGCGCCGTGGTCCTCGCGCTACCGGATGTTCACGTACGTCACGAAGGAGCTGCCCGAGCTGGTGGGCGCGCACCTGCCGGCGCGCATGGACCGGGAGGGCCTCTTCGGACACTCGATGGGAGGCCACGGGGCGCTGGTGTGCGCATTGCGGCAGCCGGGGCGGTACCGCTCGGTGTCCGCGTTCGCGCCCATCTCCGCGCCGATGCAGTCGCCGTGGGGCCACAAGGCCTTCGGCGGCTATCTGGGGCCGGATCAGGAGAAGTGGCGGGAGTGGGATGCGAGTGAGCTGATGCGCAAGCAGCGAGCCCCGCTTCCTCCGCTGCTGGTGGACCAGGGGACGAAGGACAAGTTCCTGACGGAGCAGCTGCGTCCGGAGTTGTTCCAGGACGCCTGCGCGGCTGCGGGCCAGTCCCTGACGCTCAGGAAGCAGGAGGGGTACGACCACGGCTACTACTTCGTGTCGACGTTCATGGAGGACCACCTGCGCCACCACGCCGCGACACTGAACGCGTAGAAGGAGCGCCATCCATGGTCACGACCGTCTCGCAGCTCGAAGCGTGCGTAGGGGCACCGGCCCTGCCGGTGAAGATGAAGCAGATTGACCACCTGGACCCGCTCGCGCGGGCCTGGGTGGCGGCGAGTCCGCTGGCGGCCGTGGTCGTCGCGGGTGCTCGGGGAATCTCTGTCACGCTGGCGGGCGGGGAGCCTGGGTTCATCAAGACGGAGGAGCGAGCACTGTCGCTGAAGCGCGAGCTGCTCGATGGGCCCTTCGAGGCCAGCCCCGGAGATGGCGTGGCCCTGCTGAGCTTGGTGCCGGGCACGACCGAGACACTGCGCATCAACGGACGGGTGACGGCCTCTGACACGGAGCTTCGCATTGCCGTCGAGGAGTGCTTCGTCCACTGCGGCAAGGCGATGATCCGCTCATCCTTCTGGGCACCGGAAGCCAGCGCTGCGGGAGAGGCCCTGGCCACGGCGCGCTTCTGCGTGCTGGCGACGGTGGACGCGGCGGGCCACGCGGATGCGAGCCCCAAGGGGGACCCGAGAGGGTTCCTGCTGCAGATCGATGAGCGCACGGTCGCGCTGCCGGATCGTCCGGGCAACAAGCGCGCGGATGGGCACCGCAACGTGCTGGACAGCGGGAAGGCGGCGCTCCTGGCGCTGACGCCGGGGCAGCCCAAGGTGGTGCGCATTCAGGGAGCGGCCCGGCTCACCGCCGAGGAGGCCCTGCTGTCGCGCATGGCGGTGGACAACAAGAAGCCAATCATTGCGACGTTGCTCGACATCCAGGAGCGAGCTGAGTTCGCCTCCGAGGCACTGGTGCGCGCCCGGCCCTGGGCGCCCGAGCGAGTGCCAGCCCCAGGGAAGTGCCCGACTCCGGCGGAGCTGCTGGCCGCCCACGTCAAGCTCAACAAGACCCAGGGCCTGGCAGCGACGGCGGTACGGCTCGCGGTAAGGCCCTCCCTCGTCAACCAGGGCCTCGCGCACGACTACCGCATCAACCTGTACTGAGTGCGGAGCAATATGACTCGCTCATGGATAATGCGAGGTGTCTTGTTTCTGGGTCTATCTGCCACTCCAAGCGCGGCGCAGGCCCCTGACTGCCAGAACACTTACGACTGTTGTATCAAGCGCAATCTAGCCAATCCAGAAATCTGCGGCGCCAAGCCTACGCCAAGTCCGCCCAAATCCACTCCCGAGCGGCCACCTACTCCTCCACTTTTGCCTCATCAGGGCGAAGCCAAACGCCCTGTAAACAAAGAGCGTTGTCTTGATTCCTGTGCCGCGGGAGGACAGGTGTTCATCCAGTTCTGCAACGATATCAAAGACGCCCAAACACGCGCTGCGTGCTTCTCGAAAATCAACGAGAGCGAAACAAGCTGCCGCAACTTCTGTTTCAATTATTTCGGTGGCTAGAGGCCCACGACATGCCCACAGAAACCCGCCTCCCGCGAGGCACAAAGCCATCAGGCCCTATCATGGCAGAACGTCGCCTAGAGCTGACAAATAGGCCAGGTAAACATGCCATCGTTCGTGTCCGAAAGCCCGCCAGGGACTCAAAGACTGGGAACTATAAGTGCAGTGTCGAGTGGGTCCACCCAGAGGAGCGGGAGTTGTTCGAACTCTGGGGAATCGACTCAATGCAGGCTCTTCAGTTGGCAATCCGTGCTGCTGGGGAATTGACCAAAATCCATGAAGAAAACCTGCGTTGGAGTGGTGGGCTGGAAGGGTATCTCGGATTCCCCAAGTTTTATCCAGAGCATCTCCCCAAAGGGCTCTTGCAAAAGCTTGAACGCATGATCGAACGAGAACTTGCCGCCCACATGCGAAAACTTGAGCTGGCAGCGAGGCGCCGCTGAGAACCGTCAAACGTCAAACCTTGGGCCCCATGAGAGTACTTCCCTCACCAGGGACCTAGAATCGGCCCATTGTTCCGCCGCGCCCTCGGTTGGTAGCCCTGCGATGGAGGCCCAGGAGCAGAGCGCGTGAAGTTCTACCATGTCGGAGCAGACGAAGCGCCACGCTACACAGGCAACCTGGACGCTGGGCACAAGTGGGGGCTGCAGGGTATCGAGTCCTGCCCGGAATGTGGTGTGGGCGGGGGAGTCGCGGGCCTCCAGTATCCGTGTGTGGACTTGTCCAGCCTCGCGGAGCGCAAGAAGTTCGATGATTCGTGGCCAGTGCCATTCGAGGAATTCACGCGTCTTCGTGAGGTCGTTCGCCCTCTGGCTCCACCCTGGGCGTTGTTGGAGCCCGGCGCGCCATTCGGTCCGCTGGAAGGCACCGGTTCAGGGTACTTCGGTCAACTCTTCATGCAGAACCCATGGTCGCTCTATGCCCGGCGCGAGGCGTTGGAGCGGCTACAGGCAGCGGCGCTGCGAGGCCTTCACGGCTGTCCTATCCACGTACGGTTCCGCGTGAAGCGTCCGCCAGAGTTGCTGGAACTCCAGTTGGAACTCCACGGCCAGTTTCACCCCGACTGCCTACCACCAGACCGCAAGCCACCGTGCCCTACCTGCGGGCATGAACCCTTCGATCGCCCAGAGCCCATCCTCCTGGATGCGGCCTCTCTGGCTGGATCGCCCGATGTGTTTCGCCTGAGACAGGGGTGGACGACCATCATCGCCACCGAACGCTTTGTGAATGCGGTTCAACGACTGGAGCTCGACGGGGTGACCTTCCGGGACTTGGCGACTCGGTAACGCCCCCCTATCCCCGCACCTCCACCTCGCGCACCTCGGGAGACACCTCCCGGTCTGGAAACCCGCTAACCTAAGCACGCGACGGCGCAAGCAGGCGGACAGAGCCGACGGCTCTCGGAGCGGTAGTACCCAGCGTAGACTGCACTGAGCATGCACCGTCTACTCCTGTTCCTCCCGCTCGCCACTGTCCTGGGTTGTGCCTCGCCGGCCCCCAGAACGTACTCCCAAGCTGTTCCTGGGCCTGCCTTCCCTGCCCCACCCATGGCCCCAGTGGGACGAGGGGCGCCCGTGGTGGGGCAGCCTGGCGCGCAGCAGCCTCAGCCCTACCCCCGAAGCCCCCACACGCGCCCGCTGCCGCCCGCTGCCGAGCCCGGTCTCTGGGCGGGGGACGAGCCGAGGGCGAGCCGCTCGAGCAAGCCACGCCCACCAGAACTCTTCGGGGTGGCGCTGCCTAGCTTGCCCATCTCGGACACGCAGTTGGACGTGGGCCCCGCACGCGCCTGTGCAGAAGAATGGCGCCTCGCGCTCCCTGGAACGGGGTTGGATGCACGGGTACAAGCCCTCCGACAGCCAGCTCGGCAATGCATGGTGGCGCGCATGTTCCTCTTCTGCACGAGCGTCGTCGCGGAGTTGGACGACATCACCACCGAGGATGGCGTGGTGGTGCTGCAAGCGAGGCGAATGCGGGAGAACTTCCAGCGGGGCGCAGAGCGCTTTGCTCGGGAGTCGTGTGACGGGACGCAGTGGACGGCCGAGTATCGCCGACTGTTGGACGCTCTCGCCGCCGCTCTCATCGCCCAAATGCACAGGTCAGAGTAGGTATCAGACCCCATGACGACTCCCAGCGATCCTCCTCCTGAGTTCGTTGCAGAGGCCCTGCAGCGCGTCCACGAGGGCATTCAAGAGAAGTTGGCGACAATGCCCCCAGAAGAGGGGCGCAAGTGGCTGGAACGTCTCTTGGCTAGGTTCATGGGCAACCCGGTGATCATCGAGACTCCAAAGCCCGGCGACGATGGAGAGTGAGGGGAGCCGCACGGTGTGACAGGTGCATGGGCACCCGGAGCGGCCCCTTTCTGGCGCCCTACCCGCCTCCCAGAGTAGGGTCCCTGACGCCCTACCCGTCAGGAGGCCTCATGCACGAAGACCTGCCCTCCCTCAGCTCGACCGTGGGCCCTTGGCGCATCCTCGATCGCCTCGACTCAGGCTCTTATGGGGTGGTGTTCCGAGCACAGCGCGCCGCCTCACCCGAGTCCCCGCCTGTGGCGCTCAAGGTCGCCAAGTGGCCTGAAGACCCTCGCTTCGAGAGAGAGACCGAGGCGCTCCAGCGCAGCCACCACCCGTCCATCCCTCGCTACGAGGACAGGGGGGTGTGGACGAGCTCGACGGGCGAGAACTACCCCTACCTGGTCATGGAGGCGGTGGAGGGCTCCACCCTCTACGAGTGGTTCCGGCAGCAACCGCGCTCCAGCTTGGACGTGCTGCGGGTAGTGGCGCAGTTGGCAGGGGCCCTGACCTCCGCGCATGGCCGAGGCGTCATCCACCGCGACGTGAAGGGAGCCAACATCCGCGTCACTCCCGAAGGCCGTGCGGTGCTCCTGGACTGGGGAAGTTGCTGGTTGCCCTCGGCCCGGTCCTTGACGGACACGCCAGCGCCCCCTGGAACCAGCGCCTATCGCCCCCCCGAGCAGCGAGGGTTCATCTACGCCCACCGCAAGGACGTAGATGCACGATGGGCGTCTCGTCCCTCGGATGATTTGTACGCCCTCGGTATCACCCTCTACCGGCTTGTCACGGGGACCTACCCGCCTCCGTGCACGGACGGCATAGGCCTCGTGGAGCGAGAGCTACTCAAGCCCTCGGTACTGGCAACGGTGAGCCCCGCTCTTGAGGCTCTCATCCTGCGGCTGCTCTCCGACGAACGAGCTGCTCGGGGCACTGCGGGGCAGCTCATGCGCGACGCCTTGCGGTTGGTGCATGCAGGAGGGGTTGACCCGCAGAAGCCCATCCTCTCTCTCCTATCCAGAAGCTCCGCCGCAGAAGACTGGAGCTCTTCGGACAACAGCTACGACGAAGAGGACATCTCCGACACTGACCCGGCGCCCATACGGCGTGAGGGCTGGCTGCCCCCCATTTCTCCTACCTGGGCTCGTCTGTCTGTCATGGGCTGCGCCGCGATGGCCTTCGTGTTTCTTGTAGTGTGCCCCGAGCCAAAGCAGCCGCCCCCGGCATGGCAGTCAACGCTCGAGGAGGTGGCACCATTCGCCCCTGACGCGGGAATCGGGGAAGAGGCCCTGACGAGCGTTCAGAACGTCCCCAGCGTGGGACAGCCGAGCAACTCGTTTGGCAAGTCCATGCCCAAAAAGCCTTTTCCAGGTCAGCGCCGCCCACCGTGCGAGCGCGGAGAAAGGGAGATCAACGGCAGTTGCTGGGTGGAAATCGGAAGGGAGACGCCACCGTGTGGTGACAAGATGTATGACTACGAGGGCTACTGCTACAAGCCGTCCGTTGACATGCCTCGTGGTCCAACTTCCGGAGAACCCTAAGCTAGACCTCCTCGAACCTCGTGCCCGTGGCTCCCATGCGCTCCAAGGCATCCTTGATCTCCCCGGAGACGATCAGCGAACTCCGCCACCCCTCAAGACGGAACACCCGAGTGCCTCCCACTTTGCTCTTGTCGATGCGCAGATCGCGTACGGAGGCATACTGGCCGACCTTATGAGGGACTCCGTCCTCGTGCGTCCAGAGCCGAATGCGGGACGCCTTCTCGTCGATACAGCGAATCAGGCGTGTGGCCACGAGGATGAGGTACTGATCCGGATGGCCCTCCACGTCCACGGGGATCAGTTGCACGTCGTCCGGGGCCAGCTCCGCGAACATGGACGCGACCCGGACATGGACCACCGGGACGCTGACGTTCGCTTCCGTGTAGTCCAGTGGCTTGCCCGCGATCTCAACGGGGATTCTCAAGCGTTCCTGGAGATGGACGGGTTCCCCGCGCCTGAACATCCTGTCGTCCACCTTCTGTCCGTAACTGTCTGTCGGCGTGTCCAGGTGCCAGCGATGCGGGAAGGTCACCTTGTCGGATAGCTCGAAATAACGCTTGGCCATGGCCTCCATTTAGCGCGGGGGCTACTGGGTGACGAGTTGGTTCAGTTCTGCTCCAGGGGTGGCAATCTGCTTGGCTAACGCTCGGAGTGCTCCAGTCAACGCCTGACGGCACTCGACGACGGTGCGACAGGTTTCCGTGGCCTCGGTCAGTTCCTTGAGGATGATCTCATGATACCGCTCGGGGTGCGGTCCGTAGTGTCCCGATAGAGGCATCTTGTTCGCCGGGTCATCTAGCGACATTCCCGCCTTGGCGAAGATTGCTCGGAACCTTGGCGTCCACGGGCCCCCGCGCGCGGTGGACGTGTCGTTGCAGATGGTGGCGATGTGGTGCGTCTCGACGCAAGGGCCCTTGCCGCGACTGGGCTGCGCTGCCATGGCCACGGCGTTGGCGGGCAGCGTGATGCTCACGCCCTCGGCCGTGACCGCGATCTCCTCCATAGCCCCCAGCGCGGGCAGAGAGATTCCTGCTTGCCCCTCGGCCTGCATGGCCACCTGCGCCGAGCCGGGCAGCGTCGGCACCTTCGCAGCGAACAGTTGCGCCGTCGAGCCAATGGCCGCCACCAGCAGCATGGCGAACGCGCGCGCTGCCTCTCGCCCGATGATCTTTCCGAAGCGCTCGCCCGCCTCGCGGATCTCCTCGAAGGTGGTTGCGGCCTTCGCCGCCTCCGTTAACTCAGCCCAACCCGTCACGAGGTTGCGGAGCGTGTCATAGCCCACATACAGCAGCATCCCGACGCCCAGCACCGCCACCAGCGCCGGAGCCACGGGATTGAGGAGCATGATCAACAGCATGGAACCCAACGTCCACAGGGCCGCGCTCATGAGCGCGCGAAATTCCACCATCTCACCCAGCGCATTCTTCATCTCGTCCAGCACCGGGCTCTTGCTCATCGCCAGTGCCCAGACGTAACGGCCTTGCATGTCCAGGTAGCGCCCTTCCACCAGCGCGCCCCCGAGACAGTCTCCATAGAAGTGGTAGGCGCTCTGGCACCAGAGCCGATAACGCTCCGCCAGCTCCAGATCCTCTTTCGTCAACGTGCCGTCCCAGGGCTCGCCGGGCCCTGCTGGCACCAGCTTCTTATCCCGCTGGAGGTAGAGGTAATTGCCGCTCTGCGGATCCATCTGAAACGCCTTTTCCGCCGTCTGGCGCGGAGTGCCTGTCAGCCGAACCTCGCGCGCAAGGCGCTTTACGGCCTGCTGGAACTCCTCTTCCTCCAGTTCCACTGGTTGCAGGTCAGCGGTGCGGGGAACATGGACGACGGCCTTGCCCTGGCCAGTGTCCTCCACGACGGAGACCCGAGGGATGCTGCTGCACCCCACGAGCAACACGAGGAACAGAGCTTCGGCCTTCCAGACCATCCGCCATGGCAGCATGTGTCACCCCTTCTTGCGAGGAGGTGCTCAGGGTAGAGGGCAGCCACGGAGAAGAGGAGGAGCCGCCGGGTGACGCCCGTGCATCGCCTACGCCCCCCCTACGGGGGCAGCCTCCCTCCCAACACTGACGCCTCGACGCGTAATGCCTGAACGCTCCGTGTCAGGCCTTTATCCGCGAACCTCCACCTCGCGGACCTCGGGAGACACCTCGCGGACGTCTACCTTCACGTCCAAGAAGTGCGCGAACGTGTCGAGCTGCGTCACCGCGTGCCCGTCCAGCGGCAGCGTGCGGAACGTGCCTCCTTTCGCCAGCGCCAACAGCAGCAACAGCTGGTCGCACAGGTGCTCGCCCACCGGCACCTCCGCGTCCAGGTAGCGCTTCACCTCCGCCGCCGCGTTCCCCGCCACCTCCTCCGCTCGCACGCCCCGCTCCCCGAAGGCCGTCACCACCTCCGTCACGTGCTCGCTCTCCACCTCCAGCGTCAGCACGTTCCCCGGCCCCTGCGTGCGCTTCAGCTCCTCCGTCCGCAGCTCGTTCGGCTTCCACTTCAGCGCCTGCTCCACTGTCGCCAGCTCCCGCTTCGCTACGTCGAACGGAATCATCGCAATCAGCGCCGTCGCCTGCCGCCGCACCACCCTCCCCCGCTCCAACAGCGTCAGCGGCTTCAGCGGCGCCGGCTCCACCTTCACCTGGAACTTCCCCCCTCCCGCCGGGAAGAACCCGTGCCGCTCCAGCACCGCCTCCACCTTCGGCCCCATCCGCCCCACCAGCGGCAGATACGACTTCTGCAAGAAGTCGAACGGCGGCGCCAACGGGTTGTGCGTCCCGCCCTCCAGCCGCAGCGTCGACGGCCCGCTCGCCACCATCAGCGCCGGCAGCACCGTCTGCAACACCAGCGTCGCGCTCCCCGCCGTCCCCACCGAGAAGAAGTAGTTCCCCGGCGCCAGCGTCCGCGGCTTGAACGTCAGCTCCCGCGAGCCCAGCTCCGCCCCCGTCACCTCCGCCGCACCTACCTCCGTCGCAGCCTTCACCGCCGTCAGGTGCTGCCGCAGCAGCCCCGGCTTCTGCCGCCCCGCACGAATGTTCACCATCTGGAAGGGCGTCCCTGTCACCAGCGACAGCGCCAGCGACGTGCGCAGAACCTGTCCGCCCCCCTCTCCCTTCGAACCGTCGATCCGAACCATGTCTCTGTCCCTCGAAATGCCAAAAGTAGCGGCGCCCGCTCCCCCATCCTAGCGACCGTTTCAACCGGTCTCGGGGGGAGCGGGCGCCTCGAATGTCGCTATCCCGGCATGGCCACCTCGCGCACCCTGTCCGGGCCTAGCCCTTCACACACACCACCTGCCGCAGCGTGTGGACCACCTCCACCAGGTCCGCCTGCGCCGCCATCACCGCATCGATGGGCTTGTACGCAGCCGGCGTCTCGTCGATCACGTCCACGTCCTTGCGGCACTCGATCCCCGCCGTCGCCTTCGCGTGGTCCTCGAGCGTGAAGCGCTTCTTCGCCGCCCCGCGCGACATCACCCGGCCCGCCCCGTGGCTGCACGAGTGGAACGCCTCCGCGTTCCCCTTCCCGCGGACGATGTACGAACGCGCCCCCATGCTGCCGGGGATGATGCCGAGGTCCCCCTCGCGCGCCCGCACCGCGCCCTTGCGCGTCACGAAGCAGTTCTTCCCGTAGTGGTGCTCACGCGCCACGTAGTTGTGGTGGCAGTTCACCGCCGCGTCCTTCAGCCCGAACGCCGGCAACAGCTGCGAGGCCCGCAGCGCCGCCACCACCGAGTCCAACATCAACTGGCGGTTCGTCGCCGCGTACTCCTGCGCCCACTCCACCGCCTGCACGTAGTCCTCGAAGTGCTCCGTCCCCTCCGGCAGGTACGCCAGGTCCGCGTCCGGCAGGTGGATGAAGAAGCGGCGCATGTCCTCCTTCGCCAGCTCGATGAAGTGGCTCCCGATCCGGTTACCCACCCCGCGCGAGCCGCTGTGCAGCATCACCCAGACGTTCTGCGACTCATCCAGGCACAGCTCGATGAAGTGGTTCCCCGTCCCGAGCGTCCCGAGGTGCCCCAGGTCCGGCCCACGGCCCAGCCGCGGGTGCTTCTCCAGGATGGCGTCGTAGCCGGGCTTCAAGCGCGCCCACGCCTCGCGGTGCGTCGCCGGAGCGTCCTGCCAGGCCCCGCGATCATTGCGGCCCCCGTTGTCCGTGCGGCCGTGCGGCACCACGCGCTCAATCACCGCGCGCACCGGGGCCAGGTTGTCGGGCAGCTGCTCGGCGCGCAGCGTCGTGCGCACCGCGATCATCCCGCAGCCGATATCCACACCCACCGCCGCCGGGATGATGGCGCCCACCGTCGGCACCACGGAGCCCACCGTCGCACCGTACCCGCGGTGCACGTCCGGCATCACGGCGATCCACTTGTGGATGAAGGGCAGGCCCGCGAGGTTCTTCACCTGCTGCTTCGCCTCGTCCTCGAAGGGGACGCCGACCGTCCACGCCTTGATGGGGTTCTTCCCCTCGTCCGACAACACCTCGTAGCTGCGATTCATGGCCTTGCCTTCCGTTCGTTCGCCCAACCCATGTGCCGGGCACGACGGGGGATAGAGCAGCCGCCGTGCCAGCCCTCTCCGAGGGAGGCGCGCTCCCAGCTGGCCGATTCCTTATCCTTGGAGATAAACTCGTATCCGTATGGCGAAGACACAGGCACGCAGGACGGTGGTCATCGGGATGCTCGGGACGACCATCGACCAGGGGCAGGGCCCGAGGCGGTGGGAGCGGTGGCGCCCCACGGTGGCGATGTGTCAGCAGGAGGACCTGTTGGTGGACCGGCTCGAGCTGCTCTATCCGCCCTCAGCGGGGGTGCTGGCCGCGACGGTGACCGAGGACATCCAGCAGGTGTCTCCGGAGACGGAGGTGCGCGGGGCCGTGGTGGACATCCGCGACCCGTGGGACCTGGAGCAGGTCTATGGCGCACTGCTCGACTACGCGCGGAAGTACCCCTTCCAGCCCGAGCAGGAGGACTACTTTGTCCACATCACCACCGGGACGCACATCGCGCAGATCTGCATGTTCCTGCTGGTGGAGAGCCGGCACATCCCCGGCCGGCTGGTGCAGACCTCACCACCCTCGGGCCGGGACAAGGGGCTGGGCGGCGCGGGGGGGCACACGCTCATCGACCTGGACTTGTCGAAGTACGACAAGCTGGCAGCGCGCTTCCAGCAGGAGCAACGCGAGGCCCTCTCCTTCCTGAAGGCGGGCATCGACACGCGCAACCCCGCGTTCAACCGGCTCATCGAGCGCATCGAGCAGGTGGCAATGAGCTCGCGTGCACCGCTGCTCATCACCGGGCCCACGGGGGCGGGCAAGTCCCAGCTCGTGCGGCGCATCTACGCGCTGAAGAAGGCGCGGCGGCAGGTGAGCGGGCCCTTCGTGGATCTCAACTGCGCCACGCTGCGCGGGGATGGAGCCATGTCCGCGCTGTTCGGCCATGTGAAGGGGTCCTTCACGGGAGCGGTGAGCGATCGGCCTGGGCTGCTGCGGCAGGCAAACGGGGGCGTGCTGTTCCTGGACGAGATTGGCGAGTTAGGCGCAGACGAGCAGGCCATGCTGCTGCGAGCGCTGGAGGACAAGCGCTTCCTGCCGGTGGGCTCGGACAAGGAGGTGGAGAGCGACTTCCAGCTCATCGCGGGAACGAACAGGGATTTGCAGGCCGAGGTGGAGCGCGGGCGCTTCCGGGAGGACCTGCTGGCGCGCATCAACCTGTGGACGTTCCGGCTGCCTGCCCTGCGCGAGCGCCCCGAGGACATCCCGCCGAACCTCGTCTACGAGCTGGACCAGGCCTCCCAGGCGCTGGAGCTGCGGGTGACGATGAACAAGGAGGCGCAGGAGCACTTCCTGCGCTTCGCCACCTCATCCGAGGCGCGCTGGAGCGGCAACTTCCGGGACCTGAACGCGGCGGTGCTGCGCATGGCCACGCTGGCCTCGGGTGGGCGGATTACGCGGGAGGACGTGGACGAGGAGCTCACCCGGCTGCGCGCACAGTGGACGAGGGGGGCCTCTCCCGCCTCTGCGGGTGCGGTGGATCTCGTGGCGGAGGTGCTGGGCGCCGAGCTGGCAACGGAGCTGGACCGGTTCGATCGGGTACAGCTCGCGGATGTCATTGCCGTGTGCCGACAGGCCCGCACCTTGTCGGAGGCCGGGCGCGTGCTGTTCGCGCAGTCCCGCGCGCGCAAGGCGAGCACCAATGACGCGGACCGGCTGAAGAAGTACCTCACCCGCTTCGGGTTGGACTGGAGTGACGTCTCAGGCCGGAGATCTCCCGAAGCCGCCTGAGGCCTGGCGGCGCGGCATGGCTCGAGCCTGTCTGCTTGTCTGACAGGTTGGGCCAGACCTCACGGGGTGCGGAGGAGAAACGCGAAGACGGCGCCCGTTCCCTGGCCCCCCTCGTACCGGAGTTCCGCGCCCATGGCCCGGGCGAGCCGGCGGCTCAATGCCAGCCCCAGCCCGACTCCGGGCCCGGACTCCGCCGCGCGCTCGGAGGACTTCGAGAAGGGCTCGAAGAGGCTCTTCGCATCCGTGCGCGAGACTCCTTGCCCATGATCGGCCACGACGATGGCGAGGCGTGAACCCCGGCGCTCGGCGCGGACATGAATGCGCGTGTCTTCCGCGCCGTGCGCGTACTTGCACGCGTTGTCCACGAGGTTGAAGAGCACCTGCTCCGCGGCGGAAGGCTCCACGCGCACCTGAGCGGCTTCGAGCGCTTCCGGGAGCTCCAGCACCAGAGACATCCCCGCCTCCCGAGCCCGCTCCTCCGAGCGCCCCAGGCTGTCTCGCAGGAAGCCCCCGAGCGCCAACGGCTCCGCGGCCTTGGGCGAGCGCTTGCGCTCCAGCCTCGCGTACGCGAGCACGTTCTCCACGAGGTGGGCGAGCCGATTGGACTCCCGCTGCAGCGTCTCGTAGTAGCCTCGGCGCTGCGCCTCGTCCGTGACCATGCCCTCGGCCAGCATCTCCGCGTACATCCGGAAGGTGGTGAGCGGCGTGCGCAGCTCGTGGGTCACGGCGGAGACGAAGGCCGCCCGGCGCTCGCTCAAGGAGAGGGCCCCGAACAACAGCAGCCCCACCGCCACGAGCGCCACCACGAGCGCGCTCCACGCCACCACGAGGCTCCAGATGACAGGAGAGCCCCCGGGAGGTTCCGCAGCCGGAAGCGCCCCTGGAATGAGCCGCACCGGCAGCGAGGCGAGGCGGCGCTCCAGGAGATCTCCCGCGCCAGGGGGTACCCGCTCGAGCACCGCGGCCGGTAGCAAGTCCGTCACCTCCGCCAGCAACAGGGATTGAATCCGCGCCCAGTCCAGCCACGCCCCCTGGACTTCCACCCCACCTCGCTCCCGAGTGACTTGGCGGACCAACAGGAGCTCGTCCCCCATCCACACCGGGACCATGGGAGACACCTGGACCTCCTGCGCCGTGGGCGCCACGTCCTCCGGAGCCTCGCCGGGCATCTGGAGATAGGCTGCGTTCCCGATGGCCTGCATCTGCCGCCGGTTGAACTCGATGGCGCTCGGCTCTCGCGCCGCGATGACCGTCTCGGGAGAAGGCGTGCCCGTCTCGAGTTGAAGCAGGACCCGGCGGTCCAGGCGGGCTTGCAGCTCCGCGAGGCGCGCACCGTACTGCTGGAGCTGCTCGCTCCGGGCGCCCGCAGTCAGCGCCAGCGTGTGCTGTCCTCCCACCGGAACCTGGGGTGAGCGCAGGGGTCCCCTCTCCTGGAAGGCGAAGTGCAACCGCACCTCGTCCGGCGTCCCGTACAGCAGCGGCGAGGCAATGCGCGCCGCCGCAGGCCCGGGCGCATTCCCCTCCTGAGCGAACACATGAAGCGGGACGTAGAACGGCTCCCAGGCACTCACCACCCGGGTGCTCTCCTGCGCCAGGAGCCTCGCGAGCCGCCCATCCATGCGCCAGAGCGCCAGCCGGACGCGCTCCTCCACCCGGCTCTCTGCCCGAGTCTGCGCCTCCGCCCGTTCGAGCCTCAGGGTCGTGACACTCAGCCACCCCAGCGCCCCGCACGCCAGCGCCACGCAGGCCGCCAGCGCCATCCACGTGGGCATCGTCCGCCTCACCCCGGCCCCCTGCTCGCGAAGCGGTACCCCTTGCCCCTCACCGTCAGCAAAATCCGCGGCTCCTCCGCACTGTCTCGCAGCTTGTCGCGCAGCCGCGCCACGTGCATGTCCACCGTCCTCGTCCGCGCCAGGCTCGCGGGCAGGCGCCACACCCGCTGCAGCAGCTCATCCCGCGACACCACGCGCTCCCGGTTCAGCGAGAGGTAGCGCAGCAGCTCGATCTCCTTCTCGGACAGCAACTCCGTCGCGCCATCCTCGAACCGCAGCTCGCACTTGCGCAGGTCCGCCACGCCTCCCTCGAACCGGATCTCCTCCACATCCAGCGGCCGCTCCGCGCTCCGCCGCAGCACCGCCTCCACCCGGGCCAGCAGCTCCTTCACGCTGAACGGCTTCACCACGTAGTCGTCCGCGCCCCGCCGAAGCCCCTGCACCCGGTCCTCCTCCTGTCCCCGCGCCGTCAGGATGATGACGGGCAGCGTGGGCCGGGCCTTGCGGGCCTCGGCCAGCACCTCCAGCCCGTCTCCTCCCGGCAGCACCAGATCGAGCAACAACAGGTCGAAGCTGTCCCGCGTGGCGCTGGCGAGCGCGTCCTTGAAGGTCCCCGCCTCCAGCGGCACGTAGCCCTGGAACCGGAGCGCATCCACCACGCCCCGGCGGATGGCCGGGTCGTCCTCCACCACGAGTACGCGACGGGCAGGCATGGCGCCTCCATCATCTCCCAGTCAGCGCCAGAAGCTGACTTCATAGGTGAGCGTCTTGCGCTCGCCCGGCTCCAACGTGAGCGTCCAGTCGATTTCACTGTGGCTGTTCACCGCCGCCAGCCGGCTGCCGCCCCAGTCCTCCGGCCGGAAGTCGTCCACCTTCACGCGGCCGCCGCCCGTCACGGCCTCCGCCTTGCCGCCCGTGGACAGCCGGATCCGCAGCGGGGTGCGCTCGCCGCGGGGGTTGGACAGCGAGATCGTCCCCTTCTTGCGGATGAGCGCATAGCGGCCTCGGTTGCTCTCCAGCGCATCCTGCTTGCGCTCCAGCTCCACCTCCTCGTGCAGCGCGCGCACGTCCGTGGCCACCGTGAGTGGGAGCAGCGTGTCGCCCCCGCGCGGCGTGTAGGTGAGCAGCTCCTGGGCCTGAGGCACCTGCCCCCGCATCACCAACACCGGCCCCGTGGTCCACGGGAACTTCGTGCCGTTCTTCAGCTCGAGCTGGTGCCACACCTCCGCCCGCGCGAGCCGCAGCGGCGACGGGCTCCCCATCGACCCTCGAGAGCTCCCGTACTGCACGGTGTCCGAGTCGTTCTCATCCCGGCGGACCTGCACGTCGAGCGTGTAGAGGTCCCGCGCCGGCACCTCATCGCTCCACAGGGGCACCACCGCCCGAGCCCCCTTGGGCAGATCCATCGCCGCGAGCGGGTGGATGAAGAAGTCCGGCGACTCGGCCTGCCCGCCAAAGTCTGGGAGCTGGGGAGTGCTGCTCACCTCCTCGTCACCCACGCCTCCTCGCCACTCGCCCGCGCGCTGCGTGAACATGGCATTGCTCAGGTTGTTCATCTGGCCCATGAGCGAGGGAGCGGCCTGTGCCAGCGCATTGCGCACCATGCCCTCCAGGGACAACGGCGAGGCCACGTCCCGGAACCGGAAGTTCGGCACTCCGACGACCAGATCGAACGGTGCGCCCCGGATGTCTTCCAGCTCGTTCACCAGCTCCGCTTGGAGCGCGAGCGCCCCGGGCCCACCCTTCTTCGCCTCGAAGCGGTAGGTGGGGACCCAGCGAAGGCCTGGCGTGAAGTAGACGATCCGGACCGTGAGCGCCTTGCCTGCGGCCTCCTCGCCAAAGTCGAGGGCCAGCCGCTTGCGCCGCTCCTTCACGCGGACCTTCCGCTTGCACTCCAGCGAGAGGTCCGCCCCGGACACCCGCTGGATGTCCTTGCCCGCGAGCACCACCGTCCCGCGCTCCGGCACCGAGAGGGCGACCACCTGGCCCAGCGAAGGCGCCCCGAGCACGAGGACAGGCTCGAACGCGGAGGAGCGCGCGGAGAGCGCTGGTGAAGGGGCGGAGGGCTGCCCCGCGGGAAGGGGGAGCACAGTCCCGGTCAGCGTCACCTTCTCGAGCTCGACGGTGACGCGCTTGCCGGGGTTCGCCTCGAGGATGGAGGCCGGATCCAGGCAGGTGCCGCGCTCCTCCCGCTCCACCTCCTGCTCACGCCACTCCGCGCGCATGGAGCGCAGGGCGGGACCGCGATCGCTCCAGGCCCAGAACGTGCCGAGCACCGCGCTGTCCGGTACCTCTTCCGTGAACGTGACGCCGCGAGCGTCCGCGGTGGCCTTCGCCTGCTTGACCAACAGGGCGTATCCGTCCTTGAAGACGACGACCCGCTCCGTCTGGAGCGTGAGCCCGCCTGGGCTCGTCTCCCCTCGCCGCTCCGCGCCTTCCGCCGCGCACGCACTCAGCAGTGCGGCAAGGCCCCACACGATTTTGTGACGCATGTTGCTCCTTCCCTCTCGGTGACGGGAACAGTACGAATCCAGGGCGTCGCCGTGGGTAACCCGAACGTAACGAGCACGGCCGCTCCCAGACTGCTCGCGAGGGACCTCTTCTCGGATCCGAGCGCGAATATGCGCGGCGCCTCGGGGGATGTGAGAAGCGTCTGGAACGCTTTCGCTTCCCAGTTCCGCTGGGTGGCGGGCGTGGCGGGCAACCACGACACCTTCGGCACGTCTCGCGAGCGCGAACGGTTCCTCCAGCAGCCCGGCCTCTACCTGATGGACGGCGAGGTGCATGAGGTGGATGGGCTTCGGCTCGGCGGCGTCAGCGGCATCATTGGCCGGACGGACAAGCCAGGGCGGCGCGCCGAAGCGGATCAACTGAAGCGCATCCAGGGCGTGCTGCGCCAGGAGCCAGAGGTCCTCGTCCTGCACGAAGGCCCCGACTTTCCTCCAGGGGACCTCCGAGACAACTCCGCCATTCGTGAAGCCGTCGAAGCACGGGAAGAACTGCTCGTCGTCTGTGTGCTCAACGTCGACGCTCGCGCCGTGCTCCTGGTCAAGGCCTGACCGCGTTGCTGGCTTTGCTTCGGTGCAGGCCGTAGATGCGCAGTTCGAGCCCATGGAACGCCCATGTGCGCTCGAACGTCTCGCCCAGCCGCTCGGCGACGCGGATGGAGAGAGCGTTCTCCGGGTGAATGACGCTGATGAGGTGGTCCACGCCCAGGACTCGAAACGCGGCGTTGATGGAGGCTCGGCCTGCCTCGCTCGCGAAGCCCCGTCCCCAGCACGCCCGGTGCAGCATCCATCCCACTTCGAGCTCTGGCCATCCCTCGGGCTTCCAGAGCCCCACCCGGCCGATCAGCTTCCCCGAGGCCTTCTCCTCGACGGCCCACATGCCGTAGCCCCGGAGCTGCCAGTGCCCCAAGTGGGTGGCGATGACACGCCACGTTCCCGCCCGGTCCAGCGGCTTGAACTCGCCGATGAAGCGCATCACCTCCGGGTCCGCGCAGATCTCCGCGAACGCGTCGAGATCCGACTCCCGGAACTGCCGGAGGATGAGACGCTCCGTCTCCATTTCCAGCGGCATCGCCATGGCGTTCTCCCTATGTCCTGCGTGAACCCCGTCGCCGACGGGGTGCTCAGTCTCGGGCCGCGACGGCCATCACCGTCTGGGCCTTTGGCAGCTCCACGTCGAAGCGGGCCCCTCCGGTTTCCGCGCGCCCGGCGGTGATTCGCCCGCTGTGCCGCTCCACGATTCCCCGCGCAATGGCCAGCCCCAGCCCCGTCCCCGGTCTCGGTCCCTCGCGCTTTCGGCCCGTCACGAACGGCTGGAACAAGCGTGGCAACAGCTCGGGTGCGATGCCCGGCCCATTGTCCTCGACCACCACTCGCACCCGTTCTCCCTCCTGGGAGCACGTCACTCGCAGCTTCTGGGATGGCACCTCCCGCAGCGCCAGCAATGCGTTCTCGAAGAGCACCACCAGCACCTGGGACAGCTGTGCTTGATCTGCTTCCAGCTCGATCGCCTCTCCGTCCGGCTGCTCGAAAACCACCTCCGGCGCCAACGCTCCCAGTCCCTGCCGCGCTGTCGAGTACGCCAGCGCCACCGTGGCCCGCAGATCCACCTTGCGCAGCTCCAGCGGCCTCGGGCGGCCGTAGCGGAGGAGCTCGCCCACGAAGTGGCTCGCTCGATCAATCTGCTCTCTCATCGCCGCGATGGCCTCGGGATCCGTCCCCTTGCGCTCCAGCAGCTTCAGGTGCGCCCCAAGCACCCCCAGCGGGTTGCGCACCTCGTGGGCCACCGCCGACGTGAACTGTCCCAGCTCCGCCAGCCGCGCCGCCTGGTCCGCCCGCTCCTCCTGCTTCACCAGCTCCTCGGCCAGCTCGCTCGCCGCCGCGCGGCCCTTGATCAGCCGCCGGCCGAGCCACTCCTGGAAGCCTTGCCGCACCGGCTCGAAGGCCAACGCCGCCAGCGCCAGCAGGAAGAACGCTCCCACCCGGTACTCCCTGAGGTAGGGCTCTCCGCTCCCCGCCATCAGCGTCAACACCCCGAACAGGAACCCCGCTGACAGCACCGCCGCCAGCGCCGAGTACAACAGGCTGCGCTCCAGCAGCCGCCGCTCACTCTCCGCCTGGAGCCCGCCAATCACCTGCGCCAACACCAGCAGCCCGCCCAACACCAGGTACATGCCGAACGGCAGCGCGTACCCTCCCGAGAGCAACGTCGCGTTCGTGATGCCTCCCAAGTAGGTGAGCACCCCGGCGATGCCCACTCCTCGCATCAAGGGCCGCCGCTCGGGAGGTGCCACCCGGTACTCGCGCACCAGGTGCACCAGCGGCACCGTCATCGCCACCACCGCCAGGCCCATCGCCGGCCAAAACAGGGGGCCTCGGGTCATCGCCAACGGCCCGTAGAGGACATTGGGCTCCACCACGCCCAGCACCGTGAGCCCCAGCGCCACGAAGTACGCGAAGACCACCAGCCGGTACGAGCGCTGCCCCGTCACGTTGTACGCCGCGTGGAGAAAGCCCGCGGCCGTGAACGTTCCCACTGACACGAGGCGCTCGCCCAGCCACGCCGTGCGCGGCATGCACAGCATCAGCAGCGTGCCGCTCCAGGCCGCCACCGTCAGGCAGTACAAGGCCAGCCCTCGCGCGTTCCGCGCACGCAGCGAGGCGGTGAAGCACAGCAGCAGCGCCACCGAGAGCACTGGCACGAGGCTGTAGGCGAAGAGGGGCCCCATTTCCCGGCCACTTTGACAGAACCCGCGCCGGTGTCAGCCCGCCGCGAGCAGCCCCTCCGTCACTTCCTCCACGCTCGAGGCCACCGACTGGAGCAGCTCCACCAGCTCCGCGTCCGGCCGCCCCGCGAACTTCAAGAGCTGCAGCCGCGAGCCCATTTCCTCCAACTGCAACACCACCCGCTCCAGGTCCGCCGCCGTCCGCTCCCGCATCGCCACCAGCCGCTCCATGTTGCGCAGCCGCGCCTGGACGCTCTGCACCCGCGCGTCCTCCGGTGGCAGCCCGCGCCGCGCCAGCGACTCCAGCTGCTCGGAGGCCGCCGCCCGATCGAACTCGGGCGTGGCCAACAGCCTGTCCATCTCCGCCACCCGCGCCTCCATCTTCCCCACCGCGTCCACCAGCCCGCGCAACCGCGCCACCTCGGGGCGCAGCACGTCCGCCGCGAGCCCCTCCACCTGGCTCAGCGCCCCCACCAGCCGCTCCCTCGCGGCCCGGGCCGGAGGCGTCACCGCGGCCGTGGGACTGGCGCGCGCCGGAGCCAGCAGGAACGGCGCGTACACGGGCCAGAAGAACACGCCGCTCACGAAGGTGACGGCCCGCTCGCCGGGGCTTCGGCCCTCGGCCCGGAGCACGAGCGCCACCGCCACCACACCGCCCAGCAGCAAATACAGGATGCAGGTCTCGACGACGCCCATGGCCAAGCCCTCCTCACAGGTATGCGCCGAGCGCCTCGCCCAGCCGGTACAGCGCCACCGGCGCCACCACGCTGTAGACGCCGCCCCAGCACAGCACGAGCCGCTTCAGGAAGTTGCCCCGCCGCTTGTGGGTGATGGGCAAGTGCTCGGCCAAGTCACAGAAGCCCCGGTACACGGCCCGGATGCCCCACAGCCCCACGCCGAACGGCAGGCACAGGCCCGCGAAGAGCGCGGTGCCCGGCTCGTCGAACACGCCCACCACCGTCCCCAGCAGCCACGCCGCGTAGAACGGGAGCACGCCCAGCAGCAGCACGGACATGGTCGCCTGGGCTCGCAGCGCCTGCGCCGTCACCACCCGGAACGAGGCGTCCAGCCCCGACAGCTGCGTATAGAAGTAGAAGGACGGCAGGCAGATGCACAGCGCCCCGAGGAAGGCGCCTATCAACGCCAGCGGCATCCACACCACTGGGTTCCCCGCCTGGTACCAGGCCAGCGAGGTGTCCGGCTCGAACATCCCTGCGGCCAGTCCCAGCACCACTCCATGAATGGTGAGCCCCAGCACCGAGAGCGCGAGGAGCTTCTGAATCACTTCGGGCAGCCCCGCCTCGTCTCGCATCAGGCGGTGGAGGCGCGTCTCTCCGCGCAGGATGAGATCGAACATCCCCGGCACAGGCCCGGGACTGGGCACGGGGTCCGGCTTGAGCTCGGGAGCTGGGAGCACAGGAACATCGAGGGTCGAAGCAGCGTCCATGGCAGCCTCCAGCGCTCAGGCGTCGAAGTGGAAGAGGGAGAAGAGCGTCATCAGCTCCGCGCCGATGACACCCACCAGGGCCAGCCAGAGCGTGGCGTAGGCGCGGCTGCGCTCGGGCTCGAGCGCCTTCATGGTCCGCAGGAATACGTCCACCATGCACACGCCCACGCCCGCGAACACGGTGAGGTTCACCGCCAGCCGCACGAGGCCGTACGGGAGCGCCAGCCCGAAGAACCAGGTGATGGGGATGCTCGCCAAGAGCGCCAGCGAGCCGAAGCTCACCGTGGAGAGCGCCGCCAGCAGTGTGGTGGACGCGTCCAGCTTCGAGCCCAGCGCCGAGTTGAGGATGTAGAGCGCCGGCAGCGCGAGCGTCCACGCCAGCCCCGCAGCCACCGGGGCCTTGAGCAGCCCCGCCAGCATCCCGCCCCAGCCCTCGTGCAGCCTCATCACCAGCCCGTAAGCGGCGATGCCCAGCACCGCGCACATCAACAGCACGGGGAAGACAATCGGGTTCGGGCCAGGGGCCAGTCGGCGATCCCTCCAGCGCGTGGTAAACTCCTCGGGTCGGCGCAGCGCCACGCCCACCTCGTGGAGGGCGGTGCTCAAATCACGGCTCAGGCTCATGGGGTGTTCCTCCTCTGCCTCACCCCCTGAGCACCCGCCGTGCCATGAGCCCCAGGGCCTCGAATCACGGGGTTGGCGCCGCCGCTGTCACCGCCGTTGACGGTGGATGACACCGCGCTTGACGCCTGCACGCCCCGCCACCAGGGAGACAGAAGCGGACCGGCGGATCGCCTCTGTTCCCGTTCACATCCGGACATTCTGGTCCAAGCCATCCCGGCTAATGCCGCTCAGGGGTAGCGACTCGGATGGGGGGCTGCCGCGCCTGCGGATGCGGCGCAGCAGGCCGACGGCCTCAGGCCAGCCGAAGCCATGGCGCCGCAGCACCTCGCCCCCCCAGTCAAGGCTGATGTGTACGCCCGCGTGCTGCTCGAGGTGCACGGCAAGACGCGCGCACGTCCAGCGCGCGAAGGCGTAGCCCTGCTGTCGCGGGTCTCTCTCCATGGCCTTGAGGAGCAACTCCACCGCCGTAGATGTCAGCGGGACGGTCGACCCGGATGTGGACGGGCCTCCAGCAACTGGCCACCCTCTTGGCGCCACCTTCGGCGCCATGCGTGCACCGCCCGAGGAATGCCCCCAGGGTTTTACCCACCTAGCCAGCGCTCTGGCCGCCGGCCAACAACAGAAGGGCTGAAGCGCGCGGTGCCACTCCCTGCTGCTCGTGCGGCGGACCAGTCCTGCCAGGGAGCGCTGCTCCCCCGGCAGTCAGATGCACTACTTGGCCGGACCTCCTTCGGCGTACGCTGCTCACCACTGTCGCAGCGTACCCCTAAACGAAATTACTTCGCTTGGCTTAGCTGCCCCTCCTTTGCCTCTCTGCACCAGCCCACCGCCCAGTAAGAGTGCTCCCATTCCGCCTATACTTTAAGGCGCGCTCGGCGCGGGCGGCAGATAGTTCTGTGTCGAGCGAGCGGATGCAGGCGAAGGACAGAAGTGACGGAAGTCACAGGCATCGCACGTCGCATCGTCTCCACCGGCAGGCCAGTGGGCAACTATCGTCCCGTGCTGCGCTTCACGTGCGACGCACGACTCGATGTTGACGACGACGTTATCGAAAGCGCCAACGGCGGCATCGATGCTCGGCTGGGTGATGGGGACAATCCGGATCGCCCGCTGCAACCTGAAGGCCGCCGAGAATGAGGGAACGGCGGCCCCAGGGCGCCATGTCCGCAGTTGATAATCGTCCGGCGAGCCCGAAAGAGGCCGTACATCCGTGCGCCCCTGGTTGACCTCTCGCTGGAGCTGACTGATTCCCGACGGAGCGAGCTCGTTGATGTAGAGCAGAACTCCCGCCACGACAGGAGCGGCGCCCGGCTGCCGGGACCGGAGCCAGGCGTACATCTGCAATTGCCAGTCGCCTTGGGTCCAGTACTCATCATCCAGGGCGGGCCGCCGCGAGCCTTTGTAGTCGACGATGATCTCAGCGCCAGCAGGCAGGTTCGGCACGGCGGCACGGACCGCGTTGCAGATCATATTATTCGTCGTGGCGGTCACCGTCACGGACGACAGCACGTCCATGATTCCGTGAAGCTCGTACATCTGGGCGCGCGCCCGTGCCCCTTGCGGCATGGTGAGCGAGCGCGTACCGATGACCCGCTCCTCCGCGGAACGGATGAGCGGGAACAGCTCGGGACCGATCTCGTTGACCGCCCGCTCGGCCCGTTCGTACGCGGACTCGCGCAAGTTCCTGCTTCGTGGGCTCTTTCCCGCTGCGGCGAGCGTTGCCTCGACCAGGTCCCCGATTGTGCCAATATCGTTCGCGGCACGGTTCGGAGCTGGGCTGGTGTTATAGGGAGTCGGCGTACAGGGCCAGGGGAAGGGCGGGTGGCTGGCTAGCCAGGTCCGGTACGCCGTCTCCATCACGCCGTGGATGAACTCGCCGAACCACATCTGGACAGGTCGGGAGGGCGGTAGAGCGCTGCCGTTTTGATAGCGGTACTGTAGCCCGCACCTCATGAATGAGAGCAGATCTCCCGTAAGCGAGTAGTTGGGAACGAGCTCGGGCTCTCGGCGTTGTTGAAGCATCAGATCAGCTCCAGCGGGATGTTGTTCGCCTGCGGAGGATGGCGTCGGCCCGAGTACGGAGTCCTCCAGGCCCAGGTGCCGTCGGCCCTCCAGAAGGTGGCGGTATGGCGGATGCTCGTCGAGTACTGCAGGCAGGTGTCCAGGCCAACGAGAAGCAACGCGGACTGAGGCCGACTGTAGGCGACATAGTAGAGACGGATCAGATCATCGAAGGTGCGTTGCAGGGCGGTGCGTTGCAAACGGAGCGTGCCAACGGAGCAGGGCTGGGACAGATCATCCTCCAGGTGAGTGACATTGCTCGGCTGGTCGGGGAATCGCCGGAACCGGGTCTTCGCATGGTTGGTCTTGAAGTCCGAGCCGACGTCCACGATGACCAGGGGAAACTCAAGCCCCTTGGCTTGATGGATTGTCATCATCGCGAAGCGATCCCGGGGTATGCTTGGCATGATCTCTTCATCGACGTCGATCGAACTCTCGGCGATGGGAGCGAAGATGTCTCGTAGGGCGTTCTCCACGCTGATGCGATCGTGCTGCCCTGAACCGTGAAGCACCAACGCGCGGTAGGGCGAGAACGTCGCCGATTGCGAGATGGCGCGGGTCACCGCCTCCAAGTGCACCTGCCCCTCGGGGTCATCGCGCAGGCTTGGGAACCAAGCAAGGAGCGTGAAACAGAGCTCTAGGATCGGCCACTCACGCGGCCACGGTTTGCCAGACTGAGACTGACGGCGCCCCCAGGCCATGACGAAGGCAGACAGGTCATGTGGTTGCACTGGCGGAGGGTTCGTGCCGGCATACTGAGTGTAGGCGACGCGAAATGAGCCCAGATACTGCTGGGCCTCGCCGCGCAGGCGCATTGTGCTCTGCAACGCCGATCCAGGATCTAGGCACTCCAGCATCGCTCCCAACAACTGCTGGATCACGGGAATGTCGCGGAGCGCTTGCCCTCGTGGGTTGAAAACGCCGACGTTCCTTGAGGCCAACTCCCGCCGAAGCTGATGAGGAAGCCGGGCCCGGGGAGTCGAGCCCATGAACCCCGAGGTGAACTCGTTCACGGAGTGCGCTAGGAGCACAGCATCGCCGAAGTCTCCTCCCTGAGGTGCTTTGGCTACGGTCACCGGCCCCATGGCTCCGCTAACGACACGTCCATTTCCACGGAACACGTCATGGAGGAAGGCAGCGAGGTGCGTCGCCAGTGTCGGGACATCTGACCGGAACATGCCCAGCACCCGCGCTCCGTTGGAAGGGAGATGGGCCTGTATCGCCGGTTTGGGAGGCTGGACGCGTGCGGGCGAGAAGTCAGGATCGTTAACGATGAAGGAGTTGAAGAAGGAGACGATCTCGGGCGTGGAGCGGTAGTTCGCGATGAGATCCAGTCGCTGCGCGGCGACGTTGGGCACCACGGTGGCGAGCCGCGTCCGAAAATCCCGGAAGAGTTCCACTGTGGCGCCGCGGAACCGGTACAGGGACTGATCGTCATCACCCACAACCGACAGGGACGCGTTGGATCGCCGGAAGAGCTCGAAGTAGATGCTCTCTTGGAGGAGGTTGGTGTCCTGGTACTCGTCCACAAGAATGGCACGGACGACATCCGTGAAGCGCGCAAGGCGTCCAGTCCGTAGCCGCTCAAGAAAGGCCTGCTCAAGTAGGGCGAAGTCCAGGCGGTTGGTGTCCCGCAGGTGCTGCACATAGGCGCCATATCCCCGGACCAGCAGGGCGCGGGCCCCGGTGTGCGTCGGCAGTGTCTGGAAGGTGGGGAGGTCGATGATGTCGTGCGCGAAGCGATCGAAGATCGGGCGCACGCTGCGGATGAGTTCCCCCACATTCCCCGGGGCAGTGCCGTCAAAAGTGAAGTTCGCGAGGTAGCCGGCGACTGCGGGATCGATCGTACCGGTGTTGTAGACCGTGTTGGTGAGGCCGCGGCGGTGCATGAGCGCATCCGCCGCGAACCCCTCGAGCAGGGCGGGAGCAGGGTCCGTGGCCACGCGCAGCGTGCGCAACGCGTCCTCACACAAACTGTCGAGAGTTCCCGTCACGAAACGGTTGACGTCAACTTGGGCTAGGTGAGGTTGCAGTTGGGAAGGACCGTGCTGCCGCAGATAGCCCACCAACTGGAGCCCCCACTCGATGAGCCGGGTGCGAATCTCCGCCGCAGCCTTCTTCGTGAACGTGGTAAGCAGCACATGCTCGGGCAGAAGACCGTCGACGATGACGAGCCGGAGTGCCCGGAGCACAAGCACGGTTGTCTTACCGCTGCCTGGACCCGCGACAATCTGAAGAGGCGTCGCGGGAGGGTGGAGAATGCACGCCTCCTGCTGTGCATCCGGTGCGGGAAGACGGCCTGGCTGTGGCCGGAACCGGGGAATCGCGAAGCGGATGGCAGGGATGAAGTCTGTGATGGGCAGCAAGGCAGGAGATCGGCGTGAGAGGTGCGCGAAGGCACGGAAGTCGTCCTGATTATGACACACTCAGGCAGGCAACCACTGAGTCTAATTAGTCTGCGCTCCCGCTCGGGGCCGCCAGCCCCGTGCAGCCAGGAGTTCACGTCCCGTGCGGTACTTCATCATGGTCGCAGCCGGAGCCGCCCTCTGGGGCTTCTGGCCGCTCTTCCTGCACCCGGCTGGCCTCTCCGGTGTCCAGAACGCGTTTCTCGCCATGGCCACCATGGCGTTGATCTCGCCCTTCCTCCTGCGGCGCGAGTCCCTGAAGGACCGACGGGCCACGCGGGCGCTCGTCCTCATGGGGGTGGCGGACGCCCTCAACGTGGCCCTCGTCTTCGCCGCCGTGAAGCGTGGCCCCGTGGCCATCGCCATCCTCACGCACTACCTGGCGCCCCTGCTGGTGGCGCTGACGGCGCCCTGGGTCATCCGCGAGCGCCGCTCCCTGCGGGCCCTCATCGGCGCTCCCCTCACCTCACTGGGCCTGGGCATGCTCATCTGGAAGCCGGGCGAGGACTTCTCCGGGTGGACGGCGGTGCTCGGCGGCGCCAGCGCCATCTTCTTCGCCGCCACCGTCTTCTGCGCGAAGGAGGCCGCGCGGGCCTGGTCTCCCATCGCCGTCACCTCCGTTCACTCCGCAGTGGGCGCGCTCACCCTGCTGATCCTCTTCAGGGGCAGCGCCCTGCCTCCCATCGAGGTGCCCGTGCTGTGGGTGCTCGCGGGCGGCGTGGTGAGCGGGCTGATCGGCAACGTCCTCTTCAACCAGGGCATGCGGCACATCCCCACCTCCACCACGGGCGCGCTCACCTACCTGGAGCCCCTCACCGCCACCGTGCTCGGGTGGCTCGTCTTCCACGAGGCGCTCGGCCTCTGGGGCCTGCTGGGAGGAATCCTCGTCCTGACCGTGGGGGTCTGGGTCGCAACGGAGCCCCGCACCTTGGGTTCGCCTTTACCATCAATTTCTGGTACTCCTTGAATCCCGAAGCTCCCTGTTATGTAGTATTAGAGGGTTTATTCTAGGAGACCCTCTCTTCCACGTCGTGCCGTATGGAACCCTCCGTCGACAGCCGGGACTATCGCGTCCTCTTCTTCTGCCCCGCCTCCCACGCCCGTGTGGAGCGCATCGAGGCGCCCGTCCGTCGGCTGCTGTCTCGCATCCAGGCGCCTCCGGCGGATCTGGTGCAGCTCGAGGAGGCCGGCACGCTGAACGAGGCCGGGTGGAAGGTCTTCATGGTGCGCTCGATCGGTGAGCGCTCCGCAGCCCACGCGCTGGCGGCGTACGTGAGCGAGGTGACGTGCTCGCTCGCCGCGGAGCTGGATGCGGAGGTGCTCGGGCTCTACATCGACGTGACGGGAGACTCGGCGCGCATCTGCCGGTGTGGCCCGGAGGACGGGCCGGAGACGTTCGCGGGCCGCCGCCACGTGGCGCTGGGCCGCACCGCTGAGTGGCTCGAGGTGTCGCCGGCCGCTCTCTCGGCCCTCTTCCAGGTGGACATGCCGGACGACTACGAGCCGGACGCCGAAGACAGGTACGTGGAGCAGAAGCTGCGCGAGGCCCGCGAGTTCATGGAGCAGTACCGGCGGGGGAACAAGATCAGCACATGAGGTACATGCTTCGGGCATGAGGTCTCGTACCCCGCCGGATCTCGCGGGCCGCTGCCCGCGGTGTTACCTGCCCACGCGGCTGTGCCTGTGCGCGCAGGTGCCGCAGTTGGACACGCGCACCGAGTTCCTCGTCATCCGGCACAACAAGGAGAAGGAGAAGTCCACCAACACGGTGCGGGTGGCGGCGCTCGCGCTGGTGCGCTGTCAGGTGCTCACGTACGGGGCGCCCGGCGAGCGGTTCGACGCCTCGGTGCTCGAGAGCCCCGACACCTGGCTGCTCTTCCCGGACACGCAGCCGCCCGAGCCCCAGGCGCCTCCGCCCAAGCGGCTCATCGTGTTGGATGGGAACTGGGGACAGGCGCGCCGCATGGTCCAGCGCCTGCCCGCGCTGCGGAAGATGCCGGGCCTGGCGCTGCCTCCTCCTCCGCCAAACACGCGCCGGCTGCGCCGCCCGCCCAACCCGGACGGCATGTCCACGCTGGAGGCCATGGCCGGAGCCGTGGCGCTGCTTGAGGGCGAGGAGCTAGCCCGGCAGCTCTACGCGCTGCACGAGCTGATGATCGACCGGGTGATGGAGAGCCGCGGGCGGCTCGGGTAGCAGCGGCCGGGAGGCTCAGCGGACCTTCTTGAGCTCCTCGGCGAACGGCCGGGGCTCCAGGAAGCCGGTGACGCGGGGGTTCTTGAGAATCTCTCCGCCGGAGGACACGAAGGCCACGGTGGGCAGCCCCTGCACGCCGAAGCGCTCCATGAGCACATCGAGCGCGTCCTCGCTGTTAGTCGCGTCGATCTTGATGTTGAAGAAGCGCTCCGACTCGGAGATGACCTCGGGGGCCGGGTAGGTCTCCCGGTCCAGCTCCTTACAGGCCGCGCACCAGTCCGCGAAGAAGTCGATCATCACCGGCTTGCCGGCGGCGCGCGCCGAGGCGAGGGCCTTCTCGAACTCCTCGGTCGAGAAGGTGGCCTGCTTGGCGGGCATGACATGGTGCCATTCAAAGGTCGGCGCCTTGGGCAGCTCCATCCAGCCGAGCTTCACCCAGAGGGCTCCAGCGGGAGTGGTGTCCATCACACCGATGCGGACGGTGATGGCGATCACGACGAGGGCCACGCCCACGGCCTTGATGACGAACTCGCGCGATCCGGACTTGAACGAGAGGTGAATGGCGCCCACGAGCACGCCCAGCGCCGCGAACGCCCCCGCGAGGAGCGCGCCCGGCGTGCGCCCGAGCTGCGCCGCCGCCGCCTTCACCGTGTCGCGGGCCCACGGGAACGCATCCCGCAGGTAAGAGATGGCAAGCGCTACCAGGACGATGCCCAGCACGCTCTTCACCCACTCCATCCACACGCCGCCGCGAGGCAGGCGCACGGTGAAGACGCCGATGAGGAAGAAGGGCACGCCGATGCCCAGCGCGTAGACAAAGAGGAGCGCCGCGCCCAGGCCGGTGTTCGCCGTCTTCGCCACGAACGCGAGCAGGCCGGTGAGCACGGGGCCGGTGCACGGCGCTGCGAGGAACCCGGACACGCTGCCCATGAGGAACGCGCCCGCCACGCCCGCGCCTCCCACGGTGGTCAGCCGCTGCTGCATGCTCGAAGGGAGCGCCAGCTCGAAGGCGCCGAACATGGAGGTGGCAAGCACCAGGAGGAACACCGCCAACCCCGTCACCACGGCAGGGTTGCCCAGCATGGAACCGAAGGCCTGCCCCGTCTTGGCCGCCAGCACCCCGAGCGCGCTGAACACCACGCCCATGCCGATGATGTACGAGGACGTGAGGACCAGCGCCTTCGCCCGCCCCTCGGCCTTCCGAGCGCCGAAGACAGAGACGGTGATGGGAATGAGCGGGTAGACGCAAGGCGTCATCGCCGTGAGGAGGCCGCCGAGAAAAACGACAGCGGCCCCCGTCAGCAAGCTGCCGGAGGCCAGGAACTGCGTCGCATCCAGCCCGAGCCCTGGGCCGGTGGGCATGAGCCAGGGGACCACCACCACGGCGATGCCGCACACTGCGGCGAGAATCCCAACCTTCTTCACGGCTGACGTACCTCCTGTGCCTCCCGCCCTCCTTATATACGCCAGACCGAGGGCCGGTTACTGCGGCTGCTGGGCGGGGGTGGGAATCTTCAGGCCCGCAGAACGCGCGAGCCCCATCACCCCTTCCACCGCCGCGGCGATGTAGCCGAACGGATTGGCACCATCCACGGCGGTGACGTGGACCTCGCCCATCTTCTGTTGGAAGGCGGCCGCCACCTGGGGGAGCTGGTTGGCGAGCGTCATCTGGATGACCTCTGGGCTCAGCGTGTTCTCGATCTCGCGCATCGTCCGGGCGCGCTGGAGTTCCAGCTCCTGCGTCACGGTGAGCTTCTTCGTCTCGAACTCGGCGATGGCCAGCTCCGCCTCGGCGATGGCGCGGCGGGCCTGAGCCACCTGCACCTGGGCCTTGAGCCGCTCCACCTCCTGCATCGTCGTCGCCAGTTGGCCCTCGTGCCGGGCGGCAGCGGCCTCCTGCTCGTTCCGGA